>NZ_JAWLIR010000051.1:0-10230 GCF_033485195.1 Sporosarcina beigongshangi
ACCAATCTTATATGTAAGGCTGGTTTTTTACTAGAATGAAAATATAATGATGATCTCGCATCGCCTTATACCATACATTAAAAGGGGAATGGCATGTGGAAATTTGAGGTAAGTAGGAATTTCTACAATATCATAAAAAAAATATAAATGCGAATGAGCATCAACTTTGTAAAACTATTGTAAAGGAAATGTTGAATCCCACTTGCTTATTTGCGGGTGGCCTTCATTTTAAGTACCCTATCCAACCAGTCAAATACCACACAAATCAGTTGGATTGGTGCTAAGACAACCGAATAAAAGGAGGTTAGCCAATGAAATACTGGATTCTAGTCGTTTAATCAATCCGAAATTGAATCCATTCAAGAAACAGTCCTAGTGATCATTGAATCGATCTTCAATATTAAATAGGATAATACCAAGTTGAGAAAAGAAAATTGTAAAATAGCGTTCAAAACTGATCTATATCAAACTACCTTCCCAGAAGAAGACGTTAAAGATGTTAACTAAATGTACGATGTAGCACATGTGGACTCATATGTAGACCACAATGAAGACAAATCGAATGCCTATGTTACTTTTGAACAAATCATTACCAATACAAAAAATGATCATGATGAGCGCAGCTATATCACCCTTCAAGTCTACTTACAAAAGGAAGGTGGAAAGTGGATTGTTAATGATTTTAAACAAGTTCATGTGGAGCCCACATGACCACACTTATAGATTCAAATTACAACATTATACGACGCCCCCCTTATCCACTAATATCTATAAATGAATGAGCGTTTACTCTTAGACAATCTTGCCCTAATTGAAGAACAGACTTTTTTATCCTATTCTAGTTCCTTTGATAAGTAACCAAAGTGGAACAAGGGGAGAGAGGAAATGTTTTTAGTACTCTCATCACACAGTTATCCGTTGTATCGAATTCAACTATGATAGCCTCCAAGTCATAATTAATGAAAGACTTTATATACTGAAGTATTACAAGTGGAATTATTCTCTGGTATTGACTACTAGAACAACCGCACCATCCCGTAATCGCAGGATTTTCCCGTCATCGTCGGTGTTTGTTGGAACTGTACAGACAGCCTTGGTACTTTTCTATGTGGAATGTTATAAGCTCAAGAACTTTGTTAGTGGTAAAGGTGAATTGAAGATTAAAACCAATCTTATATGTAAGGCTGGTTTTTTACTAGAATGAAAATATAATGATGATCTCGCATCGCCTTATACCATACATTAAAAGGGGAATGGCATGTGGAAATTTGAGGTAAGTAGGAATTTCTACAATATCATAAAAAAAATATAAATGCGAATGAGCATCAACTTTGTAAAACTATTGTAAAGGAAATGTTGAATCCCACTTGCTTATTTGCGGGTGGCCTTCATTTTAAGTACCCTATCCAACCAGTCAAATACCACACAAATCAGTTGGATTGGTGTTAAGACAACTGAATGAAAGGAGGTTAGCCAATGAAATACCGGATCCTAGTCGCATGTGGTACAGGAGGAGTTACATCAACACATGTCGCAACACGATTAAAAGAAGAACTCGCCCGTCGTGGTATAGTCGTAACTACAACCCAGTGTCGAATCCAAGACATAGCAGTTAATCTTACGGGTATCGACCTTATTGTCACAACGAGTAAAGTTGAGAAAACCTATGAAGTTCCACTATTTAAGGGAATTCCCTTTCTTACAGGAATAGGTGCAGATCAACTTCTGACCGAAATTGTGAAAGCGCTTGAAAACAAAAAAGAGATCAAGGGGGAAACCAACTGATGCAGGAAATCATCGTATTTTTTCGAGATACCTTGGGAAACACTGTCACCTTGCCTATAGTGGTCGCCGTTTTAGGTATGATATTGGGTATGCGTTGGACAAAGGCTTTAAGATCGGGTGTGATAGTTGGGGTTGGATTTATTGCAATAAACTTGGTAGTCGGTCTTCTGCTTGACTCACTTGGACCAGCAGCTTTTGCGATGACTGAGCGCCTTGGTCTTCAGCTAAATACCATTGATTTGGGCTTTGCTCCAGCAGCTGCCATAGCTTTGGGAACAGCGGTAGGAGCAGGCATCGTACCATTTGTGTTTTTACTCAACGTTGTAATGTTACTTACACGAATGACTAAGACTCTTAACGTTGATATCTGGAATTACTGGCATTATGCATTGAGTGGTTCGTTGGTATATTTCATTACTGGAAATAATTTTTGGGCAGGCGTTCTTGCAGCAATGATTCACGCGATGTTCTCACTACTTATTGCTGATGCGGCAGCACCGAAAATCCAAGAATTTTTTGATCTACCGGGTGTTTCGGTACCACATGGATGGGCGACAACATCTATTCCTATAATTTGGGGAATGAATTGGCTCTTTGATAGAATCCCTGTCATCAAAAAGATTGACATTGATATGAAGAAGATGCAAGACCGTATCGGGGTGTTTGGTGAGCCGATCGTTTTGGGTTTAATGATTGGAGCAATAATGGGAATTATTGCTGGGCAGGACGTTGGAGGAATTCTAAAATTGGCAATGTCCCTTGCCGCCGCAATGTTCCTCTTTCCCCGGATGGTAGCGATTCTTATTGAGGGACTTCTACCTCTCACCGAGGGAGCTCATAAGTTCTTCAACAAAAGACTTAAAGGCCGCGAAGCGTATGTTGGTCTTGATTCCGCCCTACTGTTGGGCTACCCAGGAACTATCCTTTTAGGCGTGCTTTTAATACCAATCACGCTCATCCTGGCTATCATATTACCTGGAAATAAAACTTTACCCTTTGCGGATCTTGCCGCGACTGCGTTCTTTATACCTATGTGTGCGCCCTTAATGAGAGGAAATCTATTCCGTAGCTTGATTACAGGTACTGGCATTATTGCAATGGTTTTATTGATTTCTTCTACTTTTGGACCGGCCATTACTATGTTTGCTACAGAGGCAGGCTATGTTCTTCCGGCAGAGGCAGCAAGTTCTCAATATATCACGGGTCTCTCAGCAGGAAATCCAGTTGCATTAATACTCTACTGGGTTGGTGAGCTAGGTTCAGTCGTTTCTTTAGGTATCCTATTTGTGATTACCCTTGTAGGTGCTGCTACTGTTGGGATTAGGCGCAATCGTAAAGAACGACAGGCAAATCTAGCGGCTTAAGAAGTTAAGAGATCAAGTCTGTGCACAGCGGACTATCCGTTTGTAGTATTCTGGGTATTTGCATAATAGGTGTTTTGAACACGATATATTCGCAACTTTGATATAGTGATTCTTATATTTATGCGGGGGTAAAAAACTCCGAAACCTGAAGGTCATTAGTGGTTTGCTACAAATGGTCTCCCGAGTGACCTTCCCCCGTAATAATTGCTTGGCGGAGTTCATTCAGCAAATGAACACAAGTAGCACTGGTAAACTGATTGCCCCATCGATTCTTATAGTTAAGATTTTCACCAGATATTTTGTGCCACTTTAGCCTGTGAAGGGGTTCATTTTTATGTAAGCACAATTTCGTTCTGATATAGAAAGGAGATAAAAGAATGGGGAAATTAAAAGTTGGTATCGTTGGAACAGGATGGGTATCTGCGGAATACATTAAGGCATTTGGTCAAAATCCAAACGCAATAATCACAGCCATCTGCGGTACATCACATGTCAAAGTACAAACAATAGCAGAAGAATATGGATTGAGTGATATACAATCCTTCGACGACTATAATACATTTCTTTCGGAAAGCGACGTGGACATTGTCGCAATTCTGACTCCAAATCATCTCCACGCCGAGCAGGCGATTAAAGCAGCCAACGCAAAGAAACATATCGTGATTGAAAAACCATTGGCTACAAATTGGTTAGACATGAAACGAATGCAGGAAGCTGTTCATAATAATGGAGTGAAGACGGTGGTGGGCTTTGTCCTTCGATTCCATCCTCTATTTGAAACCGCGAAAGAGTTGGTTCGTAATGGGACTGTAGGCGATCCGTTTTATGCTGAATTTGACTATATGCATGCCATTACACCATCTTATAACTGCTATGAATGGTCCCGACGTACTAAGACGGGTGGTTCGATTCTCCAAGTAGGGGGATGCCATGCGGTGGACGGTCTACGCTGGTTTATGCAGAAGGAAGCAAAGAAAGTTGTTGCGCTTTCTGGAAGGTATAGGGATGACTTCGAACAGGATACGACCATCGTGTTTTTAGTGACGTACGAAGATGGTTCAATAGCCAAAGTATGCGGATCTTACGACAACGTCTCACCTTATATTTTCAATATGAAGCTTTTTGGGGATAAGGGCACAATGATTAACGATAAGCTTTGGTCTACCAACACTTTCCCAGGTCAAGAGGATTGGATGCACATACCGACAACAACACCGGACTCGGGAGATGTAGTCACACATCCGTTTCCGCAACTAGTAGATCATTTTATTGATTCGATCTTAAATGGTACCCCTTGCATTATTGATATTGATGAAGCAATGAAGACTTTCGAGATTATCGAAGCCGCTGATCGAAGTGCGGCTGCCGGTGGTGAGCCTATCAGCTTGCCTTTGACGAGAGGTGTTAGTGATGAAGTTTAGTCACATAGGTATTACAACTCATGAGAAACATCCTGATGAAGTATATGTTGCAGAAACAAAGGTATGGGTAACGAACGCGGATGAACATAGATTCCGTATAGAGTGGTTGCGGTATGAAGAGGATAGTCCCGTTCCAGATATCATAAAAGAAACGCCCCACATTGGATATGAGGTTGAATCCATTGATGAAGTGGGATCCAACTTTAAGTGCATACTCGGTCCTTTCAAAGTCTATGAGGGAAAAACTGTGGCTTTTTTTGAACTACCCGATGGCGCTGTTGTCGAGCTTATGGAGATTAAAAATGAGTAGTATAATTTTTTGGTTTTCTAGAATGAAACTCTTGAATAGAAGAGGAGGTTTTTTTTATGAAGCTTTTGAGTAGGGAGTCTTTGGAGGTTTTGGATGCTATAGAGTCTCTAAAGCTCATTGCTATGGACGTGGATGGTACCTTAGTACCCCACGGGGGAACAGTGAGTGAGCACACACGACAGATGCTGGAGTATGCTCGCAATAAAGGTATCGAGGTGATATTAGTGACTGCGCGACCACCTCGATGGTTAGGACCAGTAGTTGAGGCGCTTGGCTTCCCACCAGTTGCCATTTGCGGAAATGGTGCAATGAGTGTTCATACTAAGGATTTTTCAGTTTTGAATATGGTGGAGATAGCCAAAGATCTTGCCTTAACCGTGGTGAAAGAGATTAAGAAAATTGCGCCAGATGCAGTTTTTGCTGCAGAAGCAATGGATGTGCTTAGGGCTGGACCAGGTTATCAAGATCTTCCACCAGGAGTGCGTCAAGCCGAAGGGTTGGTACCTGAAAATCGTTATGAGACGATTTTGCCTATGAACTCTTTGGACGAGATGCTAAAGTCAGATATATACAAAATCGTTTCAGAGACCTTTATTCTGGATGCTGATGATTTTCTGGGTAAAGCACAAGATGCCGTTGGAGAGCTAGTAGCAGTTACAAGATCTGTCACGGGACGCGCCTACATCGAGTTTGGTCCATTCGGGCTTTCGAAAGCAGAAACGTTGGCGAATTACTGTGATAGTTTAGGGATTGATGCCTCAGAGGTTATTGCTTTTGGTGATATGCCTAACGATATTGAAATGCTGCAATGGGCTGGTACTGGAGTCGCGATGGGTAACTCCCATACAGATGTAATACAGATTGCAGATTTAGTCGCCCCCGATGCATTGGATGGTGGTATCGCAATAGTCTTAGAGCACATCTTTTCTAGGTAGATTATGCGAGTAAGACGGTTCAACACACTATTTGTGACAGCCACTGATTATTTAATTCACAGGGGGGAAAATAGATGGGTAAGACTCGCGCTGTTGAGATAACTGCACAAGATTTATTTAGTGTTAAGGCTGCTATCGAAGGAGGTGCTGATCGTGTTGAGTTGTGTACGGCTCTGGGGACTGCAGGACTTACCCCTTCCATAGGTCTTATTGAGGGAGCTGTAGAGCTAGCTTCTAAAAATGGGCTCAAGGGGTTTGTTGATGTTTTGGTAAGACCTAGAGAAGGTGACTTTGTCTATGATTTGGACGAGGTAGAGACTGCCATCCGTGATATTCGCTTGGCCGTTGCGGCAGGAGTTGATGGGGTTGTCATTGGAGCACTTCGAACTGATGGGAGTATTGATTGCGTTGCTATGTCAAGGATGATGGAGGCGGCGGGGGATACACCTGTTGTTTTCCATCGTGCTTTTGATGTTCTTGCTGACCAATTTGTTGCCTTGGAGGAGCTTATTGAAATGGGGGTTGTAAGGATACTTACATCTGGGGCGGCCCCGAAGACGGGAGATGGTATTAGTCGTCTTCAAGAGTTGGTGAAGCGTGCAAATGGTCGTGTAGAGATAATGGCAGGTGGTGGTGTGCAGATTACTGAAATACGCCAGCTTTTTGATATAGGGGTTGATGCAGTCCACCTGTCAGCAAAACGTGCGATAACTGGTGGTCCGAACCGTCCAGGAGAAAAAGCAAGTTATTTTCAGGCTGACGTTGGATTGGTTCGTGCCGCGGTTGAATCCACCTGTTAGTTTATTACCGAATTAGATTATTGCCCTGCAACGACAGGTATACGGTTTTGCCGAGAGCGCTAGGGAGGGCAAAGCAAAAGACCATTGCTGTTGCATCTCTATTTTATTGACTGGGACCAGAACAGAAAAGAAAAGGAACTAGAAGCTGTAACGTGCAAATATTAGGTAAGTAACTTAACTCCGTGTGGTTCACTCCCTGTGTTGTTATCCCAACAAGCTATTCGTCTTTACCGAATGTATCAGAAGCATTCAATGCTTTTTTATGAAAGAAACTTGTAGTTTTCAAAGCCAAATATATCTTTGGAAGAACGATTGTTGGTTTCAATATTCCAGCGTATGTTGTAGTAGCGTAGGAGGATAACGATATCCAAGCTGCAATAAGTATAAAGGATACGAAAGGGAATATTCTCTGAAATGAATTCTTTCCTTGAACAACAGAACCTTAGTAGTTCAAATGTCTATATTCCCTGGGTAAACTTTTCGATTAATCCTCAATCCGACAATCAAATGATAAGCTTATTAGTGAAGTGTCATTCCTATTCGTAACTAGAATACAAAACTAGTCTTAAATTAGCAAGAGTTGACGACAAATAGTTTAGTAAGGGGTGGTTGGGTTGAAAATAAAAAGACGGCAATACCAGTTGACAAAAATGCTTTGCCGTACTAAAGATTATAAGCCCACGTCTTATTATGCCCAAAACTTGAACGTTTCAACTAGAACAGTAGCTAACGATCTAAAAAGTCTAAATGAGGTCTATCGAAAATATCATGTAGTTCTAGAAAGACGCCCTAGTTATGGAGTTGTATTGAAGGGGAAAGAGACTGATCTAGAACGTTTGATGAAGGATTTTGATCCGAATATTGATGTGGACTCCATCTTCGAAAGATATGCTAGACAAGCAGAAATTATAAGGATAGTTGTTCTAGGTGAAGAGATAGTGACGTATGAAAAGCTGGCATTTATTCTTTGCACTAATACATCCATTGTATCCAAAGATATGGCAAGTCTAAGAAGCTTTGAGAATGACTATTGTCAAATAGTATCCGATGCATATGGCACACGAATTAGAGGCACAGAATACGGAAAACAAAAACTATTGAAGGATTTTTTTAATAGCTATATGAATGCCTGTTTCCAAAATGTTTCAAATGAAAAGCTCGCTAGCATTTTATCAGATTATTATCCTAAAACGGTGATCATGGTTGTTAAGGACATACTAGACTCCCTCCAGGCCATTTTCAAAAGAACATTGGAGGATTATTATTTAAATTCACTATTTATTTTCTTAGCCACTATCGCCACCAGGAAGAAAAGTGGGAAAGAATTCATTTTGGATTACGAGTTGCCGGGACGAGAAAGCATCGAACTATTAAGCAACTATTACTTGGCAGTTGAAATCAATGAGCAATTCGGAGAGAAATTAGGGATCCAGTTTACTAAAAAAGAAATCGGTTATATTAGTTATCAACTCTTTATGCATAGGATAGAATTGAACATTAACAATAAGTACCTGGAAAATATTCTTTACGAGCATATCACAGACTTTATCAGGAGAATCGGCAAATCTCTTGGCTTTGATCTATCCCAAGATCAGAATTCGTATGACACTTTGATTTGTCATATGATTCCGATGGTCTATAGAATAAAATCTAATATCGTTATTGGGAACCCTATATTAAATGAAGTTAAAAGTAACTACCCAGTCTTATTTAATCTAACGTGGTTTCATTTGAATGATTTCGCAAAGACGTTGGATATTACTTTTTCGGAAGATGAAGTGTCTTTTATTGCCATTTATTTGCAGGTGGCTATTGAGAGAGCATCTTCTAAAGGGTACGTGATTATTGTGTGCGAAACAGGTTTAATAACATCTGAGTTGTTAGTCAGCAGAATTAGGAAGAACCTTCCTGCATCAGTGGAATTGAATGTGATTCCTCTAAATAAAATTAGCCAAGAAGATGTGACATCTGCTGATTTTGTCATATCTACCATTTCCGTGAGGAACCTAGGAAAGCCATATATTAAAGTAAGTCCCTTTGTTACTGACGAAGAGTTAAAAGAGATTTATTATTACTACTTAAAGTATTCCGAAAGCGAAATTGTCCGATTTAACCACAGCAAACGCAATAGCATGGAGTATATAACGGGATTAATTAGTCTGGATCAGATCCATATTAAAACAGACCTTAAAACTAAGAAAGAGTGTATAGAATTTTTAGTGGACAGTCTTTACGCAGCGAATTATGTGTACGAAGATTTCAAATCTGATATCTATGATCGGGAAGCACTAGGAAGCACTTATTTAGCTTCAGGTGTGAGTTTTCCTCACGCCTTGTCGGAAAATGTAAGAGAGGGAGCGCTATGCATATTATCACTGCCAGAAGGTGTGTTTTGGGATGGCAAACTAGTGTATCTGGTTATGATGTTAGCCATAAAGGAAGAAGATGCAGAACAGATTATTGAAGACTTACCAGTTCTTTATAAAAAAGTGTTAAATGATCAATTTGTTGGTGAAGTAGTAAAGTTAAAAAAGAAGAGTGATGTGCAAAATATGTTACGAAGTTAGATGGGGTCCACTCGGGAGTGTCAATAGTATAGTAGAAATGCAGTAATTACTCCTTATCAGTAGCCTGAAAATGAAGAATTCGCACATAGAAAACACATTGGAAGGAATTAAAAAATTTTTTTAGGGGTTACCCTACTATGATAATTATTTGCAATAGGGAAAGTACTTTACTTGTCTTATGCTAGTGATAAACGTGGGAGGTCAGATTAGAAACAATTGCGGAGGTGTACAATATGCAGAACTGTAATTCACACAGCGGAATTATCTTCGATGAAGACTTAGTAATTTTAGATTTACGTGCTATCGATAGAGAAGATGTTTTGATGAAAGTAGGCGGCAGATTAACTGACCGTGGATTTGTAAATGGGGACTTCATAAATGCTATTATAAAGAGAGAACGTGATTTTCCAACAGGGATAAAAATACAAAGTATTGGTATTGCAATTCCACATGCAGATACAGAATATGTCAATCAGGCTAGTATAATCGTTGGAGTGCTAAGCGAGCCGGTTGTTTTTCAACAGATGGTTTCTGATGAAGATATAGCAGTAAATATAGTTTTTATGCTTGCTATTAAGAAACCCGAACAGCAATTAACCATGCTGCAAAAGTTAGTGGATATTATTCAAGACGATGCTACTTTAAAAAGTATTTGTGGTGCCACTAGTGAATTAGAGATAGCAACCATAATGAGGGGAAAATTAGGAGATGAAGTTCGCGGCGAATATAGATAACTTTGTCCTGAATTATTCACCCGTAAGTGTAAAATAATGGATTCAACTAGAATTCATTATTGCTTGCTTCCATTTAGTAAGTCCATAGTCTTTTGTTCTCTATAAATACATTTTTTTATTTTACTACTACAAAAACTACATTTTAGGGCAGGCTACTCCCTTGGTCGTATAGCGACTAACTTAAACTGGAATTAAAGTTCTGTTACTCCAGTTTTAATTGTTGGATACGGGTAAGTACTTTCCAATAGAATTCTGAATATACGGAGCTAGAAGATAGTTTGTAGTAAAGGGATGAATATTGCGGATGAATTGAG
>NZ_JAWLIR010000052.1:0-28961 GCF_033485195.1 Sporosarcina beigongshangi
ACCGTAGGTTTTTCAGTGGCCTCAATTCCCAGGATAGCCTTTTTTCATTCGAACTCCGCGAGCTGCTTATTCAATTCTGCTAATTTTTCTTCCATCGTAGCAAGACGTATCTCCGCTTTCTTGACGAAACTATTATTGCCTGTCGATTCAAGCTTCTCAATATCACCTTGTAGATTAATATAGTCCATTTTGAGTTCAACAATCTCATTCTCTATTTGACGTTTATTCAAAGGGAACACCTCGCAATTTTCCCCTAGTGTAGCATATTTAGCGTTTCTTTTCCTGCGGTTCGCTTCGGATACTCAAGGTAGTAGCGAATCGCTTCGCAGACGGCGTCTTTGCCGTCACCGATGCCAAGAGCTGTTTGGCGTGCAATGGCTTTTTTTCGCAGAGGTTCATGTAGTAAAGGCTCCATGACAGCGTTTAGTAAGCTAGACTGTTTTATTTTTCGGCCAAGCCCAAGATGAATGAACCCATGCTGTTCTTTCGGAAAGGCGAGTCCAAGCTCAAAATCATTTTGCGCTAGAACGACGCAAGGAATGCCCATCACCGCTACCTCATAAGGCATATAGCCAGAAGCACATAAAACGACGTCTGCATCCGCATATATTTCCGCCAAATGACGTGGGTGCTCTACTATAATCGTATTGCGTCTGCCAAGGGCCATCATACGTAATGTGCTAGTATCGTGTGCATAATGCTCACCGATAACAACGGTCACTTTAAGAGGGATTTGGAGCTGCATCATATGACGCAGCGCACGATACGTCAGGTTTCCGGCATCCTCATCACCAAATGAAATAACGAGATGGGGGAGTGGACCCGGTCGTTCTTTCCGAAGTCCGACTTGTTTCAATGAAACGATTTCATCATCAGCCATATAACTTTCGATTCCGACGACATAATGATCAGGCACTGTATCACTTGAGTCAGCATACAATGTTTGAAATACGAGATCTGCTGAATTGCCACCGTCACCGAAATCATCAAAATGGATAATGGAAGGGACGAGCTCACGAATTTGTTCCACTTCTTCGCGGAAAGTGGAGCCGCTATCGCGGATTAACAGGTCGGGCTTCATTGCCGTAATTGCTTGCAAAAAAGCTGTGCTGTTTGCGATTGGAATCGCTTTAAATCCATTGGGTGCTGAAGGTGAATCGGCTCCGCAAAAAAATACGATATCTGCTTCTTCAGCCAAATTATGTGCGATCATAGCTGCCCTACGTGCAGGGTACGACCCTTTTCCATCCGATTGGGAAAGGTAGATAGCAATTCTTTTCTTTTCTTGTTCGTTTATAGGAATCACCCTTTCGTACAACATTGAAAAATCCATCCCTTTACGGTATGTTATGGAAGTAGTACATATGCGTATACGCTGATGAATCCTAGACATTCTATCCGAATTAGGTGGATTGAAATTGTTGTTATGGTAAACTAGCATTATTTAACTTGAATCAGCAAATTCTTTTGCTGATTCAAGTTAAGCCTCCGGCGGATGTTCGGGATTTTGAGGGGAGTTAATTGTGCTGTGCACAATTCAAAATCCCAACACAATTACGCCGAGGCGTAATTGATATTTTAAGGGTAGGGTGATGTCAATGTTTGATTCACTACTGTTTGATCTAATGCTAGTTGTGCTTATTGGGATATTATCTCAATGGGCTGCATGGCGGTTCCGAATGCCGGCAATTGTTGTGATGTCGGTTGCGGGATTATTGGTCGGGCCAATCTTCGGTTTGATCAATCCAAAAGAGAGTATGGGGGATCTTTTCAGTCCAATTATTACGTTTGCCGTCGCAATTATTTTGTTCGAGGGCAGCTTGAATCTTGATTTTAAAGAAATTAAAGGATTTAGTAAGCCGGTGGCGCGCATCGTTACGGTCGGTGCATTCATTGCGTGGATTGCGGGATCGCTTGCGGCACATTATTTGGCGGGGCTATCTTGGGCGGTTGCCTTTATCATTGGTGGTTTGTTTATCGTGACGGGTCCGACTGTTATTTTGCCTTTGCTCAGGCAAGCGAAGCTAAAGCCGCGCCCGGCAGCGATTTTGAAATGGGAAGGAATTGTTGTTGATCCATTCGGTGCACTTCTGGCGGTATTTGCTTTCGAGTTCATTAAATTTTTGAATAAAGAGGCAACGTTGACGGCGTTGCTATTATTCTTTGCCGCATCTGCTTTTGCGATTGTTTTAGGGTGGGGCGTCGCGCGCATCGTTGGCAATGCATTTGAACGGGGCAGTATACCTGAGTTTTTAAAGGCGCCGGTGCTCTTTGCACTCGTTATTTTTACGTTCGTTTTTGCGGATGAAATCATGCATGAAACAGGGCTGCTTGCAGTTACAGCGATGGGGATGACGATGGCCAACATGCGTTTGACGACATTGAATGATATCCGTCATTTTAAGGAGAATATATCGGTTCTCCTGATTTCGGGAATTTTTGTCATGTTGACGGCATCTCTTAATCCGCAAGTGTTAATTGAAATTTTCAATCCGCATATCATTGTCTATGTTTTGGCTATGCTGTTCATTGTGAGGCCGCTATCGATATGGGTTTCAACAATTGGGACAGATCTAAATAATCGTGAAAAGCTTTTGATTGCATGGATTGCCCCAAGGGGGATTGTGGCACTGACGGTATCGGGCTATTTTGCGACGATTTTACTTGAAAATGGCTACGAGGATGCGGAATTATTAACAGCCTTAACATTCGCGCTCGTATTTTCGACGGTTGTCCTACATGGTTTCTCGATTGGCTTCCTAGCTAAAAAATTAAATCTTACGACGACGGATGAATCGGGCGTATTGATTGTAGGTGGTACTCGATTTGCGGCCGGATTGGCACAATCGGTAAAGGACACGGGCAATGAAGTGCTTCTGATTGACCAATCTTGGGCAGGCTTGTCATATGCTCGGAAATTGGGATTGAACAGTTACGTGGGAGATATTCTTTCTGAACAAGTGGAATATCATCTCGATTTAACACCATATCGCTACATCCTTGCGATGACGAAAACTGATACGTACAATGCGCATATTTGTGCGGATTTTGCACCTGACCTTGGGAGTGATTATTTATACCAGACAGCGTTTCAGGTTGGCAATGACGTGGAGTCATTTTCGATTACTGGAGGACAAATGCTGTTTTCACCCGCTATATCAGTCTATGAGCTAGAAGAGCGGATGAGCGCTGGGCATGTCATTCGAAAAACATTATTGACTAAACAGTACAGTTATACGCAATATTTACGAGAACGAGATGATAAATCAATCCTTCTTTATATTCTTCGTGCAGACGGTACGATTGAATTTTTTACACCGGAAATTGAACGCCAGGCTTACGCAGGGGATGCGATAATTTCTCTGACGACTCCGGCAAAAATGATTGAACGTGTAAGAGAAAGACTTGAGGAAGAGAATGGCGAAGTGACCATTCCGTATGAGGAAATCGAAGAACAGTTTATGGCCGAGGACAAAATGGAGAAGCCGATGATTCCAGGCGAAGCCCCTCTCTCGGCGAAGTAAGTTTCAGTGGAATGTGGTTGTTTGAGGCATTTTTTGGGTCGGTAGCTACTATTTTTGGTACGATGGACTATGATTATTAGTTATTAGGAGGATTTTCATTGAAAGTTTTGTTTGTGGACGGGACCATTATCGGCAGCAAAACAGGTGCTGTTCTCGAAACAGTCAAAGGGTATATCGAAGAAACCGGTTGCGGCTATGAATTAGAGTACTTAAATTTTGCGGACTACACGCACCAAATTGTCGATGGTCGCCCATTGAGTGAATACAATGATGATATGCAACGGCTCGTCAAAAAATTTGAAGAAGCAGATGGCTATATATTGGCATCACCGATTTTCCAGGGCTCGATTCCGGGTGTGTTAAAAAATGTGTTTGATATGCTACATCCACATACGATGCGCTACAAACCTGTGTCTATCGTTGCAAATGGCGGTACATACCAACACCACCTCGTTGTCGAAAACCAGCTGAAGCCTATTTTAGACTACTTCCGCTGTCTCGTGACACCGAACTACGTCTATACACATATGAGCCATTTCGATAAAGACAACACGATTATCGACGATGATGTGCATAACCGTTTGCGAGAACTTGCGAGAGTTTTCGTGAAATATGCTGAGATGAGTCAAGGTTTATCAAAAGATGTACTAGATGAAGAAAAATAAGACATGAATAAACCCCGCCCCACACTGAGTAGAAATAGTGTGAGGTGGGGTTTTGGTTAGTATGAGTATTGCTTACATCCAATCGCTTGGTCCGGGTGTTACTGCGTGAGGAAGGCCGACATCCTCTTCATTGGCAATATCAGTGTTTGGAACGCTAGCAACAAATCCAATTAACAATAGCATAACGATAAAAAGCTTTTTCATTTTAAACATCTCCCTTCAACTATTTTTTATAGCAAGTAAAGATAATTTAGTAAGCTCATATGCTTTTTTATATTGTTTCTTTTGGGCGAAATACTTGGCTAACTCCTCTGAAATATCCTTTAAAGACTTCCATTTCTTATTTTCGAAATAGTAGTCAATGCACTCTTCTATCAACTTCGCATAATCAGAGTCACGGTTTTGTAATAAACATAGTTGACCTTCAATAGCCTGTAAATGCATTTTATCAAGTGTAGATTTACAAGATGCTCGCGCTAATTCGATATCATTTATCACACCGTCGATATCCCCCATTTTAAGTAGGATAGTAAGTTTGGACCGGTAAGAAATAAACAGGTTATCGGGATTATAGTTTTGCTTTAATAAAATACATTTTTTGATTAATTCAAGTGCTTCATCATACTGCTCTTTCACTCTATAGATAAGCACAAGATTGTGTAAAAGCTTAAAATAAATTTCCTCGGTTTCGTTATTTATAATATGTAAACCTTTCTGAATATAAAATTCTGCGCGTTCTAAGTTGTTTAATGACTTATAAAGCACTGCTATCAGATTGTAGCATTCAGATGTCTTGTTCCAATCATGTAAATTCAAGTATAACCTTTGTGATTTTTCTGCAAATTCTAGCGCAGTAGTATATTGATTAAGACGAAAATTTGCTAATGCAATATTAAAATTAAGTCGTGCCTGGATCAAGGGATTTTCATTTGATTTTAAAACGTTAATAAAGAATGGAATACAAGCCTCGTGCTCAGCCTTAACATAATAATATAATCCTGAAATATAATTAAATGATTCTTGAATATGAGTGCTTAGATTATGTAATGTATCCTGATCTATGTAGGGTGCAATTTTTTCTATATAGAAATGTTTAAAAGCCACAAGCTCTCTAATTTTAAATAAATCTAAGCATCTTAATAATTTAAAGTGCAATTCTTGATGCAATGAATAGATATAAGTGAAGCTTTTTTCATGGGCTTCACGAAAAGACAATGCTTCTTCTAAACGATCTTCATTCAAAATATGCTCATACTGCTTTAAGAGGATTGCGATTTTTTTATCTTGTACATGTCCGTTTGTCAAGTAGGCAGAAGGAACGGATAATCGCTTTGCTAATAATAGCAATATATCCTGTGAAGTTGCAAAATGCCCACCCTCAATATTGCTGTAATGAGGGGCGGATGTTATGCCGTGACTTAACGTAGCCTGTGTCAGACCCCTTATGGTTCGCAGTTCTTTTAATCTTGTGCCGATATGCATAGGAACACTCCTACTTTCTTCGAAAAATCTAAGGAAGAAAAACAGAGATAAGTTATTAACTTTAGTTCTAAATATTCCCTGTAATCATCATAATATAGGTGTAATACGACCTAGTCAAGAAAGTAGAAAAAAAGAAAGAAGGCGGTGAACCTGCTCATTTGATAATTAAAATTGATTTAAATTATCATTTTTTATCAAACCTTTGCGTTTTTACAAAGATTATGTCGATTTATGGTCTTTAAATGAAGGGAAACGAAGCAATATATAATATTTTTTCGTAATACTTAAACCTCTGTAATTATGCTATATTAAGGGTGTTGTACAACAAGCTATAAGTTAGGTCAGTTATGCAGGAAAACCCACTGAACGAAGAAATATGAGTTGAGAGGATGATGTTATTACTTATTATTCAATAATAATGCCTACATAAGCCTTCCCGTGTTCGCTAACGGGAGGGCTTATGCTTTTTGGGCGGGGGTAGCAGAAGGTCCGGTGACGAGCAAATAACCCGGTTTTCCTATATAATTGTCATAGGAAGAAAGGGGATTTACTTATGTCTAAATCACTTGTATTAGCTGAAAAGCCGTCCGTAGCACGCGATATTGCACGAGTGCTCGGCTGCAATAAAAAAGGGAATGGATTTCTTGAAGGGACGCATTATATTGTTACGTGGGCATTGGGCCACCTCGTGACGCATGCAGACCCAGAGGGCTATGGCAATGAATTTAAGGAATGGAAGCTCGAGCATTTGCCGATTATTCCGGAGCCGTTTAAGCTGGTCCCGATTCGTCAAACGTCAAAGCAATTTAATGCGGTGAAAGCACAGCTGAAGCGTAATGATGTTAAAGATGTTATTATCGCGACAGATGCGGGACGTGAAGGAGAGCTTGTGGCACGTTGGATTTTGGAGCAGGCGAAAGTTCGTAAGCCAGTCAAACGACTATGGATTTCTTCGGTTACGGATAAGGCCATTAAAGATGGTTTTAACAATTTAAAAGATGGTCGTGCTTATGAAAACTTATATGAGGCGGCAGTTGCCCGTGCAGAAGCGGATTGGGTTGTCGGCATTAATGCCACGCGCGCGCTGACAGTGAAATACAATGCGCAATTATCGACGGGACGCGTGCAAACACCGACGCTTGCCATGATTGCAGAGCGTGAGAAGCAGATTCGTGACTTTAAGCCAAAATCATTTTATGGTATGCAAGCACTTACGGAAACCGCGAAATTTACCTGGCATGATAAAGCAGGCCAAACGCAGTCGTTCGATAAAGAAATGGTTGAGAAGTTGATGGGCAAGCTGGATGGGATTCAGGTAGGAAAGGTGATAGATGTAAAAACAACACCAAAGTCTCAGCCTGCACCGTCTTTATTTGATTTAACGGAGCTACAAAAAGAGGCACATCGTCGTTGGTCATGGTCAGCAAAAGAGACGTTGTCGACGTTGCAAAACTTATATGAGCGCCATAAAGCGGTGACATATCCACGGACAGATTCGAAGCATTTGACTTCGGATATGGAAAGCACACTGAAAGAGCGCATTAAGGCTGTAGATATTGGACCTTATCGCAAAGCAGTCAACACGCTGCTGCGTTCAGGAGTCGTCAAACCACAGAGGGGTGTTATCGACGACAAACGTGTATCAGATCACCATGCGATTATTCCGACAGAGGAAACACCAATCCTTCAAAGTTTGTCTGATAAAGAACAACGTCTATATGATTTAATCGTTAAACGATTCTTGGCTGTCTTCTTTGGTTCGTTCCGTTATGACCAGGTGACAGCGGAATTTGTAGTTGGCGGAGAAATGTTCAAGGCGAAGGGCCGTACGATTACAGAAGAAGGTTGGAAAAAGGTTTATTCGACGGATGAGGAAGAAATGGATACAGATACACTCCCTGCATTTAAAAAGGGAGATGAGGTAAGTATTCGTGCCATCGTTATGACAGATGGTAAAACGAAGCCACCTGCCCGTTTTAATGAAGGAACACTGCTCGCTGCGATGGAAAATCCTGCTCAGTTCATGCAAGGTGAATCCAAGGACCTGATTAAAACTATCGGTGAAACGGGTGGACTCGGAACCGTTGCAACACGTGCGGATGTAATTGAGCGGTTATTCAACTCTTTCGTGATGGAGAAGAAGGGTAATGATATTTACACGACGTCAAAAGGTCGCCAGTTACTTGAGCTTGTTCCGGAAGATTTGAAATCACCGGCATTGACGGCAGAATGGGAGCAAGGGCTGACGAAAATCGCCAGCGGTCAGATGAAAAAAGCAGCCTTCATGAAAGATATGATCGCCTTTTCGAAACGTACTGTAACGGAAATTAAAACGGATGACAAAAAGTTTAAACACGATAATGTGACAGGGAAAACATGTCCAGATTGCGGAAAGCTCTTACTAGAAGTGAACGGCAAGCGTGGTAAGATGCTAGTTTGTCAGGACCGGGAGTGCGGACACCGAAAAAATGTCTCTACGCTAACGAACGCAAGATGTCCCGTTTGTAAGAAGAAATTAGAATTGCGTGGAGAAGGTGACGGTCGGATTTTCGTTTGTAAATGCGGTCATCGTGAGAAACTGTCAGTATTCGAAAAACGTCGTGCAAACTCAGGTGGTAAAAAAGCTGATAAACTTGATGTTCAGAAATACATGAACAAGCAAGAAGAGCCAGAGAATACAGCAATGGCAGATGCACTGAAAAAACTATTTGAAAAATAAATAGCGTTAGGAATGATAAAATGGGTGTTCTTTCAGTTGTAAATCGACTAGAGAACACCTTTTTTAAATGAAAAACGATGAGCTATGTGTATGAATACTTTTGAAACGTAGTTTACTTACTGCTGAATCTTCTATATACTTGTTACGGAATACATAACATTAAAAAAAGAATAATTGAGAAATAGGTTTTTTGAATAGTTGAGAAGTAACTGTTTAAAACGAAGAGGGAAGTTGGTGTAAATCCAACACGATCCCGTCACTGTAAGCGTTTAAGGCGACTAAAGGAAATCCACTGTGCATCCATGCATGGGAAGGAGTTAGTTTGCCGGTAAGACGTAAGTCAGGAGACCTGCCTATTTTGATTTTAAGCTTCCTCGAGGAAGGGACGTTTAAAGTGTTTTATCATCTTATTTTGGTATGGCTTCTAGATGAAGTTTTCCAAATGACTCTTTTTGTTTAGTAAAAGAATCGTTGATATTACCTTTCTATGTGCGCCTTCTTTTAAAGAAGAGCGTTTTTTTGATGTCAAAAAAAGGAGAGATTGTAATGAGGGATTTATTTCAAAGATGGGGTTTATTAAGTTTTGTGTTTGTTTTTATGCTCGTTATTTTGGCAGCATGTGGCACGGACAACAGTACGGATGGTGCAGCGAAAGATGATAAAATAGAAGAAGAACCAATTGAAGTAGTTGAAGAGATTGTCGAAACCGAAGCGTTTCCTGTCACCTTTACGGATGATGCTGGCCGTGAAGTGACACTTGATAGCGAACCACAAACGATGGTGTCGGTTCAAGCGAGTAATACAGAGATTTTATATGCACTCGGTGTAGGTGATCGTCTGATTGGTGTGTCTGATTATTGTAATTATCCTGCCGAAGCGTTAAGCGTGCAAAAAGTGGGAGCGCAAGATATGGATGCAGAGTTAATTCTAAGTCTGCTACCTGATATCATTTTTGTTACGACATACCACCACGATACACACGGCAATATTCTGCAGCAATTTGAAGACGCAGGAATTACAGTCGTTGTGACAGGTAGTGCTACTACTTTTGATGATGTTTATAAAACGATGGATATGATTGCGCAGGCGACAGGTACATCTGAAAAAGCAGATGAAATCATTGACGACATGAAAGACCGTCGTGTAGCTGTTGAAGAAAAAGCAAAAGGCATTACAGATAAAAAGAAAGTATGGGTGGAAGTTTCCCCTGCTCCAGACATTTTCACGACAGGAAAAAATACATTCATGCATGAAATGTTAGAAGCGATTAACGCAACAAATGCCGCTGAAGAGCAAGACGGCTGGGTGAAGATGACAGAAGAAGAAATTGTTCAATTGAACCCAGACGTCATTATTACGACATATGGTTATTATATAGACAATCCGGCTGAACAGGTTTTATCACGCGATGGTTGGGCAGAAGTAACTGCGCTAAAAAATGAACAAGTATTCGATGTAGATAGTGATATGGTTACTCGTCCTGGACCTCGTTTGATTGAAGGAGTAGAGTCGCTTGCAAAAATCATTTATCCGGAAGTTTTTGGGGAGTAAGATTGGCTGGCTATACTTACTAAGTATTGGATTTGTGCTTGGCACGCTGTTACTTGCTCTATTCGTTAGTAGCGTACAGTTTCCGATCATGACTATTTTGCATATTGTGCTGGAAAAATCATTTGGCCTTGGTTGGCTTGAAAATATTCCGCGTAATGAAGAGTTGATTATTTGGAATATTCGCCTGCCACGGGTTTTACTTGCTCTTTGTGTCGGTGCCTCGCTTTCGTTAGCGGGTGCCGCATTTCAAGGGCTTTTACGCAACCCGTTAGCAGATCCGTATACAATTGGTGTTTCATCAGGTGCTGCACTAGGGGCGGTATTTGTGCTTTTTTTCCAATTCACGATTATTGGGCTTGGGAGCTTTACATTACCAGTTGTCGCGATCATTAGTGGATTCGTTACCCTTATGATTGTTTTTGGCTTAGTTCGTTTGAGTAGCAGGAGCCTTGCAATTGAAACGATTGTTTTGGCTGGGATTATCGTAGGTTCATTTATCGGTGCAATTACATCACTGCTCATTTCTTTGGGCGATCAGGATTCCATGACGCAAATTATGTATTGGCTTTACGGTAGTGTAGGAATGAGAGGGTGGAGCCACGTTCAGCTCGTTGTGCCATTTATGATTATTGGGACAATTATTTTACTCATGCATTATCGTGAGTTGAATGCGCTCGCGCTTGGAGAGGAAGCGGCAGATCACATTGGTGTCAATGTTAAAAGAGGAAAAATCATGATTTTGATTGGCGCTTCACTATTGACAGGGGCAGCGGTAGCCGTGTCCGGTTCAATCGGGTTCGTCGGTCTTGTGATCCCCCATCTTGTTCGTTTACTGACAGGGCCGAATCATCGACATCTACTGCCATTGTCGATGTTGTTCGGCGGCTCATTTCTTATATTGGCAGATTTGTTGGCCAGGATAATCATCGCGCCGAAGGAATTGCCGATAGGTGTTATTACCGCATTGATTGGCGCACCTGTTTTTGCTTTCCTGCTCATTAGGGAAAGAATCGGAAGAGGTGAACGAGGATGATTAAAGTGAATCGACTTGCAGGTGGCTATGGGAAGAAGCCAATTGTTAAAGACATTAGCTTAGATATTAAAAAGGGAGAGTTTTTTGCATTACTTGGTCCGAACGGTAGTGGAAAAACGACCCTTTTTAAATTAATTACAGGGCAATTGCCCGCCATTTCAGGTGATATTCTCATTGATGGAAAAGTGATGTCGAAACTAACAAAGTTGGAGAAGGCGAAAAAAGTAGCAGTGCTTTCTCAGGAAGTTCAAATTACGTTCGATTACACAGTCGAGGAAATCATTAGTCTTGGACGATATCCACACCAAAAGGGCGTATTGAAAACGTTATCGGCGTATGATCGTGAAGTGATTGATGCGGTAATGGAGATTTCTAAAGTCGAGCGCTATCGCAAGACGCAATTTCGCTTGCTGAGTGGTGGAGAAAAACAACGGGTTTTATTAGCGAAAGCATTGGCACAGGAGCCTGAGATTTTACTCTTGGATGAACCAACAAACCATTTGGATATTAAATATACTTTTCAAATGCTGGACTTGCTGAAAGAGTGGCAACAGACGAAAGGATTGACCATATTTGCGATATTGCATGATTTGAATGTGGCATCGCTGTATGCTGATCGAGTTGCGTTGTTGCACGAAGGTTCATTTTTAGAGGTTGGTGACGTGAATACGTTACGCAAGGAAGAGCAGTTGAAAAAAGTGTATGAAGTTGAGGTTAAGGCGCAAGCGCATCCGCTTGTTCCGAAGCCTCAGCTTCATCTGACACCAACGCATTCATACAGTGCGGACCTGACACCGTTTTTTGAAAGCTTTCAGGTCGAACGAAATGAAAATACGGTCCATCTGCGCTTCAAACAACCTTTACGCACGCTATCGAATGCGGATGTAGGAGAAGGAGTTCAGTGGTTGCAGAACTTTTGTTTAGTAGCCAGTCGTTCAGTTGGTGAAAAATCGCTGTCGGCATGGTTGGGTAATCATGGTATTCCGTCTGAGCAGGCAGCGGCGATTGTAACGACTGGGCATATGCAGGATGTTGTTCTAATTGAGCAACAACTACTGGGTGCTCAACTACTGATAGTTGTAGCGGTTGAAGTAGATAATCATAAGCATAGAAGCTTGGATGGCGTTCGTCTCCTAGTGTTTGTAGATGGATATCTGCAAGATAAAGCATTGTTTGATTATTATATGACTGCAATAGAGGCGAAGGTAAAAGTTTGTCAGCAGCTAAATCTGCAATCGGTTCAGTCGGCAAGGGACGTGGTACTCGTTGCTGCCAACCAGCGGGAAAACGAACTAGGCTTACGCGAACCTGAGGTTGATTTGCGGAAAGACATTGAACAACTTATTACGACTGCGATGCTAGAGGCAGTGGAGAAGAAGTTTACTAAAAACGGCAGCATGTCGTAAAGGATGAAAAGTGGTTTGAAGCTTGTTTAACTTATTAAAAATAAGAGGAGGAACACAATGAGTAAAAATCAAAAAGGACTTACACTTGTGTACACGGGCCATGGTAAAGGAAAAACAACGGCTGCATTAGGACTGGCTTTGCGTAGCATAGGAAGAGGACTCAGTGTGAAGATTTTTCAATTTATAAAATCACCGCAACGGTCCTATGGAGAGCAAATTGCGCTGAAAAAACTAGGTGTAGAAATGGTACAACTTGGCATTGGATTTACATGGACAAAAACGCCTGAAGAGCATAGGGAAGCGCTCAAAAAAGCGTGGCCACAAGCGAGAGATGCTGTCATGAGTGGCGAGTATGATGTTGTGATTTTAGATGAATTGAATAACGCTTTAGCAATCGATAAGTTTCCGATCGATGATGTTCTTCCGCTGAATGAAATCATCGATATGATTAAAAATAGACCACCACATGTTCACCTCGTCATTACGGGAAGGGATGCTCTGACTGAAATCAAAGAAATCGCTGACTTAGTTTCAGTGGTAGAGCCTGAAAAGCATTATTATGATGAAGGTGTAGAAGCGGTAAAAGGCATAGAATTTTAATAATCAGATTTTAGAACTTTCGTAGGGTTTATTTGGAAGAGGAATTCCGGTATAATAGTTTAACTAGTATATTTCGGAGAATAGCACTACGGAGGTGAAGGTACATGAATGCTGTAATGACGTTCGCGACGGCAAGTGATCAATTACAACGTTATGATGCGATTCGGCGCAAAAATGCTGAAAATGCGTATGATCGTAATGTGCAATATAATGGACAAAACCAGAAAACGCTGGAAAAACTTGAGGCTTTATTGACGGGGAAAGATGAGCTGGAAGTCGTTCAACCGGAGCAACAGGAATTACAGGAACTCGGTGCAGGACAGATGAAGCAAGTCGAACTCCCAATCGGTAAGACGCTTGAAGAAACAATTGATCTTTGGCGGGATGTGCGGACGGATGCAGTTTCTGTACCGGAGCCGACGACTGCAGATTATCAGCTTGCAGCTACAGCATCTGCAAAGATTATACAAACAGAAACACAAATCGCGTTACAAAAATTGGCTCAATCTGAATTTGAAGTAACAATGGCGAGGCGTGAAGCTGAGACGGGGAATATAGTATCTTTTGAATTGCCAGTAGGCGTGGATCGGGAAGCATTTATGATGCAAAAGCGTTTCGAACAAGCGATTTCAACCTATTCGATCCAAGCTGAAGCGAAGCAAAAAGGGTATAGTTTGGACGAATCACAGTTTTCTAGAGTAGCGTAATGAGCTGAAAGGTCACCACGTAGGTGACCTTTTCTATTGGGGGAAGAAGATAAATGGCAAAACAGAGTCGGGCAGCGAAGACTAATGCAGTCAGAATCGTAGAAGGGGCGGGCATCCACTATAATCTGATGGAATATGATGTGACAGATGGCTTACTAGATGGGGTGTCAGTCGCAGAGAAAACGGGTCAAGTAGTGGGTCATGTCTTCAAAACACTTGTGACAATTGCAGGTCCGCGAGAATTATTCGTTTTTTTAGTACCAGTTGCGCTTGAGCTGGATTTGAAGAAAGCGGCAAAAGTAGCTGGAGTGAAGAAGCTGGATATGCTGCCTTTGAAGGATTTAACGAAAGAAACTGGCTATGTGCGCGGAGGCTGTTCGGCGATAGGTATGAAAAAGAAATATCCGACGTTCATTGACCAATCAGCGAAAAGCTTGGATTCAATGATTGTCAGTGCGGGGAAAATCGGGTTGCAGATGGAGCTCGTTCCCGAGGAGTTTTCACGTGTAGTAGACGCGATATTTTGTGATATTATTACAGATAACTAGACTGTTTATCGGGCAGTGGACGTGTTACAATGAATAGAATCAATTAAGCCTCGGAGTCACTTCCAGGACGTCGTGAACGTAGACTGGTTTCCTTGATTCCTTACAAAAACGGTGACAGCTTCCGGAGGATGACTTGCTTCAGCAAGTTGAAAAATCTGGCATTCATGTGGAATAAGCATGAATGTTCTTTGACGTGTAGAAAGAAGGATATGTATGCAGAAGGCTCTAGTATGGAGATGGACGTTTTATTTTACCGGATTGCTAGTAATGGCTCTAGGGGTTTCAATGACCATTAAAGGGCAAAAATTAGGTGTCGGACCCTGGGATGTGCTTCATGTTGGATTGTACAAGCATTTTGGCTTAACGATTGGAACATGGGGAATCATTACTGGGTTCGTGATTATTGTTGCAACAGCCATTGTATTGAAACAGTGGCCGAAAATTGGTACTTGGCTCAATATGTTATTGCTTGGCATTTTTATCGATATATTTAATTGGTTACTACCCGATGTCACAACATTTGGTGGGCAAATGGTTATTTTTATAGTGGGCGTAGCTGTCATGGGGTATGGTTCTGGTATTTATATTTCTCCTAATATTGGCGCGGGTCCACGTGATAGTCTGATGCTTGTTCTTGTGGACAAGACGGGGGCTAGTGTCAAAAAAATACGAACAACTATTGAAGTCCTTGTCGCCATTACCGGCTGGTTATTTGGTGGACCTATCGGTATTGGGACGGTATTGGTCGCCTTGTTTGTAGGGCATATGATTCACTACAGCTTGCCTCAAAGTCGTAGAGTGTTGATGAAAATAATTGGTGAACAGGACGAAAAAGTTCTGCTGTAATTGAAAAGAGCTATCCTGAAAAGTCATTTTTTATGACTTTTTGGGGTAGCCCTTTTTTCGTGAAATAGTGGTTCATTAAACTTTTTCATCCTCAAGTTTTACTAAAAATGACGAAAAAGTAGTTTACTTTTAGTAAAACTCAGAATATAATGAAGATGTTAAAAATAAAGGGGGGTATATTATGAAGTTTGTAAAGTTTAAATCTGTTTTCTTTTTACTTATTGCAGTTATGTTGCTTTTAGTAGGTTGTAGTTCATCGGACGGTGCCACGAAAGATGGTAAAGTTAAACTCCGTTTTGCTACTTGGGAAGTTGGCGATGATGTTAATTTGCAAAAGAACATGATCGACAAATTTAATGAGTCACATGACGATATCGAAGTCGTTTTGGAGTCTTATGGAAGTGAATATGACACGAAAATTACAGCTGGTATGGGTGCAAAGGATGCTCCAGACATTATGTATATGTGGAATTACCCGCAATATAAGGATGCGCTAGAGCCGCTCGATTCCTATCTTGAAAAAGAAGGTGATGCGTACAAAGGCAATTTCTATGAAACGCTGTGGAACTATAATTCAGCAGACGGGCAAATTCTAGGATTGCCAGTTGGATATACGACGCATGTTGTTTATTACAATAAAGCACTATTTGACGAGGCTGGT
This sequence comes from Sporosarcina beigongshangi, assembly GCF_033485195.1. NCBI lineage: Bacteria > Bacillati > Bacillota > Bacilli > Caryophanales > Caryophanaceae > Sporosarcina > Sporosarcina beigongshangi. The sequence goes on from NZ_JAWLIR010000052.1 coordinate 15,743, forward strand.
GTCGAATATCCAAAATCGGATTGGACTTGGGAAGATCTGCAAGATACAGCTAAGAAAATAACAAACAAAGATAAGAAAGTAACTGGATTTGCATTCTCGGGAAAACCAGATCCATATGATTTCGAAATGTTCCTGTGGGGGAATAACACATCTTATGTTGATGAAGAAGGAAATTTAAAAGGAAATTTGGATTCAAATCAATCAGTGGAAGTATTTGAAATGTTCCAAAACATGGCGAATGACGGCTATGCCATCACGACAGAAGGTTCTGGGACAACTGAAATGAAATCTGGTAAGGTTGCCATGTTTGTGTATGGCGCATGGGGGTTAACTCCATTAAAAGAAGCTGGCATTGACTATGGTGTTGTAGAAATACCGTCATTTAAAAACGGGAAAAGTGTAAGTATCTTAAGTTCTTCAGGAATATCGATTTCTAAAAATTCGAAACATAAAGACGAAGCATTCGAATTCATTAAGTTTTGGACAAATGAGGAAGCGAATATGGAAAGAATTAGTTTTGAACTACCTGTTTTAAAATCAGTTGTAGCAAGTGAACAGCTGGAACAAGATGAAGTGAAAAGTGTATTCTATTCTATGCTTGAAAAGAGTGACGGATATACGCCTGCATCTTTCATTGTTGAAGATTGGAGTAAAGTATCTGAGGACTTAAACTATACGTTTGAATCTATTTTAAATCCAAGTACATTAATGAATCCGAAAGAGGCATTGGAGAATGCTGTCGAGTAAAAATATCAATCTTTAATGCGGTAAAGCGCTTTCAAAGTGCTTTACCCTATTTTTTAATCTGATGGAGGGGCATCTTATGCGAAATATAACGAAGAAATCGAAGAACTACCAGCTCGTAAACCGAAAAGTGCCCTATTTATTTATTTTACCGTGGATCATCGGTTTTTTGGTATTTACCCTAGGACCACTGGTATTTTCATTAATTATGAGCTTTTTTAATTGGCCAATTACAAGTGCACCAACATTTGTCGGAATCGAAAACTATAAAACGATGTTCACAGGAGACCCACAATTTTATAAATCTTTAGTCATTACATTTAAATTTGCTGCCATTTTTGTACCACTTAACTTAGCTGTCGCTTTAATTTTAGCGCTTCTTATTACCCAACCATTAAAGGGCATGAAGTTTTTTCGGACGATATTCTACTTGCCGGCAGTTGTTTCGGGTGTTGCCATTTCGATTATTTGGGGTTGGATTTTCAACTCGGAGTACGGAATATTAAATTATTTACTCTCGTTTCTTGGCATTGAAGGTCCAAGATGGCTCGTAGATCCGAAGTGGGCACTCTTCACAATTGTCATTGCGAGTGCTTGGGGAGTCGGAATTATGATGCTAATCTTTTATACCGATATAAAAGGAATCCCGTCAGAATTATATGAGGCGGCAGCAATTGACGGTGCAGGCCCATTTCGCCAGTTTTTTAGCATTACAATTCCAAGTATTACACCGACTATTCTATTTAACGTCATTACATCTGTTATCGGAGCGCTACAACAGCTGACCTTGGTCTTACTGTTAACCGGTGGTGGTCCCTTAAAGTCAACCTATTTCTATGGCTTATACGTATACAACAATGCCTTCAAACACCATCAACTAGGCTATGCAAGTGCAAACGCATGGTTTATGTTCATCGTGATTTTACTATTAACGATGTTGATCTTTAAGACATCATCGACATGGGTGTTCTATGAAAATGAAGTGAAAAAAGAAGGGAAGAAAGGAAGAAGAAAAAATGAAAATGCCAAAAGGATTTAAAATTATCATGTTCAGCCTTCTAGGATTATTTTCACTTTACTTCATATTACCATTTGTGTGGGTAATCCTTTCTGCATTAAAAACAGAAACTGAAGTATTTAGTTACCCTCCAAAGATTTTTCCAGAAGTACCGCAATGGAAAAACTTTGTTGATGCTTGGACGAGTCAACCATTCGGTATCTATTTAAAGAACTCCGTCATCGTTACCGTGATGACAACGATAGGCCAGTTAATATCCTGTTCATTGGTTGCGTATGGATTTGCTAGATATAATTTCAAATATAAAAACGTTCTTTTCATCTTAATGCTTGCGACAATGATGATTCCTTGGGACGTCACTATGATTCCGTTATATATGCAATTTAATATGTTCGGTTGGATTAACACATTAAAACCATTAGTTGTCCCAGCGTTTTTTGGATCGGCATACTATATTTTTTTGTTGAGGCAATTCCTAATGAGTATACCGAAGGATCTTGAAAACGCAGCGAGAATCGATGGGGCAAATGAATTCCAGATTTTCTTTAAAATATTCGTACCGATTATGAAAGCACCACTCATCTTAATCGCGGTGCTCAATATTTTATCAGTATGGAATGACTACCTCGGTCCGTTAATCTATCTTCAAGATCAATCAAAATATACATTAGCACTAGGATTAGCGGCATTTAAAGGCGTTCATGATCTTCAAATTCTACCAATTATGTCGATTACCTTAGTCATGATAGTTCCGCCAGTTGTGATATTCCTATTTGCTCAAAAGTATATTGTCGAAGGAATCAGTGGTTCGATTAAGTAAGAAATACCAATATAATATTGTATGGAGGAAGATAACATGCGTCGCGAAATGAAGAGATGGGAAGATATTGGGATAACGGGTATCAATAGACTTCCCGCTCATACCGATTTTTATAGATATGAAACAAAAGAAAATGCACAAACTTTTACGAAAGAAAATAGCATTGGCTATGCGTTACTAGATGGAGTATGGAAGTTTTTATTTGTAGATGCACCTGAGCTTTCGCCGAAAGATTTTGAAAAAGAGGACTTCGACATCGACAGTTTAGATGACATGGAAGTGCCTTCAAGCTGGCAAATTAAGGGCTACGGCAACATGCATTATACAGACGTTTTGTATCCGTTTGCCATCAACCCACCGTTTGTTCCGCAGGAAAACCCAACGGGCATCTATTTTAGAGAGCTAGTCGTTTCTGACTTAACAGACGGTGAAGCACTTATCTTAAAGTTTAATGGTGTAGACTCTGCATTTGATTTATATGTGAATGGACAGCATGCCGGTTTTAGTAAAGTTTCAAGATTGCCATCTGAATTTGATATCACAGAATTCGTGAAAGAGGGTAGTAATCGTCTCACTGTTCGAGTCTATCAATTTTCTGATGGGACTTATTTAGAAGACCAGGATATGTGGTGGCTTTCAGGTATTTTTAGAAGCGTTGAACTGTTTAAAATCAACAAAGAGACGCTTTGGGACATTCATATTGAAACGCTTCCTGATGAAAACTATGAGAATTTCACACTGAAAATTGGCGGTGCGTTTTTAACAAATCAAGTAAAAGATGTAGTCGCTACGCTTTACCATCATGATGAACAAGTCGATCAGTTTGACATGGGAGTAGTTGACGGGAAATTCGAAGTGAGTAGAATCCAAGAAAAACCACTTTTATGGAATGCAGAGGAACCGAACTTATATACACTTCTTCTCGAGTATAGCTTGTCAGATGAAAAGGAAATTGTGCCACTACGAATCGGCTTCCGTGCCATTGAGGTTATTGACAACGAAATCCGTGTCAACGGAAAGCGAATTTTCTTTAATGGGGTGAATCGCCACGACGCACATCCAAAGACAGGTAGAACAGTAAGCTACGACGATATGCTTCAGGATATTAAAATGATGAAACAGTACAATATCAATGCAGTTCGTTCAGCGCACTATCCAAATAATGATGTGTTCTATGATTTGTGCGATGAATATGGTCTTTACGTCATTAATGAAGCAGACCTTGAATGTCATGGTTTTGAAAATACGGGAAATTACAATTGGATTTCTGACAACGAACGATGGGAAAAGCAATATGTAGATCGAGCAATACGTATGGTGAAAAGGGACCGTAACCATCCAAGTATCATCATGTGGTCACTAGGAAATGAATCAGGCGCTGGTAGAAACTTTACTGCCATGTACAATGCTATCAAGGTGATTGATTCTACTAGATTGGTACATTATGAGGGGGATAGAGTTGCCGCATACAGCGATGTTTACACAACGATGTATACGCGCTTAAACCAACTTGAAGAAATCGGTAAGGATGAAGAAGGCAAGAAGCCTCATATTTTATGCGAATATGGACATGCAATGGGGACTGGCCCCGGCGGTTTAACGGAATATCAACAAATCATGAGAAAATATCCTAGATTGCAAGGCGGCTTTATCTGGGAATGGTGTGACCATGGAATTGAAACGACAAACGACAATGGTGAAACTTACTATTTATATGGTGGAGATTATGGTGACTTCCCGACAAACGGCAATTTCTGTATTGATGGGCTTGTCTTTCCGGATAGAATGCCATCACCAGGACTTTTGGAATATAAAAAAGTAATTGAACCGATTGTTACAGAGGAAGTTAACCTAGCAGAAGGGGAAATTCGTATAAAGAATCTATACGATTTTAGAAACCTAAGCGGAATTACCCTTCGCGTGGAAGTAAAATCAATCGGTGCACTGATTGAAGCACATGACATGAAGTTACCAAGTATCCAACCACATGAATCGTTGGCTATCACTTTGCCAGTAGATGCAGTAAAAGCTGCTCAGCATGACGATGTTCGAATCTACGTAAGCTATCAGGAGACTGAAGATACTCACTATGCGGAAAAAGGGCATGAGATTACAAAAGAAAGCTTCTTATTAGCATCTACAAAAGTTGAAAAAGAAGTAAAGTCTGTCGCTTCAACAGGATCTGACTTTATGATTAAGGATGAAGGTGCTCTGCTCACAATTGAAAACGACCAGTTTGAGGCTGTATTCTCAAATGTGTATGGCACACTAGAATCTTTCAAATCTGACGGGGAAGAAATTATTAACAAAGGACCTGAAGTGACCCTTTGGAGAGCGATTATCGACAATGATATGTACAAAAAGGATGACTGGGTGAATAAGTACTTCCTTAAAAACACAAAAGAACAATTAGCAGAAGTGAAGCACGAAGTGACAGCAGATTACGTAGATGTCACAATCACGAAGTTTTTATCTACTGTGAATCAAGCATGGGGCTTCCACCTGACCTATCACTATCATATGACGAAAAATGGTGCTCTAAATATTGATTTACATGGTGAAAAGGTATTACGAGGTCATGAAATTCCAGAGATGCTACCGCGAATTGGCGTAACGATGCATTTGAATGAGGACTACAACAAAGTTACTTGGTATGGTCGCGGGGATTCTGAATCGTATCAGGATACAAAACGCAGTCAGCCAATTGGCCTATATAATAAAACCATTCAGGACATGCATACTGATTATGTCTATCCACAGGAAAATGGTTCACGATGTGATAGTTCTTTCCTAGCTGTAGCAAATGATGAGCAAGCATATTTGATTAATTTCAAAGAAACGTATGATTTTACAATTCATGATTACGAAACAAATGCGCTTGAAGAGGCGAAGCACCGCGGCACTATTAAGAAATCACCTTTTACAGTGTTGACGATTGATTACAAGCAAAGCGGTGTTGGAAGTAATAGTTGTGGTGAGGAGCAGTTACCTCCATACAGAACTGTAATTGAGGATTTCCATCTTCAATTTGAAATTAGAAAAATAGACAAGAGCAGCCTAGTAGAAGAAAGTAAATTTTTCACGGTATAGTGAGAAGTAAGCAGGGGAAACCCTGCTTCTTATTCGGTATGACGAAAGGAGCGAAAATCCTATGAAATTAAATATAAAAGAAATCCCTTTTTCTCGATTTGGTTCTTATTTTTGTGTATCGAAGGAAAAGGATACAAATGAAGTTTACATACGTGATGTTCATGGTGGGGATGATGCACCATCAAAATTATTCAAATTGGATTTGTTGCAGGAGGGCATTGAACAGCAATTCGACATCGCTGCTACAGAAACGTCCTTGCGCTTTTATTTAGTAAAGGATGCAGAGAAATATGCAGAAATCATTATTCCAGAAGAAGATGAATTGCATATTGAAGCAAACGGGGTTGAAATTCGTTTGCAAGCTAGAAAAGTGAAGTACGATACCCTTCACGAATATGAGGATGGCATGTATGAATATCATATCTATCCGAAGGAATTAAAGCTGATGATTAGCAAGCTTTCAGGTGTGATGTCTGTTGACGCGCCGTGGAATGTGATTGGCAATGATTATATCGACATTCGTATGAGTAATGGCCATTTTGTCATTGAAAGCTATCGCACCGTTTTTAAACCGAAAGGGTATGCGAGTTTTCAAGCAGGAAAAGAAAAGGTTGAGCAGCTCTATCAGGAGTGGGTAGAAAATAATACCGAGAAAAATGAAGTATACCAAGCTTCAATTGATCGCGCGGCCTATATCACTTGGTCAAGTATCGTTCATCCGGATGGATTATTAAAAAATTATGCCATGTATATGTCGAAGCTTTGGATGTATAACATCTGGTCTTGGGACAATTGTTTTAATGCGTTACATCTTGGTGCGAAGTATCCGGAACTGTCCTATGCTCAGCTGAAGATCTTTATGGATGCACAGGACGAATCGGGAGCCTACCCAGATTTTGTGAATGATAAATTTGTGTCTTATAACTGCATTAAACCACCGGTCTTCGCATACGCTTATGAAAAATTGATGGAAGTGAATGACTACTTTAGGGAAGAGAGTCGTCTAAGAGAGGTTTATGAATCTACTAAAAAAGTAATGATTTACTTCGATTCACACCGAACGTATGAAGGTAGACTTCCGCATTATAAGCACGGTAATGACTCTGGTTGGGATAATTCCTCTTTATTCCATCGCGGAATGCCTGTTGAGGCACCAGATCTTGCTAGCTTTTTAATTAGAACATATGATATTTTAACGAAATTTGCTGGTATTCTTGGAGAAGAGGAAGAGGCGAAGCAATTTACCGAAAAAGCCGACGCGCTTTTCGCCTTATTAATGGAACGCCTTCATGATGAACAAGGCTTCTTTGGTCGTGTCGGGAAAGATGCTAAGAAAATTGATATCCGCTCCAGTCTGATTTTGCGTTTACCGGTTTTAATTGGCTATCGCCTAGATAAAAAAATCATGGATCAACTTGTAGAGGACCTTGTGGAAAACTTTGAAACGAAATATGGATTTGCAACAGAAATGCCATCAAGTCCATTGTATAAGGAAAATGGTTACTGGCTTGGACCGATTTGGGCTCCTGTAACTTATCTTTTTATTGATTCATTAAAGAGTTTTGGTTACGTTGAGATTGGAGAAAGAATTAGAGAAAAATATCTGGACCTCACACTTGTCGGTGGTATGGCAGAAAACTTTGATCCGCATAGTGGAAAAGGACTCGTTGATACTTCCTTTACTTGGACATCAAGTGTGTTCCTATCGTTAATCGAAAGTGAGTAGGTGGAGGATTATATGCGGAAATATATTGGAGAACTAGGGCTTGCGGTAGTTGCGATTATTTGGGGAAGTGGATTTGTTGCAAGTGCAGTGTCACTCGAACACTTTACGCCATACCAAATACTTGCAATTCGCTTCCTTATTGGTATTATTTTGTTAAGCCTAGTCTTTTTTAAGAAATTAAAGAACATCAAAAAAAGTACAATTATAAAAGGTTCTATCATTGGAGTATTTTTGTACTTAGCATTCGCTTTGCAAACGGTTGGGTTAGTATATACGACGCCTTCGAAAAATGCTTTTTTAACCGCTGTCAATGTAGTCATTGTACCGTTTATTGCATTTTTCATTTTTAAACGAAAGATGGACAAGTTTGAGCTGTTTGGTGCATTACTTGCGATCATTGGCATCGGCGTATTGTCACTAAAGTTTTCAGGTGGCGTTAATTTTGGGGATTTCCTAACGTTATTATGTGCTGTAGCGTTTGCATTCCATATTTTCTGCACGGCACAATTTGTAAAGGATGAAGATCCTGTATTGTTAACGGTGATTCAAATGGGAGCTGCTACTGTTTTAGGATTTATGGTAGTCCTTTTCAAAGGAGAAACGAATTTTGTAGCAAATATTGAAGGCGTATCAGCTGTTTTATATTTGGGTGTGTTCTCCACCACGGTTGCTTTTTTGTTGCAGACAGTTGCTCAAAAATATACAACTGAAACAAAGGCGGCTATCATTTTATCCACAGAGGCGTTCTGGGGAATGATATTCTCCGTCATTATTTTGAGCGAAATATTAACTGTCAAAATGATCATCGGGGCTGTTCTAATCCTCGTTGCGATTATTATTTCTGAAACGAAGCCGAGGTTTTTCAAGAAAAAGTATCGTAAAGAAGCGGTGTAGCAAAAGTCGTCACGAAGATTGGCCTTTGCGAACATAAGCAAAGCGTTGAGAGTAGACCGGTGGAAAAGTGAAATTGATTCATATATATAGAAGTAAACAACAAAGTAGGTATGTGAAATGGCAACGATTAAAGATATAGCAGATTTAGCGCAGGTTTCTATGGCAACAGTTTCTCGAGTGTTAAATTATGATGAAACACTCAATGTGACTCCGGAAACAAGAAGGCGGGTTTTTGAAGCGGCAGAAGAATTAAATTATGTGATTACCGCGAAACAGAAAAAGGTGAAAAAGAAAGGAAACATTGGGCTCTACTATTCTTATTCACTTGAAGAAGAATTAGTTGATACCTACTACCTTTCAATCCGGGTAGCGCTAGAAAAACAGCTTAAAAGTATGAGAATGGAATACTCGAAGATTACTAAAGAAGATACGAAAAAAAGTCTTTCAAAATTAGACGGAATCATCTGCCTTGGGACATTTAAAAAAGCAGATATTGAACTGATTAAGAGCTTTGATAAACCATCTGTGTTTGTAGACGCCAACCCTGATGAAAACCATTTTGATGCAGTGGTGATTAATTTCAACTCTGCAACAAAAAATGCACTTAACTATTTAGTAGATTTAGGTCATGAAAATATAGGCTTTATCGGCGGTATCGAGACGGATATGTTTGGCAACCGTTTTAAGGATTTAAGGCAGGATGTCTTTGAAGCCTATTTGAAGGAAAAAGGAATTTTCAAAGAGGAGTTCGTTAAAATTGGGGGCTACAATCCGAAGGATGGCTACCAAATTTTGAAAGAAATGCTAAATCAAAATGAAAAACCAACAGCTCTATTTGTTGCAAACGATTCAATTGCAATCGGATGCTACAAAGCGGCCTACGAACTAGGCGTTAAAATTCCAGAGGATCTTAGCATTGTCGGTTTCAATGACGTTTCCTCTGCGCAATACATGGTTCCGCCGCTTACTACAGTGAAGTTGTACACTGAAATCATGGGAGAATCCGCAGTTGACTTGCTACTTGAGCGCATCGCAACGAAACGGGAAATATGTAAAAAAATAACGATTCATACGAAACTTATTGAAAGAGGCAGTGCAACAAAGGTGAAAGAATAATCACGAAACATAAGTTTTATAGTTGAATAGTGAATATGCACAATTACTTATTTCGCATATTAATAGTTTTTCAAAGCACGGCAAAGATGCCGTGCTTTTTTTGGTTGTTCGTGCATAGGCTAATCGTATGTAAAGAAAGGATGGTCGACATGTACGGAACAATCACTCAATATATGGGGACAGCCTATACGGGTTGTGGGATTTCTCATAAATACGATACATTGATAGCGTCAGCTGCGGAGACGTTTTTTTTGAAATGCCCACCGACAAATATGCTATCAGCAGTCTTGCATGAACTGGCTACGAATTATGTGAAACGTGGGTTTGATGTCGACAAATTCATGGATCCTGTGCAACCAGAAAAAACTGATGCGATTTTTGTGAAGGGACCCAATCTACTTTTCATCCAGGCCTCACATCCCATTGCGCTTGAACCCGCGGAAATAGGGGGAAGACACCGTGTGATTAGCTTTTATGACGTCTATGATGAAGACCAGTTGCGTGATCGGAATGGTTTGATTGTAGAGCAGCTGGCTGAGGCAGAGATGGCGATTAAAAAAGCACTGAAATCACTTGCAGACGCGAAAGAAATTCATGATGAATGGGAAGCTATTAATATAAAGCGAATGATGTGGGAGCAACATGAGAACCTCATTCACTCGTTGAAGGAAGAGCTGTTTGGCACGATTAGGCTAAATAAGCAAACGACTGTTTCACACAGACTTATCGGCTCGTTGACATCTGCTGGGGCGCAGGACTTTATCCCTTCCATTACGAAACGTTTAGAACGAAGAATACTCATTAAAGGACTTCCAGGCACGGGGAAATCAACGTTGATGAAAGCGCTTGGTGCTGAGGCAGAAAGGCGTGGATTTGATGTTTTGTACGGCTGGTGCGGCTTGGATCCCATGGGCGTAGATCTCGTTCAAATACCCGAGTTATCGGTTTGTTTGCTCGATGCAACGCAGCCGCATGTCTACGATGTAGAACGGCCGGGTGATGAATTGCTCGATCTTGTTTCTATGTGTGTGAAAGATGCGAAGGCAGAACAGGAAATTGACTTGATTCGGGAGACATATACAGAAAAGATTTTGGACGCGACGGGTTATATGCAAACCTACGCACAGGCCGAAAATAGAATGAAAGTGACGATGGATTCGGCTATTAAGCAGGCGATATTTGAAGTGAAATCGAAGGTGTTATTGGAATTACCGTAACAAGCACACATATTATTCCGCGATTGGGCCTATCGTGTGATAAAATGAAAGCATCATTCGTTTGAAAGGAAGATTATTTTGTCCAAAATACTCGATGCTTATTTACAGGAAAACTTAGAGGATCTCCGCGACCAAGGATTATACAATGAAATTGAACCCGTTGAAGGTCCAAATGGCCCAATTATTAAAATTAAAGGCAAAGATTTGATTAACTTGTCTTCCAATAACTATCTTGGACTTGCGACAGACGAAGATTTGAAAAAATTAGCGATTGCCGCAACGACTAAATACGGCGTAGGCGCAGGAGCGGTTCGTACAATTAATGGAACGCTTGATATTCATATTGAACTGGAAAAAAAGCTTGCGGCATTTAAAGGAACGGAAGCCGCAATATCTTATCAATCCGGTTTTAACTGTAATATGGCGGCGATTTCTGCTGTCATGGGTAAAAAAGATGCAATTCTTTCGGATGAATTAAATCATGCTTCTATCATCGATGGCTGCCGTTTATCGGGCGCAAAAATCATTCGTCTGAAGCACCAAGATATGGACGATCTTCGAGCGAAAGCGAAGGAAGCGACGGAGTCAGGCTTGTATGAAAAAGTGATGTATATTACGGATGGTGTGTTTTCGATGGACGGCAATATCGCCAACCTTCCAGAAGTAGTGAAAATCGCCAAAGAATTTGATTTGATTACGTATGTGGATGACGCGCACGGTTCAGGTGTAACAGGAAAAGGAAAAGGGACTGTGAAGCATTTTGGACTTGAAAAAGAAATTGATTTCCAAATCGGCACCTTGTCAAAAGCAATTGGTGTTGTAGGTGGATATGTTGCGGGATCACAGCAATTGATCGACTGGTTAAAAGTTCGTTCTCGTCCATTCCTATTCTCGACTGCACTTCCTGCTGGAGACGTTGCAGCGATTATGGGGGCACTTGACAAAATTACGGAATCCACAGCATTGCATGACAAGCTTTGGGACAACGGTAATTACTTGAAAGAAGGACTTGTTAAGCTTGGCTTTAATATTGGTGCTTCAGAAACACCGATTACACCATGCATTATTGGTGAAGAAAAGCTGACACAACAATTCTCAAGTCGTCTAGCAGAAGAAGGCGTCTATGCAAAATCCATCATTTTCCCAACAGTTGCGAAAGGGAAAGGGCGCGTCCGTAATATGCCAACTGCTGCGCATACGAAAGAAATGCTCGATGAAGCACTTGCTGTTTACGAAAAAGTTGGTAGAGAGCTCGGTGTTATTTCATAATGAATAAAGACTCCCGGATGGCTAATAAGCTGTCCGGGTTTTATTTTTTTCGAGACATTTCTAGTGATTGTGAAGCGTAGGCATGGCCAAAGCGTTTAGTTGTTAATATTAAACTGAATTAAGCACATACTCCTGTGAACAGAAAACTCTCGCCGATGAGCGGGAGTTTTCAATTATATCTAACAATTTCCATACGTCCATTCATATAGAAATTCGTGTTGTCTTTTCCCTGAGAACGTTCTATAATGAGTTTGGGTAGTAGAATCAACAAAGTGATGAAAATAAAATAATGGTGTACTCTCCAAAAATACAGATGTTCACAAGCGAGGAGCAATTGAAAATGAAGAAAATTATCGTAACAGGGGCGCTTGGTCAAATTGGTTCAGAATTGATTACAAAGCTTCGGTCAGAATATGGAACCGATAATGTTTTGGCAACAGATATACGACGCATGGATTCTATGACAGAGGGTCCTTTTGAAGTTCTAGATGTTACAAATGCTGATGAAATGTATGCGCTTGCAAAGGATTTTGGCGCTGATACGATGATGCATATGGCGGCGTTGTTGTCAGCAAAAGCAGAGGAAGAGCCGTTATTTGCGTGGAATCTCAATATGGGTGGCCTGATGAATGCCCTTGAAGTGTCACGCGAACTAGATTTGCAATTTTTTACGCCGAGTTCAATCGGTGCATTTGGCCCTTCAACACCAAAAGTGGATACGCCGCAGGATACATTACAGCGTCCAACAACGATGTATGGTGTCAATAAAGTCGCAGGTGAATTATTATGCGATTATTATTATCATAAATTCGGACTCGACACACGTGGTGTTCGATTCCCGGGATTGATTTCGTATGTGGCGCAACCCGGTGGAGGTACAACGGATTATGCAGTCGATATTTATTACAAAGCACTTGAAGCAGGGAAGTATACATCGTATATTGCAGAAGGTACGTATATGGATATGATGTATATGCCCGACGCATTGCAGGCAATTGTCAGTCTGATGGAAGCAGATCCATCAAAATTGATTCACCGCAACGCATTTAACGTCACGGCAATGAGCTTTGAGCCTTCTCAAATTGCAACTTCCATACGCAAGCACATCCCATCATTTGAAATGGCTTACGATGTCGATCCAGTACGCCAAGCCATTGCGAATAGCTGGCCTGATGCAATCGATCCAACGGCAGCTGTTCAAGAGTGGGGCTTCAAAGCAGACTATGATTTGGATAAAATGACTATCGATATGCTTTCGAAATTGAAAATAAAATTAAGTGCTTAATATAAAAACCGCGGGAGTTAGACTGACATAGCGATATGAG
>NZ_JAWLIR010000053.1:0-28869 GCF_033485195.1 Sporosarcina beigongshangi
AAAAAGGTATGAAAAAGAAATAAAAAAAACGTTGATATGATGCGGTTTGTGAGTAGTTTTGAAGTGTGGAAGTGCCGAGTAATTTATTTCTCAGCTTAACCTTTCATGTAGATTTTTATAAAACTATTTAAGCCAATATAAAAGATCACTTTCCTGATGATAAATTAATCAGTGGAGGTGGTCTTTTTGTTGTTGTTAAGCGATTTGATAGAAGAATATATCTACCATGGACAAGCGGAAAACCTAACCAAGAAGACAATTATCAATAAACGTCAAGAGTTAAAGCAATTAAAAAAGTATTTAGAGGAAAAAAGGTCAATTACAGAAATCGAATTAATCACTGTGCATGATTTACGTGCATATTACCGACAAAAACAAACGAAGGGACTGCAACCGCAAAGTATCGTTAGTATGATGAAGTCAGTCAATGCATTTTTCAATTGGTGTGTTCATGAAGATTATCTAACGGAGAATCCAATGAAAAAGGTGGAAAGACCAAAAGTGCCTAAAAAAGTATTGGAGGGCTTTACAGCAGAGGAAGTTGTAAAAATGATTGGAGTTTTTAGCTACAAGAATTATTTGGAGACAAGAAACAAAGCGATTATTGCAATGTTGGCGGATTGTGGTTTGCGAAGTATCGAAATAAGGGGGTTACTATCAGGGAATGTAAGGGATACAACAATTTTGGTAAATGGCAAAGGGAATAAAGAAAGAAATGTATTTATCAGCCCAACTTTAAAAAAGATATTAATCCGCTACGAACGAATGAAGCAACAGTATTTTGAGGATAAAATTGTTAAGTCGGATGCCTATTTTCTGTCTTATCAAGGCGATGCACTTAGTCATCCGGGACTATACAATGCAGTAAAACTTGCTGGTGAACGTGCAGGCATTGAAGGGAAAAGGGTATCTCCGCATACTTTTCGCCACTTTTACAGTGTTCAAACTTTAAACAGTGGAAATATTGACGTTTACAGTCTTTCTCGTTTGCTTGGGCATAGTGAAATATCGACAACGCAGAGATATCTCAGTAGTATGACGGACAGCCAGCTTAAAGATAAGGCTATTTTATCGAGTCCGTTAACGAATTTACACAAAAAATGAACAACAAAAAAGAAGGTAAGTGTCTGCAAACACGAACCTTCTCTAACTAAATATCGAATACCCACAGTATTCAACCTATCCTTACTTTATCGAAAAAAATCCGATATTGCAAGGCTTCTTAACTAATGTCATTTTTGTGGGTATTCACGATGAGCAGCCGTTAAGCATCGTTAAAAAACACGTCAGGACTTGATCCCACCACTGCATAAAAAAGGGAGATATATCACACTAATGGGTTTCCTCGTTTGCCTAGTGATGAAGGGTGAGAGCGACCTTTAACGGCTTGGGATGGAAGCATTGACTAGTTACGGCTAGTGCGATTGTATTCATGGCTAGAAGGCTTGTATGAGCTTCCTAGGCACATGTGGGGCAATGGAAACATGAGAATACAACAGTGGAAACACTGGAACTAAACGAGGACAACAAGAAACCTCAGTCATCTCTATGACGCTGTACGTAGTTTACGCCTACTTTTCAAACTTTATGATTCTATTACTACTTTCATATTGGTTGAAAAATAGGCAAAAACTTTCACAATCAATTTCCTAGTTCAAGCTGCTATTCTGCTGTGAAAGTGCAGTTCAAAGTCAAGTACAAAACACCTCATAGCAAAATAATTATTCAGCCAGTGGGGGGAATCAGATGGGGAGAAAAATAAAAAGCCGACATAATGTCAGCCTTCACTTGTCAAGATCTCACTGAAATCAGTAATATCCAATGCCTTCATAACAATAGCTAGATGTTCTTTATTGATTGTTGTGCCGGTATCTCGATACATAGCACTCAAAGTATTGGGACGCATTTCAACACCGGTCTTTGATTTTATGAGCTTTAAGAGTTCTGCTTGAGTACTGACACCTTTACTTTCAGCTGCTTTTTTAAGCGTTAATTTAATACTCATATTAGATCACTTCCTTCACTTTTGATTATACGTTATATATCTGTTGACATTCAATATATTATACCTTATAGTCGGTATATCGGTAAGTAGTTATAACGATAAAGAGAAATGGAAGGGGTGAAGGTGATTAATAAAATCTACATGCCAATCAGAAACTATTTTTTCCTAGAAGATGACGAGGATTTTCATCCTTCAGATATATCCATCTTGATAGCTATGCAGGTGATTACTGTGGCTAGTCTGCTAGTCTGTTTCATTACTACAGCAGGAAATTGAAGGGAGGTGTTTGCAATGGCTAAAAGATTAACAGTAGATATTACTGAACAGCAATACAAAGAATTGGAAAATTTTGCACAAAGGCGTAATGTAACAATTGCTCAAATTCTTGGCAATTATGTTGGAGACTTAATAGGGATTGAAGAGAATGGGTCAGATGAGCGTATTTTTGCAAGACAATATTTTGATCGTACTCACTTATCTTGGATGTATCTAGAGTGATTACGAGCCTTGAAAGTGTTCAACGAAAGAGGGGGATGTTGTAATAATTGGGAGGCGTTTAAATATATGGTAAAAAATGTAAGGTGTGATAATATAATTATATCACCATGAAATAAATAAGTCAATATTTAATGAGTAAATAATTTGCTTTAGCCTTTTTGGGTGTATATACTAACAATTAAGCAAACTTCCGGAATTGCGAGTTATTGCTTCACTATAAAAAACTAGGAGGAATAAACATGACGAACACATCAATTGAAACGCCAGAAATCTACAAGGAGTACCAGGAATTTCTTCCGTCCTTCACAACTTTGATGCACAGGGTATTTACTGAACTCGTACCAGTTTACAAGTCTTACACTGAGAAAAATGGATTGATTCCAGATGATGGTGAAACTGCTGTATATGAATTTTTGCGTAAATATAACGGGGGGAAATTCTACGATGGAAGCCCGAAAAAGTATGAAGATACGGTAATGTCGATCATTAGCAATGTTCTTATTGACTCTAAAGCTTGTCATCTCGATGAAGCATTTACAGAAAGGATATTTAAGGGGTGCAATGATCTTGGTTGGGAACCGTGGGAGGATCAAGCTGAGATTTTTGTGCAAATGCTAGATGATGTAGTTCTGGAAATCCATGAGGCTGTAGCAGAGGAAATTGGGCTTATTGATATTTGCGACTTAAATAGGTTGGTAGCAGCGTAATTAAATAAAATATATTTCAAGGACTTCACTTGGCATCCTTGAAATATATTTTTAAGTACATTGCAGTTTTCGTGTTTCTTCTCTACAATTATAGTGAGGGGCTGAAATGTGGTAACGCAAATAAATTCCGAATCCGTGTATGGAGAATCAGAAAATATCGAGGTGGTGTTAATTTTATGAGATTAAGGGTGTCATGACATCTATAAATGTCTCGTCTGCTTGTGTATGTATTGTATTTTTATTATATCACCGTGTCGCTCAACATGCAACATCTAATCTTAAAATAGAATGGAGAAGATTAAAATGGGTAAGCAAATCACACAAGAGGAATTTATTACACTATTCAACGAGAACTCAAGCTATCCGCTATTCCCGGAACTAGAAGGAGTTCAACTATCACGATGCAAGAACGCTTACTTTGAGACAATCTATCTGTTGGCGGTCGATGAAACAAGACACTATTCAGATGGCGAGTTACTATACTTCATCATTTCAGCAGAAGAAGCAAATAATCTTTTGGTAGATTATATCCAACAACTAGAATCTGACGATACTTCTCATTTTATGGATGCTGTTCGATATATCACAGACGAGGAGGAATATTTGATAGATGACCTAGAGGATGAAGAGGAGGAGTTAGTGGAAGAATAAAGCGACTTCCTTCTATAGTAGATAGTTTTATAGAATACAAAACTAAAAATTGAAATGGGGACGATGACAAATGACGAACAAACAAATTAGCAAACAAGAATGGATCAACGGATTTAATGATTATACAAAGGTAGCATTTGAAACAGAGGCAGGTATCCGGTTAACGAGCACAGAAGCTTTCGGAATGACCTTCTACTATCTTGCTGGAGATGGCTATTATTTCAGACTGGATGCCGATACGAGCTTTGACTTGCTTGCTTATTACCACGAAGCTTACGCAAATAACATGTATGAGCATTTTAATGATAAAGTCAGCGGTATCGTATTGGGAATCATTGGAAACCAACATGCTCCAGCGCCAGCGACTCTAGTTGGTCTCGAAGGCTTGTTCTGATGTCAAAGTCAGGCCTCAATTAATCTATCACTATTAAACTAAACTTAAAGGAGAAGATGAAAAATGACGAATAACGAAAAAATAATAAATTTTTTAAATGAAGAAGGATGGGGATTATTTAATTCGGAAAAAGCATTTTTAGAATTCCTAGTTATAAAATATGGAGCAGATAAAGCCATGAATCTAGTACATGGTACTGATGGTATTGGAATTAATGCAACATCTAGTATGTTTAGAGGTTTCATGAAGCCTAAAAAAATGTTGATAGCCTTCAATGAGAGTAATGAGAAAAATAGTATTAATCATACGGGTGATTACAAGCAACTTCTTTATAATGCAGGATACAAAACAGAGTTTGGGCTACTAGAAGTGGAGAATTGGGAAGAAGCCTTTAGAACTTATGAAATTAATGGTAGAAATGAGAAATTTTCAATGGGGGATTAAAATGATGTTCGTGTTTGGCTAAAGTGGGACAAGCAACAACAATTTCCCATGTCCGTATCACCACTAAACCCTAGTTTTCCCATAGAATCAGAAGGTTATTTACTAAATTTATATACAGCTCACTATGTATATATAGAAGGCAATGGGAAGCGGAAACTCTTCATTGCTGAAATTTTATCTAAGTTTACTTTTGCAACCTTAACCAGTTGCTACCATTTCAATTTTTAGTCACATCTTGTGACAATGCAGGCTGGCAGGTTTTTAAAACACTCTCCTAAGTAGTTTTACTGTCAGCTTGCATCCCATTTTTTTGACTATTGACTACAATAAGCACTGTATTTCATAGAAAGGAGTTGATAAATATGAACACTAGAGCAACGGATCGGCGACAACGGAACAAATTGGCACGACAACAAATCATCTATGTGGTTGATGAATACGGTTTGCGCTGGAACTATGTAGCTAAAAAAATGAATATGGATTCTTCAAATTTGGCACATTGGCGAAAAGAGCGCTTTGAGTTTTCCTTTAGCCGATTAAAGCAACTTGAAGATTTTATTGATGGCTATTTGGATAAGGTAGGCTGAATTGAATTAAGTTGCTACTATGATAACACTGAAATAAGGTTATAAAGTATTCCACCATTCTTCAATATTTTCTCTTTTCTTTTTATCTTCTGTTTTAGATATTTCACTGTTGATTTCTCGACCAACCTTAATTAATTCAACAAATTCTTTGCTCAGGGTACACAACTTATCTGAAAACGATATGCTATAACCATATTTTACTTCCCCTTCTCTACTCTCTTGTTTCCAGTCATTGGAGCTATGTGAAATCAGCTCATATTTAATTAAAATTTTACCAAATTCTCCTAAGATAAGTCTTGTAGGATCATTGAGTTCTGGAAGAGCTTGAACATTAGAAAAGTGATAACTTCTATTTGTTTCATATTCATGCCACCAGAATTCTTTCTTGTCAGCATGTTTCGCAACTTGTTCAGAAACATTGTCTTCAAGTGCTGCTATTTCTTCTTTTAATTTCCTTGCCTTGTCTTCTCCCATTGCAAGAAGTTTGTCAGGAGACTCTTTAACTGTGTACATGGTGGTAGTCTTGAACCATTTTTTTGAGAATACCGCTAACTCGCTTAATATTTCACCTTTTTTAGCTTCCATTTTTTCAACTAGAATCTTTTTCTCTTCTCTCTTATCTTCAATCATTGTATCAAAATCCATAATATCTCCTCCTTTGCAGTATTACTTCCATACTAGCATACGGTAGGACTTATTCTGCAACATAATAGTCTTTAGTTCAGAAGATTCATTCTTGAGTAAGGTGTCAAATGGATAGATAAAGGAATCAACAAGAATAGCGGTTGTGTGAAATAGGTCTTTGAACGTTCCGGAGAGTTAGACGAATTATTGAAGCGATATAAAGAAGGAAGTTTGTATATGCACATTGACGACAAAATATTAGAGCTAAGGAGGAGGTTTCAAAACTATGATGGTGACGGATTTAGTCACAATTGACGAGATTAACAAGTGGAAACAAGGAGACATAATCACCATTGCAGCAGGAACTGGTAAAGGTAAGTCCTATTTCATTAAAAATATTCTTTATGCAATTGCCAAACGTGACAATAAAAGAATCTTGATGTTAATCCACAGACGTAATTGCACAGAACAGTTTCGAATGGAATTAGAGGAAGCGGATAAATTAGATGTAATAGACATTAAAACGTATCAATCTATTGAAGCTGTTGAAAGAAGTGGGGTTATATACGAGCTTTCACAATACGATTACATTGTTTGTGATGAATTCCACTACTTTATGTCAGATGCTGCTTTTAACAAGTATACGGATATTTCTCTCAATACGATACTTGAGCAGTCTAGAGCTATTAGGATTTTCACGAGCGCAACAGGTGATTATGTAAAACATTATCTTAATGATGAGAAGCATAAAGGAATTTCTACCATTGACTATAATATTCCGATTAACTTTGATTTCATAAGACATCTTGAGTTTTACCATAAAGATGAGACGCTTGAAACGTATATTGAACAAGCGATTGCACAGAACAAGAAAGCTATATTCTTTATTCAGTCTGTTAAAAAGGCGTATGAGTTGCATGAGAGATATAAAGAGCATTCTCTTTTCAATTGCAGTAAGAACAACAAAGATGGCTATTACCAGTATGTAGATGAAGAAAAAATTACATCAATGCTTAAAAATGAACGATTTGAAGAACTAATTCTCATTACAACTACTGTTATGGATGCTGGTGTAAATATTGTAGATGATGAATTGAACCATATTGTAGCCGATGTGAACGACACCGGGACGCTTATCCAATGTATAGGGAGAAAACGGCTGAAGAATAAGAAGGATCATATTATCCTCCATTTAAAAGCGATAAGTAATATGCAACTTGGGGGTATGGAAACACAGGCAAGAAAAAGGTTAGATATGGCTTTATATTTCCGTGAGTATGGAGAAAAGAAGTTTGTTAGAGAATATTATCGGGAAGTTGATAACAGCCATATTGTCTATGATGAAGTCACTGAAGAGGGAATTGAAAAACGGCTAAACGAAATGATGTTTTTTAAGAATATAGCGCATGTGAATGAGATTAACGAAATTAAAAAGTTTAAGAAAAGCGGGTATATTAAGTACATTGCGAAGTTATTTAGAGTTTATAGATACAGTGTTTATGAGGAAGAGGAAAAGAAAGATGATTTGGAAAGCTATCTTAATAGTATTGTAGGCAAGAAGTTATTTAAAGAAGGTCAAAAAGAATTGATTGAGAAGGTCAGACTTAAAGATGGAAGAGGACGTATTCAAAAAGGAATATCTCTACTGAACGCTTACTTTAAAGAGAATAAAATGTGTTTTATGATTAAATCTAAACGTTCTATTGAAATAGTAAATGATAAAGAGAAAAGGGTAGGTTACTGGGAGGTGGAGGGAGATATTAAGCATGACTGAAAAGCCGAAAATATGGAGTAGGCTTATATAGAGCCTTATCCATAAAAGTGTCATAGAAATTAATATCCAATTCGACAGACCGAGCGCATTTCTCGGGATGGCACGTAGTTGAACAATTGAGCTTTAGCGGTTTCAATTGTTTGACGGAGACAGAAGTAGAAAGACAAATTCAAAACCTTAGTCCCGACAATTTCTCTCACTACGTTCAGTCCAATTGCGGTACAGCATTGTTCTTTTATTTTTTATCATTATAAACATATTTAATAGTAGATTTCTACAAATATCATTTTACAGGATGAATACAGAAACGTCAAGGATTAATTAAGGGGGACAAAAATGTCCGTCATTAAAAATTAGATATAGAAATGGGAGAAATTATAAATGGTGGCAAAGAAAATTGAAGAAGAAAATTTTAAAAATAGCAATAAGAAACAAGTTTTCCTGAACAATATGAAGGCTGACATTGTGCAGATACATCAAGAAGGATGGCTCAACAAAGTAGAAATCATAGATTTAAAAATGGAGTTTTTAGATGACTATTTTACAGTGGAATTTGTTGATTATGGTTCGGCAAACAGTCGGACATATGGCAAGTCATTTGATTTCGTTCATGCAGCCAAAACTAAAGAGTCTAAATCAGTCATCAAGGGGCTATGGGGTCGCTATAAGCATCATTTTGAAGGTGATTATGAAGCGTTCTTTTGTGAGATTATGGCTTGTGTTAGTTCAGCGGTTATTCAATTTAACGAGTCGCAAAGCACATATTCTTATTCTCACATGAATGAAAAAGGATCATCTGAAAATTTAAGGTTACATGCTTATATTGTCAAGCCGGGAAAAACAGGAATCAGCGTGCTGGAGAGTTTGCTTCAAAAGTATACCAACTTTATACAATGGAAAGAGCGTTCTGGTGACAATATAAATGAGTTTAATATTACTAGTTTCGATGCTGTGACTGAGAATGAAGATGGCGATGAAATAACACTTGGTGAGACATTGGGTGAAGATTCGGGGTTGTATTATTACGAGGATAGTTGGAGGAAGGATGAAGAGGATTCAGAGGAAATTGTTTATCATTCCAATTACCATAAGCCTCATTTCATTGTCTATTTTTATCAGTGGTTCGATGAGCAGAAGCGATTGCGAGCTAGTAAAGATAGAGATGATCATTCAAAAGCTGAATTGACGGCAACGCAAATCACCTATTTTGACGAATGGAAAGAGGTATTTTTGGGTGAGCTTGCTTACGGTATTCCTAAATTTGATGATGAATATGCAATCAAGTTAGCTGACAGGAAGAAAAAGAAGCAGCGTATTTATTCCAATGATGAGAGTTCCAAGTTTAACAAGGAAATCAGGGAGCGTTATGAAAAACATTATGATAGTAAATTTCCTAATGGAGTGAGCTTTTTGAGAATGAAATTAATGGAAGATAAAGAAGTGCTGGATGAAGCGGTAAATATCATAAATCAAGAACCTGTGCATAATCCGAAACTGGGGAAGATACAGAAAAAAAGCAAGAGTGATTTAGCTAGAGAAGAAGAGTTAAGCAAATGGATTCTTGCTAATTTTAAAAATGAGGGTGTTGTCCGAGATATTATATATTCCCTTTCTGGTGAACATTTAGGTGACGTTATAGAGGCTCAAATGACCAGGACAGTTATTAAGAAAGAGGCTTTGTACAGCTTCATCAATGCTGTTGGCGACAGGTTAGATGAGATTGAAGATGTGGATGCGCTCAAATATGAAAAGTGGTACGAGCGTGATGAGAAGCCTAAGCAGATGAAGCGTGAGGATACTATGAATAGCGATGTGAGAGTTTACCAGA
Organism: Sporosarcina beigongshangi; assembly: GCF_033485195.1. Lineage (NCBI taxonomy): Bacteria > Bacillati > Bacillota > Bacilli > Caryophanales > Caryophanaceae > Sporosarcina > Sporosarcina beigongshangi. Next base: position 9,513 of record NZ_JAWLIR010000053.1, read on the forward strand.
ATGGTGAATTGGTTGAGGTTATTGAGCAGAAGGATATTAAGCAGAAAGAGAAAAACTACAAAATGAAGAGAACCATGCCTAATGGACTTAAGGTTGAGCTTGGTGACAATGATTTTTGATGACTAGTAAAAAGTGAATAGATTTATAAATAGGTGTGAAGGGGGAAACTGATTTGAAAGGAAACACACGTGCAGCAAAGTTGACAATCGAGTCGGTTGTTCTCATTAAACAACACTTGATGAAAAAGGATTTGAAACAGAAGGAGATAGCTCTGAAATTTGGAGTTGTCCCATCTGTAATTTCCAAAATAAAGAATGGACAGCGATTTAGTGAAGTTAGGATTGATGAACATGGCAACTATGTCAGGCCTGAAGTGGTGGAAATCCTTCCTGAACATTTCCCTATTCCTTCTATTAATGAAGACGAGGATAAACCGCTCAAAGGTATTGAGGATGGAACTACGAAACATAGGGTTGAATTCATTGAGAAGTATTTCAGAAGGAAAGAGCCAGAAGCCGATCCTTACGATGATAAAGCTACTCACATTCATTATGAACCAGTAGGGAAGAAGAGTAGACGTTTCATTTTTGGACTCTATAAACAATATGGTTGGCTATTTAATCGGGAATGGAACGATTTTATTTCTGAGGTTATGTTGAGTGTCACTAAGAAAGTGATGACATTTATTCCGAATGATAAAGATTTTGATTGGTCAAAGGTAATGACTGATGGGACAAAGGAAAGCTCCATACTTCATGCCAATATAAATAAAGCTATCAGAACAGATATTCGAGAATATGCCAATCAGATAAATGACTCTATTCAAGTGCAGCAAGATGGTGTTGTTGGGTGGTCTAAGCCTGATATGAGTTCATTAGATAAGCTTGTACAGATAAAAGAAGGTACGGAATCTTTAAGTGATAGCGCAGGTGTAACATCATCCTTCTGGAAAATGAAAGAAGATTATGCAGGTAGTCAGTTTCTCGACTGGTTCAGTGGAAATCATGAGCAGTTGCTAACAGAAGGACAAGTTATCTACTTAAATACTATGAAGTATTTCCAGCGTGATGAGAATGATGATTACACAGTACCTTATTCAGAAATTCCAGAAGCATATAAACCATTCAGCCAACAATCTGTTGAGCATAATCGAAGACGTATCAGGGAGCGTGTTGAAATTGCATATGAGTCTGTTAAGCCAGTTACATTGAGGCAACTAGGGCATGATAAGGAGATTCAATTCTGGAGTAGCTACATGGATTTAGTGGAAATAGATGATGACCGTATAGATGAGCAGGGACGGTTATTGAGTGGGTGGATTTTGCAACGGATTGATTATAAACCGATGATAGAGATGTTTTGGCAGCTTGATGCTGTTGATGTGTTGGCAATTCATGGCTCAGGTAGCGAGATTTCTAATAATATTCTTTATAAGATTACGGATTATGTTGAGCAGCGTATTCTTTACTTGGAAGAGTTAAAGAAGAAAAGTGAGAAGGTTGTTCCATTTAAAAGGGTAAAAAGTGAATATGGTGGATTGACTCAAGAGGAATATAGGAAGCGTGAGAATCAAAGAAAAGCAGATGAATTGAAGGCTAAACAGACTGGTAGAAATGAAACTGTTAGATTCAGAAGTACACCAAATGGGATTTATTTGATAGAAGATTGACCAACAAAAAAGGGGCTGATTTTTATGAGTAAGCAGAATGAAATTGTTGTGATGACTAAGTGGGAATTAGAAGAAATGATTGAACGTGCATGTTACAAGGCAGCTAACAAGGCTACAAGTTCGCTATTTAACGGATTGGCTCAGAGATTCTTTTTTCAGCAAGAGGAAAACATAGGGAAGATACTTTATGAAATCGAGGAGATGAACCATTGATGCTGCTAGTTTACCAGATTCTGCTTATAGTGATTGTCGTGTTATTCGGCTTATTAGCCATGGGCGCAGATGATGACAAAATGAAAGAAAGATGTGCCAAGATATGCGGATTGGGGATTGTTAGTTTGTTGGTGACGTTTTGGTTGATTTAGGAGTCATGCTCAAAAATGGGCAACCAATAATATAAAACACATAATGAAATGGAGAAGATAAAATGATGAATACTATTGAAAAATTATACAGTGAAATGATTGAGGCAGCAGAGAAAATTGAAGAGTTAAATGAATTTGTGGAGCAGGGTAGAGCTTATATTGAGATTGTAACGAAAGTAGAAGAATTGAATGAGCTGGTGGAAGACTATGTTGGGAAGTATGGTGAACCAGCTTAATATAAATATAATTCATCCGATACTATCTGTATAATAAATAGTTAGGGTGAAATTAATGAATGCTGAAGAGTTAGCAAGGTCACTTAATGAGAAAAAGGATAAAGATTTAATTAAATATATTAGAGATAATTTTGAGCAAGATGGTTCAAAGAATCAAAGATTTATTAATAATAACATTTCTACATTGAGGGAACTGGATGATATACCAGTTAGTTTGGGTAAAGCGAGAATGAAATCAATAAAAGAAAAAGAGAATTTCTTTAAAGTTATTTCTACAATGGGTGGTTTTATGTTAGCTTTAATAGCCATATACCCTCAAGTTATGAAAGAGTTGGAAGTTCCAGCAATAATGTATTCAATTTTTACTTTTCTATTATTGGGTTTATTTGTGTCAGGTGTAGGATGGCGTTTAAATAAATCAGTTGGCATTATGGCTACTGTCGATTATTTTAGCAGCTTGCTAGAAGATAGATTGAATAATTAAATTAATGAGCATTTAAGTCACATTCATTCGAGTGTGACTATTTTGTCTGGAGAAATTCCAGTATCTTAAGGTGACATGATCCCACTATTATCAAGACTTAAATAAAGCTCTTCAAAGAAATGGGAGATTATATCCAGATAGTTTGTGTTAAAAGTCTTTTCCAAAGCCTCTACTTTATACTCGCTTTTTGCGTCAAGAAATTTATATTCATAAAAAGTAACGCCAGCCAAGGATTTTAATTTCTCATATTGTCTGGAGGTTATATCAGTATCGTTGCTGTGAACAAAATAATTTCTTAATTCGTTGTAGTTTTTGAATGCACTTCTAATTTCGGGGGTTATATTAATCTCGATGTTATTAACCTTTTCTAGGTAAAATAAATATCTGAGAATGCCCCTATGATTTAAGTCGTTCAATTTAATATTAGTCAAGTTTTTATTTTCAATTATGGTGGACAATCGCTTAAGTTCAGTTTCCATGAAGGAATATAGAGTGATAAATAATGATTTTCTTAGTATTAAGTTATAAGTCCGATCAAGTGATTGATAATCATCTAAATAGGCATGTTCAAAGAATTCTTGAGCAGTATCTTCGTCGTAACCATATTCTTTTACTTGAGATTCAAAGCGAACTAACATTTCACTTTTATGCTTCTCAATGCTTTCTTCCATTAGGTCGATGTAATTTATATAGTCTTCAATTTGAAAATCAGTAGATAATTTATACCAATTGACTCTTCCTGTTTTCATGAATGATAACCCCTTGGTATTTAAATTAGTTTGTATATTAAATCATAGCTCGTTTAAGTAAAATGGTCAAATTAGTTAGCGAGTTAGCTAAATTGGTAGGTGAGAAATAAATGAGTAATACGGAAAGTGACAACCGTGATAACAAAAGGAAGACAAGAATAGACAGTATAGAGTTGAATCCTAGGCAAAAGATGTTTGTTGAGAATTACCTATTTAACGGGAATAACGGTACAAAAGCTTACATGGTAGCGTATGAAAATGATAATGAGAGAAGTAGTGCGGTTAGAGCTAGTGAGTTGTTGAAGAGAGAGAAGATAAGTAAGGAAATTGACAGACGACAAGCCGAAATAAAAGAGCATAATCTTACGTATATAGCAACTGGTGAAGAAATCCTTCAATTCTATACGCAAGTCATGATTAATCCTGATAATAAATTAGATCATCGTATGAAAGCAGGTGAATATTTAGGCAAGTCAATGGGGCTGTTCATCGAACGTCATGAGGTTAATCAAACAACAGACTTCCAGATCAATTTAGGATTTGATGCAGCGGATGACAGGAAGATTATTGAACATCAGGCGACTGAGTTTATTGACCATGAAGATGAATGAATCAGACACAATGTAATTAAGTCTGATTGGATAAAATGACTTTAACGTTGATGCTATGCGGTTTATGACGAATTCTATTTCGTGACGCTATTATAGTTGATTTCGAATCATGCATAATATATAATTATATTAAGTTAAGTATGATTTGAGATGTGAAACAGGAGGCGTTGGAAATGGAATTTGTTGAACCTATTAGAGACAGAAAAAAGATTGAAGCGATGAAAAGGCAACTCCATAAAAGTAAACGAGACACTTTGTTATTCATCCTTGGAATTAATACAGCGTTCAGGGTTAGTGACTTATTATCCTTACAGTATAAAGATTTGATTGATGACAAATTGAAACCACTGGATCACGTTACATTGATTGAAACTAAGACGGGCAAGAATAATAAGGTGGCTCTTACTAAAGGAGTTAAGAAGGCTATAGTTGACTATGTGGAGGAAGCATTCAAAGGAGATATGAATGGCTATGTATTCGCTTCACGTAAAGGTGATAAGCCTATTCAACGACAACAAGCATGGCAGATAATCAAAGATGCAGCTAATGTAGTAGGGGTGAAAGGAATTGGAACGCATTCATTAAGAAAAACGTTCGGATTCCATCAGTATCAAGCAGGTACAGACATTACACTGTTAATGGATATGCTCAACCATTCGTCTCCTGCTGTTACATTGAGATATATCGGTATCACTCAGGATCAGAAGGATAGAGCAGTATTGGCATTGGATTTATAATGAAAGACAATGAACGCCAAACATTCATAATCCGCTTAAAGGAGCTATATTCCTACTTTGAAGAGGATTTGAAGGCATCGGATATTGCAAAGGTTCAGGAAGAGATTGACCGGATAGAGAAATATTATGAAGTAACATTAGATGACAACTAAATAAGCACCAGCCTCAAAGCTATCTCATTAACTTGGGATGGCTTTTTTGTGTTCCATAAATGTAAAGCAAATAAAAGGAGAGCAATAATATGAACAACAATCTATGGAAATTTTCACCTAGCGAATATGCACTTTATATCAGCAATAAGGAAACAATGTACTCAATCAATCGCTACTATATAATCAAAGGATTCCGTGAGATGGCAACCTATGAGAAGAATGGCAAGGTTATAGCTAGGCAGTATCTAGTTCCCATCAAATATCTCAGGACAGCTAAAAGGTTGGCAACAGTGGGGAATAGTTGATTGGGCTATATGGTTCATTCTGATAAACTACAGCACATTCTAGACATGTAGATATTTAGAGGTATAAACACATCAGATGCTTCTTACACAAGCTAGAATGAATCACTAAGTTACAGATACGACCATATGCACAATGAAATAAGTAGGCAGAGGAATATTACAACAACATAGGTGATACAGCGGATTCATTGCATATGCAGTGGGTCTTTTTTGTCGTTGCTAAATATTAGGAAGGAGCATTAAATGAGCGAACAGAAGCAAAAGAAACAACCAATACAAATGAATATTGGACGAGATTTTTTCAATGAAAAGTACATTCCATATCTACAATCGAACAATAGGTATCAAGTTTACTATGGGGGATCATCTTCAGGTAAATCACATTTCATTGCTACTAAGCTAGTGATTGATTTATTACAGCAACAGAAGAAACTCTTAGTTGTCAGACAAACGTTTGCAACTATACGTGAATCAGTGTTCGCTGAAATTATTGACGCATTAGCAAGAATGAAAATACTTCACCTAGTAAAGATTTCACAGACTACACTCAAGATGGAGTTTCCCAACGGCTCAGAAATCATATTCCGTGGAGCTGATGACAACGGGAGCAAGCTACTTTCTATTAAAGGTATTGATACCTGTTGGATTGAAGAAGCATCGGAAATCACACAAGATATGTTCCATACACTTGAAACACGTCTAAGGGGTATCGGGCATAAGAAACAATTCTATCTGTCATTCAATCCTATATCAGCTTCACATTGGCTTAAATCCGAGTTTTTTGATATGCCTAAAGAGGATTCAGTCATATGTCACAGCACTTATCTTGATAATCGTTTCCTAGATGAAGCAACCATCAAGAATCTCCTTGATATGAAAGAACGGAATCCGGTATTTTATGATGTGTATGCGCTTGGTAAATGGGGAACGACAGGCAAGAAAGTATTCAGCAATTGGAAGGTAGAAGATTTTGAGCTTCATGAGCTAGTCAAAGCTAACAATGATATGAAGACAGCAATCGGAGCAGACTTTGGATTTATTAATGATCCATCTACTCTAATTTGTTCACTTGTTGACATTCCAAATCGTAAACTCTACATCTTCGATGAGCTTTATGAGAAGGGGCTACTTAATGATGAATTTGCTCAACGTATTATTGAAATGGGATATGCTAGACAGGTAATCATAGCGGATTCAGCAGAACAGAAATCTATTGAAGAAATGCGACAGTATGGGATTTCCCGTATTAAGCCAGCAAGAAAAGGCGGAGGGTCAATCAATGCAGGTATCCAATTCATTCAACAGTTTGATGTTATCGTTCATCCTAAATGTGTCCATACAATTGATGAGCTAGAAAACTACTCCTACAAGAAGGACAAGGTATCTGGCAACTATCTAAATCAGCCTATTGACAACTTTAACCATTTGCTTGATGCACTCAGATATAGCTTAGAATCATTCAACAGTGGAGGAAATAAAGTGACTTTTCTTCCTAAATCAGCATTAGGTGTCTACTGATAAACAACATTCTGATTACTTTTTGATTGGGAAATGATAACATGTCATTTAGAGGTGATTTGTTATTATGGACAATTTGAAATGGTATCAGAAAAAAGAAAATCTGTGGATAATGACAGGTTCGCTTATAGCTTTATTTGCATTGGCAACACCTTTAATTATTATGAGATTGACTAATTCCGGTTTTAATCTATCGGATTTTCGGTCTATTAGTCCAATCGCAGACTATTTAGGTGGAACAACAGTAGGTTTCTTGTCACTTGCTAGTATGTTTTTTGTAATTGCAGCAATTGTAATGCAGAAAGAAGAACTTAGATTGCAACGTGAGGAGCTTCAACTTACAAGAACAGAATTAGAAAAAACACGAGAAGAACATGCTATGACTAATAAGACAATGAAATTACAACAATTTGAAACTACGTTATTTAATATGATGAATCTTTATACTGAGATTTTGAATGAATTATATTATGCAGAATCGTCTGGTAGAGTTGCTTTGGAAGAAGTTTATGAAAAAATTAATAATGATTATTTAAGACATACTATAGTTGACTTTACTTTTGAATTTATGAATAATGATTCACTCCCTCTTGACATAAGGCTACGAGAATATTCAGAGGTTGTTTATAATATACGGATAAATAACAAACCTATATGGCGTTTTTTAAAAATTCCTCATTCAAGAGATGAAGAGCCCACAATTGATTTTGTGTGTGAAAGTATAAGTGGTTTTTCAGAAGAGGAAAGAGAACACGGCTATAGATATATTCTTTATAAAGAATATAAATCACTTACTCAGGTAATTCCTGAAAATATATTGGTGAAAAAGTTTGTAACTTCGTATATCGGAGAGGATTATTATACAAAAAAATCTTTTAACACAGTAGTTAGTGGTAACAAACATATGCTTAATAATTATTTAAAAGTAGTAAAAATGATTCTTAATCTAATTGACGGTAATGAAGATGCACTTTTTAACTCATTATCAGAAGAGGAAAAGAAAAAATATTTTAAGATATTCTTTTCACAGCTTTCAGCTCACGAGATAATGATTCTTCATTACTATATGAAACTTGGGACAGATCATGTTTTAAAATACTTTCAAGACGAATACTCGATAATAAAATCAGATGATATATTAAATGATTCAATTATCTAATAATCAAATGAGTATCTACTAAACACTTCAGCCATTACAGGTTGAGGTGTTTTTTCATGCTCATTTTTAACAAGAAATCATCAAATTTGTGCATATGGTCACTTTTATTAATTTAAAGCTCATTTTATTCGTTCTAATATTTTCATGAACATTCATACTAGAAATCTTTTAAGAAGCACCAGAATGAACGCCATGACTAACTTTCTACCATATGCCCTACAAAATAACAGACAAACAGGAAGAGGTATCACACATTGGAAAAATATAAAATCAATTCGTTAGAAGATTTAACACCAGCACTAATTTTAGCACTCATTCAACGCTTCAAACTAAATGAGCTACCAAGAATTACAAAGCTATTTAAGTATTATAATTCCGAACAAGACATTTTGAATCGCACTATGAAAGATCCACTGAAGCCGAATAATAGAGTTGTATCCCCTTGGGGCAGGCATATCAGTAATACAGCACAATCCTACTTTATAGGCGTTCCCGTTTCTTATCAATCGTCAGATGAAATATTAATGGAAACACTACAGGGTATCTTTAATTCTAATTACGAGCAGTCACAAAATGCAAAATTATCAAGAGATGCATCGGTTGCAGGTGTTGGGTATGAATTACTTTACATTGATGAAAGTGGAGAAGTTAAGTTTGATGTATTGAATCCGAATGAAACTTTCATGATTTATGATTCTACTATTAAAGGGAATCCATTAGCAGGAATACGTTTCTATGAGTCTTATGATTATGTTACTGAAGAAACGCAAATGTTTGTTGAAGTCTATACAGATGAAAATATCTTCTATTATAAGCAGGTAGATGATGATTTAAGGCTACAAGATGAACAGCAGCATTATTTCAAGAGTGTTCCAGTCATCCCTTACTACAATAATCTTGAAATCATTGGCGATTTTCAGCCTGTGATGCATTTAATTGATGCATATGACATCTTAGTATCTGACTCCCTCAATAATATGGAATCATTTGCAGATGCTTATATGCTCATTAAAAATATGGACATGACGAAAGAGCAAGTTTATGAGATGAAAGAGAATCGGGTTATTTTGCTACAGGGTGAGGGAGATGCCAAATGGTTAACCAAAGGTTCGCAACCAGAAGAAATTGAGAAGGATAAGACTAGACTAGTAGATGATATTCATCGACTTTCAGGTATTCCCGATTTATCAGCACAACGTTTCTCGGGTGCAGAGTCAAGTGGGGCGGCATTGCGCTATAAAATTATGAGCTTAGAAAATCTTACAGCAATCAAGGAGCGATACTTTAAACATTCACTGGAGAGACGTATCAAGCTAATTTGCAACTTTTTAAATGTGAAGGGTCATTCTTATGATTACACGGATGTTGCTATGCAGTTCAGTAGAAATCTAGCGGCAGACGTTGAAGGAATAACGAAGATAGTCAAAGAGATGAGAGGCATTGTCCCAGACAAAACATTGCTTTCATTACTTCCATTTGTTGATGATGTTGAATTTGAGTTAGAGCTACTACGACAGCAATCAGAGGATTCACTTGATGGATATACGGAAATATTCAATCCAATTGAAAATACAAAGGCAGAAGGTGTTGAGTGATTAATTTCATTCAGCATCTATTTCTAATGGGAGCAGGTGAACAATATAGCTACAGGAAAATATAGAAATCTTGATAATCAAGAGTATTGGCAACAGCGATCCCTTGAAGTTGTAAATACTAAATGGAATGATATTAAAGTTGTCGAGAAGGAACTCAAAAAACAGTATCGTTTAGCGGTCAATGATATACAGAATGAGCTACAGGCATTTTACCAACGTTATGCAGATGAAAATAATCTCACATATTCACAAGCCATGCAGCAACTCAACAGCCGTGAAATTGGTGATTATGCTTCACGAATGCAAAGACTTCAGCAACAGATGACAGCAACCAATAATCCATTTGCAATTAGTGAAATGCAGCAGTTAGTTAAACAGGGACAATTGCAACGATTGTCATCATTGTTAGCTGAGATTGATGGAAGATTATTATTGCTAGGACATAGTGAGCAAATGGAAATGTTTACATGGCTCAATGATGTGTATGAATCCACTTATTATCAAACAGGATTCAATACGGCTAGAGGTACAGGGTTAGGTCTGAGTTTCACCAGACTCAATGAACGGGCAATAGTTGAAGCTATAACATACCCATGGAGTGGCATGATGTTCAGTGAGCGCATTTGGAATAACAGAAGAAAGTTATCCTTTGAATTGAAACAAACGATTACAAATGGACTCATTAGGGGTTCGAGCGTGCAAAGAATGTCACGTGAGCTTAGTGACAAAATGGATAGTAGTTACAAGAATAGTTTGCGTCTAATTCGCACAGAAACCGCTGAAGTGTTAACATCTGCATCGTCCAAATCATATGAAGAATATAGACTAGATGAATATCAGTTCATGGCAACTTTAGATAAAAAGACATCTTCAGTCTGTAAAGGCTTGGACGGACAAGTGTTCAAGCTAAAGGATAAACAAGCAGGAGTGAACGCTTCTCCTATGCACGCAAATTGTAGATCATGCATAGTTCCATATTTTGATGGTATGAAAATAGAGAAAAGATGGTCTAAACTTCCAGATGGTGAGAAGCGCTATGTTGATGGAAATATTAGCTATGATGAATGGCATGATACTTATGTAAATTAGTGCTTCAATGGCAACTATTTACCAATTAGTTATATACCCTCATATGTATATTGAAGAGGAAGTAAATTTTATTTTTTATTATCCTCGTCTCCTTTTCTTCCTTCATCTATAAACGGTGAAGGAGTTTTAATTTTAAAATAATATCAAAATATATTTGAACTAGTTGGGCTTAGATGAACAGTTAGGGCGAAAGGAAGATATAAAAATGACAGTAGAAAACAATCAAGAAGCAGAAAATGAAGAGGTTGAACAACAAGAGGAAGTTAAAACGTTTACACAGGAAGAGGTAGATAAACTACTTCAATCTGAATCAGATCGTAGAGTTTCAACAGCAATTCAGAAAAAAGAAGCAGAGTGGAAAGAGCAATATAAAGCTCAACTTGATGCTGAAAAATCTGAGGCTGAGAAATTGGCTGCTATGTCATCTGAGGAGCGTTATAAAGCTGAGTTACAGAAAGAGCGTGAAGCATTCGAATCTGAGCGAAAAGCTTTTCAGCGTGAACGACTTGAAGCGGCGACTATCAAGGAATTATCTCAAAGTGGGCTACCTACTGAATTTGCTGAATATCTAAAGGCAGATGATGCTGAATCCATCAAGACGAATATTGATATATTCAAGTCACAATGGATTGCGGCTATCGAAAAAGCAGTAGATGAACGCTTGAAGGGTTCTACTCCAAGAGACTCAAATGTAGTTAGTTCAACAATGACGAAACAGGAATTTGCAAAACTTGACTATCATAAGCGAGCAAAGTTAATGGAAGAGAATCCTGACTTAGTGAATCAACTACTCAAAAAGTAACAACAGAATACAAATTATTGGCATCCATTCGTGGGTGTCTTTTTTGATGCGTAAATACAGGCATCTACCAACAAAAATAAAACAGACAAACAGAAAGAGGTAATTTATTTATGGCGAACAACGTATTTATTCCAGAACTATTGGCATTAGGGGTTACAGAAAAACTAGGTAAGGCGATCAAACTTTACAATATCGTAAACGTTGATAATCTAGGCGAGAAAACTGAAGGGGATACGGTGACATTTGTTTCTACGGAATACATTGGAGATTCAACTGAAGTTCTAGCAGGTGCACCAATCCCGACAGCAGACTTTACAGATTCAACTAAATCAGCACCGGTAAAGAAGTATGGTCGAGGCTATACATTCACTGAAGAAGAAATCATGAATGGTCATGGCGATGTTCAAGGACGTGCTGAAAATCAGATTGCTAAATCAGTAGGCGCTGGTGTAGAGAATGCACTATTTGCAGAACTGAAAGCAATTACTGGAGCTATGCTACATGCTTCTCTAAAAACTGAATTAGACGTTGAAGAAATTGGACAGGCACTAGTGAAATTTGGTGAAGATTTGGATGGTGAAAAATATCTATTAGTTAGCCCTGCTGAGTTTGCTAATCTACGAAAAGATTCTAATTTTGTTGTTAAAACTAATGACAAGGTTGATTCAGTGGGTGAAATTTATGGTTGTACAGTAGTTGTTTCAGCACGTGTTGGTGTTAAAGAAGCATTCATCATCAAACCTGATGCATTGACAGTAGCATTGAAACAAGATGTGAAAATCAAAGTACAGGAAGAAGCAAATGATGACACAGTTCTTGTAAATGGTCGTACACATGCAGCGGTTGCACTTACTGATGATTCAGGCGCAATTAAAATCACACTTGCATAATTAACATTGGGGATGTGCTTTTGTACATCCTCTTTCTATTTGTATTGTGGCAGTAAAGGGAGTGACAATATGCCTTATAAATATCGAGAGTATAGAAAAAAGCAACAAGAAGCCAAGAAGATGGCTGAAGCTAATCCAGATAGTGGGAATACAGTTGCTATCTCTGAGCCGAAACCTGAAAAGAAGACGGCTAAAAAAGTAGCACCAGCGAAGAAAACAGTTAAGAAGTCAGGTGATTGACTATGTTGATATACGAAATTCTAGCACGAATCAAACGGATTCTTTCAATTGTAGATGTTGCGAATGATGACGTTTTAACTGATTTCATTGAGATGTATGACAAGGCTATTTGCCTCCATACAGGAACTACTGAGACACCTACAGCTTTAGAATTCATTCTAACTGAAGCAGTCATTGCAAGATGGCAACGCATGGGGTCAGAAGGTATGAAATCAGAGAAGATTGACATTGTAACTCAACAGTTTACGGATGAAGTTTTAGATTCATATTTGCCATATATCCAACAATGGAAAGCAGCAAATCAACCTGATGGCGGTTCATCGTTGAAAAGGATTCAGTTTCTATGAGACAAGATTCTAAGTTTACATTTCAAGTTGAGGAACGGGTCAGCAATGGTATGGGTGGCTGGAAAGTTGATTATAAAGATGGTCAATCCTTCATGGCTCACACTTCACCAGTTAAGGCTGAAATTGCACTCAAGGAATATGGGATTGTTTCAACATCCGCTAGGCGATTAATCACAAAAGAAAAGATTAATCTACCACTGGAATCATTCATATTAAAATCATCTGATGACACAAAATATAAGATTCTTCAACACTTGGATTACAAAATAAACATCCTCTTAATTGAGGTGATTTTATGAGTAATCGGATTGAAGGATTAGATAGATTCATGGCATGGGCAACGAATGCACCTAGAGAGTTAAATGATGCGGCTAGACAAGCGGTTAAGAATCGGACTCTAGAAATGGAAGCTAATGCCAAGGCGCAAGCGCCAGTTGATACAGGAACCTTGAGGCGGAGCATTAATTCACAAATAAGTGAAACGAGCGGCTCAATTACGGGTGAAGTCTCAACTAATTTGGAATATGCGACGCATGTTGAATATGGTACTTCTAAGCAAGTAGCACAGCCATATATGACACCTGCATATGTAAATGCTTCCAGACAACTAGAAGAAGATTTGAGACAAGCAATGAGGGAGGTAAGTAACTGATGAATGTATCTATTGAGCTTCAAAAGGCTATCTATCAACAGTTGGCGCTTGGAAGCTATGACGTAACAGAAATCAAACAAACTTCACCTGTTTTCCCTTTCATTGAAATTGGACAAGAGATACAGCGAGATGTGAACGTAAAATCGCATAATCGGACGTTTCATCATGTTACTATTCACACGTTTTCCAAAGGTAGTGATTCATCTGTTAGCAAAGTTATGAATCAATTTGTAAAAGATAGCATTCTAAACTTGAAACAAGTGGACAGCTTCCAAGTAGATTTTGTGAGATTAGACAACCTATTAACACTTACTGAGACAGAAATAGATACAACAATTTGGCACGGAATACTTCAATTTGAAATTGAATTAACAGGAAGGAAGATATGAATATGGCAGCTACATTAGGTATGGATTTTGTTCTCTATTTTGATAAGGGAACGCTAGGGATAGAAGATTGGGTAATGATTGCAGGTCAGCGTAATGCAACACTCAATCAGTCTACAGAAACGCATGATATTGGAGTTAAAGGTGCTAATGGTTGGAAGGATTACATTGCAGGAGCAAGAGAGTGGTCAATTGATTGTGACGGACTCTATTATCTTGATGATGATGCTTTCACAGCTTTTAATGATGCTTATTTAGCACGTAAGAAGTTGAAAGTTGAAGTGAGGCTTCCAAATGACAAGCGATATGAGGGGCTTGTCTTAATAGAAAATCTTGACTTGGATATGAACTATGATGACACAGTAACCTATGGTACAACCCTTAAAGGTTGCGGTGAGCTTCAATTAGTAGATGTTCCACCAATTCCATAATTTAAGCAATTCAGGTGAAATGGCACAACTTGACGGTTCAGCGCATTACATCTTTTTTTATGCTTAAAAATACTACAAAAAAGGAGAGCAATATAAATGAAAACTATTGAAATCAGCGGTAAAACATATGAACTCAAATTCGGATTTAATGCACTGGCAGATATGGAGCAAGCACTAGGAAAACCTATTGATAAAATTGGTGAAATTGGTGGGCTTACACTAGTTCGTACAATGTTTCTATTCGGCTTAAAACATCAGCATCCTAAACTATCTGAGCGTAAAGCAGGGGATTTATTAGATGAATTCATGTCTGAAGGCGGCAAGATTGAAGACTTGTCTGTAGCAATCAAAGTTGCTATGGAGGGCTTCACTGGTGGCGCTGCTATGCCCTCAGACGAGTGAAGGCTACATTAACATTGATGAGGTCTTCACAATGATTGTTGGCACTCTAAAACGTCCTATTGAGGATGTAGATAAGTTAACAATGAAGCAACTTTCATTATTGCTATCTAATCACTTTGATGACAGAAAAGATCACTATGAAATGATTGCTTATGCCTTCAGAGCAGGTTATACATCGGCACACAGTGGAAAGAAAGTTTCATTGTTTGAGGATGCTAACAAACAAAAGCGAGTCACACAGAAACAGCGTGAAGATGAGCTTAGAGCACTTAATGAGATATTCAATAATTAAATCTGACGGGGGAAAGTTGCCATTAAATTTGGTGACTTTCCCCCGTTTTTTTGTTTCAAAAAATGGAGAAAGAAGTTGGTGAGAGTATGGATATGATTGCAAGATTAGGTGCAGATATTAGTGGGTTTACTTCTCAAATGCAAATTGTACAGCAGCAGATGAGTGGGGTTGGAGATAGCTTCAGAAATCTAGGTCAGCAAATTAGTAACCTAGATGGGAGTGGACTTCAAAAAATAGGCGGAAGTATTACAGATGTTGGAAAGAAGATGTCACTAGTTTCCCTTCCATTAGCCGCATTTGGAGGATATGCAGCTAAGGCATCTGTGGATTTTGAGTCAGCATTTGCGGGGGTCAAGAAGACGATTGATGGTACGGATGAGGATTTCAAAATGCTTGAAGATGGAATTAGAGGAATGGCTAAGGTTCTTCCTACATCAGCAGCAGAGATTGCGGGAGTTGCTGAAGCGGCTGGACAATTAGGCATAAAAACAGAAAATGTTTTGTCGTTTACTCAAACAATGGTTGACCTCGGAGAAGCAACAAATATGACGGCAGAAACCGCTTCCACAAGTTTTGCTCAATTTGCTAATGTGGTAGGAATGCCACAAGAGAACTTTGATAGATTGGGGTCATCAGTTGTTGCGTTAGGAAACAACATGGCAACAACTGAAGCGGATATTGTTGGAATGGGTATGAGGTTATCAGGAGTAGGCGCACAAATTGGATTGACAGAATCAGATATTATGGCGCTATCTGCAACTATGTCAAGTGTTGGGATTTCAGCAGAAGCAGGCGGATCAGCCATGACTCAGGTACTTAAGAAGATTGGGAACGCAGTAGCAGATGGTGGGAAAGGACTAGATAAGTTTGCGGCAGCCTCAGGATTATCTTCTTCAGAATTTGCTTCAGCATGGGAAAGTGATCCAATTACAGCACTAGATTCATTTGTTAAAGGGTTGTCTGAGTCAGGGATAGAAGGTGAGAATCTAAATGCTATTCTTGGAGATTTGGGAATCAAAGGTATCAATGAAACAGATACTCTTTTAAGACTAGCAGGAGCATCAGATTTACTTTCAGAAGCTGTTGGGATTTCATCTGATGCATGGGAAGAAAACTCCGCATTGTCAGATGAAGCAGCTCAACGTTATGCAACATCTGAATCAAAACTTGCTATGCTGAAAAACACACTAACAGATATGGCAATTACCATTGGTGATATTATTGTCCCAGTCATCTTGAAAATGGTAAAAGTTATAAAACCTTGGATTGAAAAGTTTAGCCAATTGAGCGAAAAAACTCAAACAATCATCGTTGTTATTGGTGCAATTGTAGCTGCATTGGGTCCCGCACTTGTTATTTTTGGATCAGTCGTATCAGCAGTTGGTAGTATAGTATCAGCATTCGGTGCAATGAGCGGTGTAATAACAGCAGTTAAAGCAGGATTTGTATTATTAACGGGTCCCGTTGGGTTAGTAGTAGCTGCAATTGCCGCATTAGTTGCTATTGGTGTATTGGTTTATAAGAATTGGGATGAAATTTCCGCATTCTTGGTGACGTGTTGGGAGAATATTAAAGAGGTAGCAGTAGAAGTTTGGAATGGATTAACAGAATTCTTTTCTAATGTCTGGGAAGGTATTACTGTAGCATGGAGTTCTGCATGGGAATCTATATCATCTTTCTTAGAAGGGTTATGGAATGGGATTATTGCCATTGGAACAGCTATCTTTGATGCATATAAGCTATATTTCACAACACTCTTTGACGCTTACAAGACTATCTTTACAACAGCTTGGGAAGCCATTAAGAAGGTACTGGAAGTAGTATGGAATGGGATTGTAGCGATAGGTAAAGCTATTTGGGATGGCTATAAAAAATACTTCACAGCAGTTCTAGATGTCTACAAGACTATTTTTACAACTGTTTGGAATGCTATCAAGAAAGTGTTGGAGACAGTGTGGAATGCCATTAAGAAGGTTGCAATAACGGTATTTGATGCGCTTTCTAAATTCTTCACAACTGTATTAGATGGCATAAAGTCAGCGTTTACAACTATCTGGAATGCAATCAAAACTTTCATTACTAATACATTTAACAGCATTAAAATGACAGCCACAACTATTTGGAATGTTATCAAAACGACTATTACAACTATTGTAGGTGGGATGAAGACTAATATCACTAATACGTTTAACAGTATTAAAACAACAGCATCTTCAATATTTGAAGCAGTTAAAAATTCCATTATAAAGCCAGTAGATGCAGCTAAAACGGCAGTAGGAAAAGCGATTGATGCAATCAAAGGTTTCTTCAGTGGACTATCGTTAAAGTTTCCTAAAATTGAGATGCCTAAGCTTCCTAAATTCACAATGACGGGGAAATTCAGTTTATCGCCTCCTAGTGTTCCGAAAATTGGGTTGAATTGGTATGAAACTGGGGGTATCTTCACAGGAGCTTCAGTTGTAGGAATTGGGGAAAATGGAGATGAAGCCGTTCTTCCATTGTCTAACAAGTCTAAAATGAGACCATTTGCAGAAGCAGTAGCTTCCATGATGCCTAGAAATCGAGGTAATGGAAGCAGCAACGATAGCGGTGGAGATATTACAATTAATTTCAATGTAGCAAATATGAACGGAACCAAACAAGAAGCAGACAGCTTCACCAAAACTATCATGGACAACTTAAAGAGAAAGAGAGGTATCCGATAAATGAAAGGGTAGAATTAATGCAATACAAATGCCGTCTACGGGTTCTATATGAGCTTGTAGACGGATTTTTGTTTGTCTATTACTTTATACCTCGATATGCTACTATTGACATACCCAATAGTTCAATAGGAGGGTTTGGTAAAATGGATGACGATTATGGTTTCTCTTTTGATGAAGATTCAGAGGAAGCGATAGTAGCAAAACAAATTGTTGAGGAACAAAGTAAATTAATTTTATCCGACAAGAATAATAAAAAGCTATTTGTGAATTTTTTTGATTTATATGCAAAAGATGAATTCGATAATATTTATTTCTTGATAAGTTGTGAAAGACAAATGCATATGTCGATGTTCGGTAATTACTTTATTGAATTCAAAAAATATGGTGACGATCATTATCAATATTTTTTCTGTGTGAATAAATACCCTCCATTTGTAAAACTTTTGGTTAAGAATGGAATCCTTCAAAACTTCGATGCTGATAACAAATATGATGAGTATTATAATTATCTATTAATCACAGTTTGTTTAAAATACATTTCACAAGAGTATTTTGCAAATTCATTTAAAGAATTGTATGGTGGCTTTTTTTCTGATATAGAAAATTTAGATGTTGATAAGTGTGTAAATGCGTATTATTCTATTGATTTTATTAATCATGATGATCTATTAATTCACTCACAGTTTGTTTATTTTTTGTCCGAATTTAATAACAAAATTAATGAAATATGTGAAAATCTGAATGAAATCAGATCTTTACTCTTCGAAAAGGTATCTAAATACTTAGATGACAAGGTACAGAATGACTTTGAAAATCAACTGTTAAATCATGGAATGAAACTAGAAGATAGTGTAGAGTATAATCCCTATGATAATGTGACAATAGATGATGTGGATCAATTAGATGGTATTGAATTCGAACACTATGTATCCTATCTATTTGAAAAAATGGGTTATTCAGTTGTTGTAACATCTGCATCTGGTGACCAAGGGATAGATATTATTGTTGCTAAAAATGGAATTAGCTTAGGTGTTCAAGCAAAACGGTATATCTCCGCAGTAACAAATACGGCTATTCAAGAAGTTGTGGCAGGTATAAAACATTATAGTCTCCAAAAAGGTGTTGTGGTTACAAACAGTAATTTTACAAAATCAGCAATGGAATTGGCTAAATCAAATGATGTGATTTTATGGGATAGAAATAAGCTGATTGAAATTATTCAAACCGTAAAAAGCATGAACAATCTTTTTTAATATCTTACACTCTCATAATCGAGGTTGTTTTTATATACCTATTTATTCAGGACAATGGAAGCCCTTTTACAGTTCAGAAGTTTGGATTGTGGAGGGGCTTTTTGTTGTTTACAATACTTAATCCACTTAATTTTACTTATGAAAAATGTAATCAAATTCATAAAATCTGATAAATAGTTAGACAGTTATTATTGCCTGTGGTATAGTTTTCTTATCAGGAAGCGTGGTCAATATATTGGCAACAAACGCTTTCATATCAACGTTTTGATGCAAATGGGACAAAAACCG
>NZ_JAWLIR010000054.1:0-16009 GCF_033485195.1 Sporosarcina beigongshangi
AGAGGACTTTTTCAGTGGCCTCCGATACACAGGATGCTCTTTCACTTTTTTTGGTGACAGTCACCGAAAAAAATGTGTTTTTTCGAACTTTCATGATTGAATGAGTGACTGTCACCAAAAATCTGTTCACATCCTATCTAAGAAAAAAGCTCATCTCCTTAGTCAAATATTAACTTTCAATTGGCCCTGTTCTCCGTGAAAGTCATTTTTTTGTTATTTTCCAAATAACCCCCGTATGAGGAACAGCCGCCGCTCCAGAAAACAAACCAAAATCTACAACATAAAGTGCGCCATTTGCATCGAACACAGCATCAATAGGCCGTTCAAATCCTCCCCCATTTGTTTCAGAAGCTGGCAAACCAGAACGATTCAATGCAAATACATGCACTTGCCCTGTTTGCATGTCGATGCGAGAAACGCGATGGCCGACACGCGGGAGTGGTTTCCCTCCTGTCGTGCCAGGTGCATTCGCTCCAAACTCCGCAATAAAAACATCCCCAATCGGCGCGAATGAAGAGTTGTCATTAAAACTGAAGCCCATCGTAGCGGAATGGGCTGGAAAGTTGGCCACAGGATGTGGGGGTTGCATCGGATGTTCCGCTAACAAAAAGCTTGGCTGAGGTTTTCCCTCGGGTTGGAACTGCGGTAAAGTAACTGGTAACCCTCCGGTGAAATCGGGAAATCCATACCATAATCCCGGACGAATCCATTGAAATTCATCTGGAGAGTTGGCAACTGGACGGCTTCCTCGAACATCCATCCCATGATTGGCCGCAAACAATCGATTGAATCGATCGAACCGTAATCTAAAAGGATTCCTAAGGCCCCATGCAACCAACTCAAGCTCCGATCCATCGGGGTTTGCCCGTAATATGCTTCCGCTTGCGCGAACGATTCCATCCACCATTTTCCCCGAATATGTTTCGACTCCAAAAGGTACATATGCACCGGTAGTGACTGTTCGATTTTGAAAGCTCTCTAAAAATCCCGATGTTTGAAAGTTTTGGCCACTTAGAGTAATCCTGCTACCGGGATAATCATGAAAGAAAGGATGCTCCTTCACCCAATCATTGTCCTTCCCCACAACACCACTGTTGGTAGCAGTACCTTGACCAAAATACATTTTTCCATCGGGACCGAAAATTACCCGATTATTATGATGATCGCCATTACTCGGCAAGCCCTCGATAATGTCCTTTTTCGATCCATCAGGGTGGATGATTGTGACATAGCAACGATGCGCAACATAGATATTCCCTTGATATTCAGTAATTCCTGTCAATGGTGGATGGAATCCATCAGCTATTGTGGTAAAACCATGTTCCGTCAGTTTTAACACCTTTCCATTCCCATCCGTTATTCCTGAATCAGCAACGAGCATTTCTCCCTTGCTCGTAAATGTTACATTAATAGGTGTCGTTAACCCCGTTGCAAACACATCAATTGTATAGCCAGGTGGCAACAGGATATCTCTAGGTTCTAGTTTTCTTTGTGGACTTTTATGTTGATTTGAATGAGCCTGATTCTGAAATCCCTGTTCAGACATAGACACCTATCCCCTCTCCATATTCCTTATCACTTTATGCAGACGCCCATCTATCCGCTACCTATAACAGTCACAGAATACTTCTTGAAAAATAGTATAAGGATAGGGCTTGCGATTTGAGTGATAGTGAACAGTTGGAGATCTATAGTGAAGGAAAAGGGAGAGGGATCATGTCTTTTACGAAATCTATTCCAACGCATCCAAAGGATATTCATCGAATACTTACTAGCTGGTCGTCTACAAAAAAGCTGCTATTTATGGCGTTGATGGCAGCGCTTGCAGCGATTTTACAATCAGCTGGGGGATTTTTACCTGGTATCGGATACGCCATTAGTCCCTTCGCTACCGCTCCTATATTGTTAGTCGCCTTGATGGCTCTGCGCTCAGGGATTTTCACTTATATCGTAACCATCTGTTTATTAGTATTGATTGAGCCAAGTGAGCTAGTTATTTTCCCCTTCACTACCGGATTGCTTGGATTAGGGTTGGGATGGTCATTCCACTTGCTAAGTAAGCGCTCGGAAATTATCATAACGAATGCTTTACTATTAAGTATAGGTATTTGCACCCCATTGTACGTATTCGGCTTTCCTGTTTTTGGCCCAACCGTCTCCTCTTCATTCAATCCAGCGGTCTTGCTTATTATTTTCATCTTTTCACTTCTCTATAGCTGGGTTTGGATGGAATTAGGTTTATTTATTCTTCGTAGGATTAAAGCCTTCTTAGTGCTGAAATAGTGTTTAGATTGATCCCCAAAAAACATGAACAGTAGGATTATTTTTTACTGTTTCCAACAGCTGGAGGCGCTTGATTTCCAAGGCCATTTTGTTTCTGCGGGTTCTGATTTCCCTTAGGCTGCTTAGATGCCGGGTTTTGATTCCCTTTATTGGAATTTTTATTTTCCGATGCGGGATTCGATAATTTCTCCTTCTCTGCTGGAGAATACTTCAGTTTCTCATCCTGCTCATTCTTCGGCTTTGTATCAGGCTTTTTCAGTTTTGGATCTTTAAGCTCATTTGAATTCTTCCGCTCTTCATTTCCATTGTTTTTCTTGTCAGCAGGTGCTGAAGGGACCGATTGCTTATCCGGTTTTTTGAGCCCATCTTGACCTTTTTGCTGATTTCCTGAATTTGTTTTATCGTCATTGATTTCTGTTGATGGTTTCTTTTCATTCATCGGAGGACTTTGTTGACTTGCCTTGAATTTGTGAATGGACATTTCATGCTGATTGGCCTTCACTCTTTCCTCCGCTGTGCTTTCGCCAATTTCGATAGTCAATTCTTGATTCGCATTTCGTACTTCTCGAACTGCACTTCCAACAATTCCTTGCACCTTCTGTTGATTTTTGGCGTCTGGAAAGATTGTCGTAATAATGACTTGCACACCGTTGTTCTCTGCCGATAATTCCGTCACAGCTGTGTTCAACACTGTACTGATTGGACGGCCTTTCCAATCGTCAAGCTTCTCTTCATATTCAATTGGCTTATCGTTCAAATAACGTAACGTAATGACCTCTCCAGCCTGATTGACACCAAACTCCAATGCCATACCGTTTTCTAATTGAACATAAGCCATCACTTTATCATTCATGGGAATTAAAGATGCTACGATGGCAAGTAGAAGCATTGCGGCAATCATAACTGCTCCAGCGAATCGCGGCTTTACTTTCACACCAAAAAGGGCAGGAGTAAAAACCAGATGAAAGTCGACTTCATCTCCAATATCCGGTGTCTTACCAATTGGAACACCTCGTAGAAATTCGCCTTTTTCCGTCAGGAACACAGTATATTTATTTTTCTTTTCGCAAACAACGCCTCTGTATGTCCGCATCATATAAGTTCCCCTTTTATATATTCCTGTATGTACACAAAATGACTATTCAGTAGTAACGTCACTGCGATTATATATTTTCTATGTCGTTCTATCGTTTTTCTTGAAACCTCGACAGTCGATTCAAGTTCTTTCATCGGCAATCTTTTATTTGTCATTAGATATGCATAAAAATCCGGTGTTTCAGCGATGATTTGTGCAATCTGAAAGGCTGTCTTTCTTGAATCTGTATGTTTCGGAGATGACCTAGAAAGCTCTTGGAAAGATAAACCAAACTCCTTTAGTAGTTTGTTATATTCCAGCATCTCTTCACGCCGTTCCATTGCTTGTTGTTCACTCGAATAAGATACAATCGATGCTTGATCAAATACGTAGCGTTGAGCATCAGAGGCTGCTGTCTCATCTTCACCTTTCGGTAAATGAATAGCGCCATTTCTCGTTGCTTCTTTACGAAAATAATCAATCAATCTCCTCTTCATAATCAAATGCGAAAATGTCGTCAACGATGAATTGTCCTCAGGATTGAACTGCACAATCGCTTCATGAAAGGCACTCATTGCTATACTAAACTCGTCATCATGCTCATCCACAAATTTTTTACATACGAAAGAAGCTGTTTTTTTAATGAACGGAGTAAATGCGATCAAAAGGTCATCCATAACCTCCTGATCGCCTCTCTTTGCCTTCAATACAAGCTCATTCAATGCTGTATCAGACTTCTTATTGAATATTCCTTGTATGATAGACAAAAGCATACTTACCCCTCCGTTCCCATTCAACCGCGTTGCTCTTGATTGTAATGGGTGCAACGAAAAATGAAAAGAAGTTTGCTAGAAAATAATTAGTTTTTCTTTTCTTTTCCCTCTTGCTTTTGTTGTTCTTTATTCGCTTTACGTTCCGCTTTTAACGCCTCACGCTCTGCTTTTTGAGTCGCTTTCAATTCTTCTCTTTGTGCTTTATGCTGTGCATTTAATTGTGCTTGTGGAGCTTTTTCTTGTTTCACTTTAGTTGGCTTTTCTTCTTTTACTGGCGCTTCTTCCTCAACTGGTTCTTCCTTCACCTCTGGCTGTTCAGCTGGTACGACAGTTTCAGGTTGCTCAGGTGTTTCAAGCTCCGGCTGTTCATCGGTTTCTGCTTCTGCCTGCTTACTCTCCCATTTTTTAATGGAACGCTCCATGTTACGTTTAATAGATGCTTTTGCTGTTGGATTTTGAACCTGTTCATAGGCTTTTGCAAGTGCAACAAGATTTCCAGCAGTATACCCCTCTGGAATTTCTGGAAGTACACTTTCCTCTTCCGTTGTTGCTTCATCCTCTTTAACTTCTTCCTGCGCCTTGTCCTCTGCTTTATCCTCATTATCTTCGCTTTCCACTTTAGGTAATTCCACAGTTTCAGTTTCAGTTGAATTATCCGCTACATCAGTAGTCGAATCTTTTCCAAGTTGGCTTAAATCAATTATTTCAATTGCTTTTTCATCTGCCCATGCATAGCTCGTCCCAGTTATTGTTAATCCTGCAATTAGCAATGCTGCTCCCGTTTGTTTCCACTTCTTTTGCATTTTAAATCACCTCAACATTTTTTTTGCCCTTTTTGGACATACCAGTTATTCGTATAGGATTCTTTTTTTGAGGGGGTCGATGAAAACTTTTTTCTAGGAACATACTAAAATATTTATGTTCGTATGCTTACCTAACGTTTAAGAACAATTTTCCGGTATTCCTTTAACAAGGCAACATATTAAAACGGGAGCTCTTTAATGTTCAATAAATATCTTTCAGTGTTTACAATATTATGCTACCATCATTTTCAAGCGTTATTAAATTAAAATAGAGGGTTAATGCATAAAGTCCTATAGGGGGTTGGTATTTTGGTTGACAAGGAAACGCAGATAAAGGTACTGCTTTATGGAAATCCATTCGATTTTGCATGCAAAACTCTTGGCGTTGAAAATATGAGACATCATCATTACTCCAAAGTTTTTACGGTTAGCCAAGAGGAAGTATATGCATATACTGAAGTCAATGGTATACCACAAAGTGATTCAACGAGCAAAGATTCTATGGCTGAAGGCTTCCATTATTTTGAGGAGGAAGGTAAATGGTATACCTTTTTTAGAGAGAGAGGTTCCATCTACCATGAAAAAAACTTTGATGATTATGAGCTCGGTAAAAAATATATAGTCCTTACATTGCTACAGTTAGCCGGTACCGGACTCTATAAATAGCTGTTTTTGACTTTCTGAAGCGATTACCATTACGATCTCTGTCATTAAAAGCTTAGCGCTTTAAAAATCTAGAACATACTTAATAGCACATACCAAGATTATGGTTTGTGCTATTAAGTATGTTCTTTGTCTACAGTCTAGATCTCTGTTTAAGCAACAGAGATCTTTTCTTTAAAGTAAAGTGATATTTTAACTTTATAAATTTTCTCCATTTGATTTTATTACGTCTTTAAACCAGAAGAAGGACTTTTTCTTCTTACGTTCTAATGTCCCTCTTCCATCATCATGTTTATCCACATAAATGAATCCGTACCGTTTAGACATTTCTCCTGTTGAAGCACTTACTAAATCAATGCAACCCCAAGGAGTATATCCCATAAGGTCAACTCCATCTTCAAGCGCCTCAGCCATTTGTTCAATATGACTGCGAAGGTAGTCAATTCGATATTCATCATTTTGTCGCGCTACTACATTCCTTTTTTGTATTCATTTACTGGAACAATATACTTCAAAGAAAGTTAATTCAATTAATTCAAGGCTATTGGGTACCTAACAATAGTTTCGTGCACAGGCCCTTTTTTGAAGAAAAACGATTATAATACAGTAAAGGGCTAGTCAAAGAACATAACAATCTGTCCATCATATGTTTTTCTTACAATTGTAGTGTATTATCCGGGTAGTTTCCTGCACGGCTACCGTCAAAAATAGGGGAGGTTCCTTATGCAAAAGCAAGATTGCTTGATACTTATTTCTGTATATGAAGAAAAAAATCTTACCAAAGCTGCCGAAAAGTTGTTTACGTCCCAACCAGCCATCACGTATCGCTTACAGAAGTTGGAGGAAGAGTATCAGATCAAACTTTACACGCGGGAAGGGAATAAATTGTTTTTCACTCCTGAGGGTGAATACTTAGTCGATTTCTCTAAAAAAATGCTTCTTGATTTAGATAAATTGGAAGAAAACCTGAAGACATTAAAAAAAGACGCAACCGGAACAATCCGTATTGGCGTCTCTAGTAACTTTGCTTTATATAAATTACCAACCCTCATTAAACAGTTTTTAGACCACTCCCACTCCATACAAGTCAATGTAACGACTGGATGGAGTTCGGAAATTATCCAGTTGCTGAATAAAAATGAAATACAAATTGGAATTATCACGGGGAACTACAATTGGTTTGACGAGAAAATCCTATTGGCAGAAGATCCATTGACGATCATCGCCAAAAATCCAATCAATCTAGAGGATATTCCATTTCTGCCTCTCATTTCATACCAGCCCAATAAAAAGAAGGGCCCTGGAGAAAAAGCTACGAATCCTCTTGCGCAAATGATTGAAAATTGGTGGCAAGACCGTTTTTCCGCTCCCCCATTAGTGCGCATGGAACTGGATAAAGTCGAGACCTGTAAAGAGATGGTGAACAAAAACTTAGGCTACTCGATCATCCCTAAATCTTGTTTGACCGAGAGGGACTCTTTTTTCACACATGATCTCATCAATGATAAAGGAAAGCCTCTGAATCGTAAAACGTGGCTCTTCTACAGAAAATCGAATGTAGAACTTTTGACAGTCAGCCAATTCATCAACTTCATCCAAGAGCAACTTAATGAAAATCATTCCTGATGCAGCGGGAAATGGCACGCAACAAAGTGACCTTCTTCTTTTTCCTCAAAATCAGGAACGACCAATTTGCATTTTTCTTGTGCAAACGGACAACGAGTGTGGAATTTGCAGCCGCTAGGGGGATTTACTGGGCTTGGCATATCCCCTTCCAAAATAACTTCATCGTTATCCGCCCTACGCAAGCGCGGATCGGAAATCGGCAACGACGCTAGTAGTCCATTGGCATACGGATGCATCGGCTTCTTAAAGAGCGCTTCCTTCATTGCCAATTCCACCATATTCCCTAAATACATGACACCGATCCGGTCGCTGATATGACGCAAAGCCGGCAAACCATGAGAGATGAAGATATATGTTAAATCATATTTCTTCTGCAGCTCATCCAGTAAATTCAAAATTTGCGCCTGAATGGATACATCCAATGCTGAAACTGGCTCATCACAAATAATAAGTTTTGGTTTTAACGCAAGAGCACGTGCAATCCCGATGCGTTGCCGTTGTCCTCCGCTGAACTCATGTGGATAACGAGATGTATACGAGGCGTCAAGCCCGACATCTACCATTAAACGGTGGACTTCGACTTCCAATTCTTTTCTGGAGAGCTTCCGGTGTGTAAGCAATGGCTCCGCTATTAAATCAAAAACACGCATTCTAGGATTTAAAGAGGAAAAGGGATCCTGGAAAATCATTTGATAATCCACCCGATATTTTTTCAGATCCCGCTCTTTCATCTTCGAAATCTCTACTCCGTTAAAGTAAACCTCTCCCTCAGTCGGCTGCAGCAGTCCCATTATCAAATTTCCTAATGTAGACTTTCCGCAACCCGACTCACCGACAATCCCTAATGTCTCACCTTTGTACACACTGAGATCGACACCATCAACTGCTTTCAAGTATTCTTTTTCCTTTTTAAAGAGCTGAGGGTTTATAGGAAAGTGCTTTTTCAAGTTCTTTACAGCAAGGATCTCTTCCGTTTGAACCGGTACACTGTTAACCATCACCACTCACCCTTCCTGATGGCCTTCATGCAGCCAACACCTTACTTTATTTCCAGTTTGTTCATTCGTCGTCAACTCCGGCATGCGGCTTTTGCAAATGTCCATCGCGAACGGGCATCTCGGATGAAAGTAGCAGCCAGACGGTTTATTGCTTGGAGTCGGAACATTGCCTTGAATGGAATTTAACGTATCCACTTCCGAATCGATTTTAGGGGTACTTTGAATCAAACCCTGTGTATATGGATGTTTCGGTTCAGCATATAAAGACATGACATCCGCTTCTTCCACAACCTGTCCGGCATACATGACGATAACCTTATCTGCCAGCTCCGCCACAACTCCCAAGTCATGGGTAATCAATAAAATAGACGTTTCAAATTCTATTTTAAGGTTTTTCATCAGCCTCAAAATTTGAGCTTGTATTGTTACATCCAGCGCTGTAGTTGGTTCATCCGCAATCAGTAAACTCGGATTGCACGACAATGCCATAGCAATCATGACCCGCTGTCTCATCCCGCCACTCAGTTCATGGGGATGCATATCATACACATGCTCTGCGCGTGGAATACCTACTTTTGCCAGCATTTCAACGCTCTTATTTTTCGCTTCTTTTTTTGATGTAGTTTGATGCAACAAAAGGATTTCGTCTAATTGGTCCCCAATTTTCATTACGGGGTTTAAAGAAGTTAGGGGCTCTTGAAAAATCATGGAAATCTCATTACCTCTAATTTTCCGCATTTCCCGATCACTTAACCCGGTTAGGTCCTTGCCTTTAAAAAGAATTTCTCCACCGACAATTTTCCCTGGAGCATTTACCAGTTGCATAATGGAAAATGATGTGACACTTTTCCCGCAGCCGGACTCTCCTACTAACGCAGTCGTTTGCCCTGATTCTAGGGAGAATGAGACTCCATCAACAGACGGAACAATTCCGTTAGTCGTATAAAAATAGGTTTTTAAATCATTCACTTCTAGTAATGTCGACATACAGAAGCCTCCTCTCGTTACGAATTGGTTCCTTGAGAACGCGGATCAAGCAAATCACGCAACCATTCTCCGAAGAAAATGATTCCTAAAACGGTAACCGTAATGGCCACTCCAGGAAACGTAGCCAACCACCAGCTAGTAGCTACATATTCCTTGCCTTCGCTTAACATGATTCCCCACGAAACAATAGGCGGCTGGATCCCTAACCCTAAAAAGCTTAGGGAAGATTCGGTAATGATCGTGCTTGCCACACTCAAGGTGGAAATGACAATAATAGAAGAGGTGACATTGGGAAGAATATGACGTTTCATAATTTGGAAATCAGACACGCCCATTGTCCTTGCCGCCTTCACATACTCCCGTTCCCTCAAACTTAGTGTTTCGCTTCGAATCATCCTCGCGTAAAGCACCCAGCTTGTCACACCGATTACAATAATTAATGTAGGGATTCCTGGGTCAAGAACTGTCAAAAACACGATACAGAAGAGAATCGTCGGTACGGATAAAAACGCATCGACAAGACGCATGATTATATTATCAACCAATCCGCCGTAATACCCTGAAATCAAACCGAAAACAACGCCAATCGCTCCGGCAACCAGAACAGACAATATTCCGACAATTAATGATATACGTGACCCGTAAATAATACGGCTTAAAATATCCCGCCCCAAATTATCTGTACCTAAAATATGTGACATGCTCCCTCCATCCGACCAAAATGGAGGCACTAACATATTTGTTGTATCTATTTTCCCGGGATTGTATGGTGCGATCCATGGCGCAAATACCGCCATTATACATAACGCTAAAACGATTAATAGGCCAACGGACCCCGTCTTGCTTCTTGATAGCTTTGTAAGAAAAATCTTGAATTTATTTTTCGTATTTATACTTCTATCATTCTTATCTACAGGAAGTGCAGCGAGTTCTGCATGGCTGGTTGATTTCATATTGTCAAATCCTTTCTTAGCTATATTTGATTCGCGGATCTAAGAAACGATAGAGGACATCCGTCGCCAGATTCATCAACAGAATCATGACGGCGGTTACAAATACAGCCGCTTGAATAATTGGCAAATCCTTATCGTAGACAGCCTGTATGATCAATTGTCCAAGACCCGGCCATGAGAAAATCATTTCCGTGATCAGGGAACCGCCTACTAAACTTGCCATTTGTAAGATTGTAATTGTGATAACAGGCACCAAAGAATTTCGGAATGCATGACGGAAGATAATGACACTTTTCTTCTGTCCTTTACTTCTTGCTGTCCGAATATAATCTTGCTGAAGTATTTCCAACATATTGGAACGAACAAGTCTAGTAATCTCGGCCGAAACAGCTGTCCCCAATGTAATCGCCGGCAAAATAAGATGTTTCCAGCTACCCGTTCCGGAAACTGGCATCAGCTTTAAGTTGACCGCAAAAACTAAAATCAGCATAATACCGAGCCAGAAGTTCGGAATCGCTTTTCCAAGTGCAGATAAACCTGTCGCGAACAAATCAATAACGCCATTAGGTCTAAGAGCTGAAATAATCCCAAGTGGCACTGCAATAATGATTGCCATAATCATAGAAGCCGTAGCCAATTCCAACGTAGCAGGTAATCTCTCCAATACTAAACCTAAAGCGGAAACACCATATTTATAGGATTCACCAAAATCACCTTGCACCAAGTCGACCACGTAGTTCCAAAACTGTATGTAAAATGGTTGATCAAATCCTAAAGCTGCACGCAATGTCTGTATCTCTTGCTGTGTTGCTTCTGCAGGCAGCATCATTGCTACTGGATCTCCGGCTACGTAAACGAGTACGAAGATCATAAGGGAAATGATAAGAAGTACAATTGGAATTTGCAATAACCTACTAGCAAAATATCTCCACATAGGTGATCCCCCTTAATTGAAGGTAGGCAGGGACTGCTTCAAATCAGTCCGCTGCCATTTCCTTCATGCCTTATTTTTTTTGAACATCCGGAATGTAAATTAATTCATCTAACCGCGGAGTATATTCAATCCCATCGGTTACACCGAAGAACTGGTCAACCTGAAATAATGGAATGATCGGCATTTCCTCACTGGCAATCTTCTG
Organism: Sporosarcina beigongshangi; assembly: GCF_033485195.1. Classification (NCBI taxonomy): domain Bacteria; kingdom Bacillati; phylum Bacillota; class Bacilli; order Caryophanales; family Caryophanaceae; genus Sporosarcina; species Sporosarcina beigongshangi. The sequence goes on from NZ_JAWLIR010000054.1 coordinate 11,301, forward strand.
AACTTCTTGGTACTTTGCCGTTCTCACCGCTGGATCCAGTGACGTATTGGCTTCGTGCAACAACTCATCAATTTCCTTGTTGCTATATCCATTAATAGAAGCAGAACGTTCAGTCCCGTAGTAATCCAATGCCTGACCAGCATCAAAGAACGAAGATCCAAGAGCGATCAAATAGCCTTCTTTGAACTTCTCCTGATCTCTCAACTCAGTGAAGCTGCTCCATTGCAGCAAATTCATTTCTGTATGGATACCTGCTTCTTCAAGCATACCTGCAATCAATTGCATTACTTCACGGTCTTTAATATACCTGCCCGTCGGAGCGGCTAACTCAATCGTCACGCCATCCTTATATCCCGCTTCTTCTAACAATTGTTTCGCTTTATCAACATCATAATTGTATTTATCGTACAGGCTCTCTTCAAAACCGATATTACCAGGGTTTACCCTTGTCAAAGTCGGTGTTCCCCCGCCGTCTAGTAAAGTTTCGACCAACGCTTTGTCGTCAATTGCATAATCGATCGCTTGGCGCACCTTCACGTCTGACGTCGGCCAGCCCTCTTGTGTACGAAGGAAAAGCATATACGTACGGTTGGACGGTCCGTTGGCTATTTGACTATTTTCAGAGTCATTGATCCGTTTCCAATCACTTGGCGGGACATTGGCGATAATGTTGACGCTGTCAGTCAATAGCTCAGCTACACGTGTAGAATCTTCAGGGATAGCCCTAAAAACAACTTCATCCCATTCGCCTTTCTTCCCGAAATAGTCATCGTTCTTCACTAAAGTGATTTGACTATCCTTTTTCCATTCTTTGAATTTATATGGACCTGAACCAATCGGCGCCTTCAGGAATTCATCCATCCCTTTTTCTTCAATATAACTTTTCGGAAGGATACCGGATGCTTGTCTGGAAATACGGCTGATTAGCATCGGATCTGGCTCGTGCGTGATGATTTGGAAAGTTAGCGGATCGAGCACTTTTACTTCTTTAATCGTGTCGAAATCACCGTGGCTTTTTAGTGTTTCGTCATTAGCAACGCGCTCTAACGTGAATTTAACATCTTCTGCTGTCAGATCGTCCCCGTTATGGAATTTGACACCTTCATTCAATTTAAATTCAAACGTTGTGTCATCCACTTGTTTCCATTCTTTTGCAAGATGCGGTTGGATTTCCCCTTCCGTGTCTCTCATCAACAGATAGTCAAATACGTTGACGTGAATGGCCTCTGTAGCGGTAGTTGTATGGTTATGGATATCCCAAGTCAGCATATCCGGTCCTAATGAAATCGTTAATGTACTACTCTCTTTATCGCCTGTTGCTGATGCATTGTTTTGACTGGAAGGCTTGCTTGTTGTCGTACATGCAGACAAGACTACCATTAAAGCTGCCAACATCAAATATAATACTTTTTTGGCCATTATTCTTCCCCCTCTTATTGTAGAACCAAGTTTTCTTGTATCTCTTTTTCTGCAGTAAATTGTTCCTTAATCGCATTCAGTAATGCCGGAGACGAAATCACATCTATGCAAGTGGCCCCCAACGTCTTGGCCGCTGTAATGATTGCTTCATTCCCATCCTTGCTATTGGAAGCCTCTACCCATTCTTTTGTATGATTCGGCGTGCCTTGCGGAACAAATGAAACTCGGATGCAAGCACCCGGCACCCGGTGTGTAACGATACTAAAATCTGTAGAACCAGTTTGTTCACGAGGCGGTGTAATATTTTTTGCCCCCACCAACTTGGCATTCTCCAAAAGCACATCATTCAACGTCTGAACGTTCAACTTACTCTCCAATGATTTCTTTGGATGAATATGAACCTTCGTTCCTGTAGCGAGCGCCGCCCCCCTGGCGACATTCAATGCCCGTTCCACTACCGTATCCAAGTATGGACGGTTGATTGCGCGGATAGAGAATCTAGCAGCAGCCCTTTCCGGCACAATATTCGCTGCAATTCCTCCATCTGTAATGATGCCGTGGATTCGAACGTCTGAACGTACATGCTCCCGCAAATACTCCATTCCGTTAAAAGTCATTAAGACTCCATCCAAAGCACTGATCCCTTTTTCGGGAGCAACAGCAGCATGCGAAGCCTTGCCTTCAAATACAAATTCGAAGTTATCAACGGCAAGAGAACGTCCGTCCACAGTCGTCCGGTCACCCCCATGCATCATCAACGCAATATCCAAGTGGTCAAAGCACCCTTGCTGCGCCATAGGGATCTTTCCACTTGTCGTTTCTTCAGCGGGCGTTCCTAATACTTCAATTGTACAAGGCGGCAAATCTTCCAGTTGGGATAAGGAAATTGCCGCGCCAAGTACAGCTGGAGACTGCAAATTATGACCGCAGCCATGACCCAAATCCTTAAGCGCGTCATATTCGCATAACAGGCCTAACACAGGCCCTCCAGTTCCCACAGTGTACCTTGCACGGAAGGCCGTATCCAAACCAGCCAGCCCCCTTTCAACCAAAAAGCCGTTATGCTCTAAAATCTTAGTAATGCGATCCACAGCCTGAAATTCCTTATTACCTAACTCAGGATTCGCATGCAAAAATGTACCCAATCCGATTAATTCTTGTTTTAGATCCTCAACCTTATTAAACAAAGTTTCCTTACTCATTATCAATCGTTCCCCTGCCCTTCTCCGTTGTAATCGCTTTCAGAAGTGGAGCGAATACTCTGTGTATGAATTGTACGAAAGTTTTTTGAATAAAGGAAATTGAAAAAATTTGAAGGTTCAATAAAAAAATTTTATACTGATAAATTTTACTGCAATCATTATGTATCAAATCATTTTTGTCGACACTTTAACTACCAAACGGAAAGGTGTATTTTCACGCTTGTCAATTATCCAAAAATAGGCAGGCTTAAAAAGTAGTTCCTATACGACAGCGAACAGTTCACGAAATTACATAAAATTGCAAAGAAGATCAGACATTGAAGTAAATACCTAATCCACGCCTTATAAATATGTAATTGTAGTCGGTTATCGGAATAGTATCATGCACAGCGTACCTGGAATTTTAGTTTAATATTTTTTTAACATCAAAAATGCTGTTATCCATTACACCTTCTTTTCTTTCTGATTTACTGTATTCCATATTACAATACTTAGATTTTTCATTGAATTCCTTAATGACGATGGTAACTATTTGATATATAAACTCCAGTTCTTTGGTTTGGAATTATTCTAATTGTTTTTTAGTGAAAGATTCATTTTGATACTGCTCATGAACATACCTATATCCGACAGCTACTTTCAATAAATCCTGAGATGCAAATTCCTTCTTCTCCAAAATGAATTCTACCAAACCAATTTTATTAAACTTAGTGTTTGCACTTTCAACGATTTCTTAGCTTTTTTCAAATGTTTCTCCGGTAAATAAATCTTTTTTATGTTTTTCTAGCCTTTTTTCAATTTCTCTAAAAGGAACTTCCAGCAAAGATCTAAACTCGCCTATCTGATGAAAAGTTCTTAAAAACTCAGATTGAACAATAATGGCATAAACTTCAAAATAAAGTTCTTTCGATTGATTATAGTAATGATTCCTTCTAAACTTCTTGATATCAACCATAAAATCGAATTTGTTTTGTAACCCTTTAAACATTATATTCACCAATAATGTTAGTATAATAGTGTAAAAAGTTAAACCAATACTATCAGATAGATTCACAATCCCCCTTCTAATTTACCTATCATACAACATATAACACAAGGAGTCTTTTTTCTTACCCACATTGTTAACTTAACCTTCACCTCACTCAACTCGACGCCGGTTCATAGAAGTAAAGAAAAAACGCCCAATTGGACGTTCTTCGCAAAAATTATTCAATTATTCGTCAACCTATCTATTTCAAGAATTGCGTTAAGAGTAACATATTTAAAATTATATGTCCCGCCTCTCATCCACCATTGGACAATAAAATTAGTGTTGTGTGCCCGTGCAACAATGTTAATGCTGTTTCATAACGTCTATTTGCTGACGGATATAATGTCCTTAATGAAACTGGAGAAAGGAAAAAACGCCTTCCATGTTGTCGACCATTAGCCCTGGTCGACGGAAGACGTCCCTCACTAATACGATAATCGTACATAATTCTATCATAAACGAGAACCCTGAAAAAGTTTTTTTGTTCAATGCGCAGAACGAGTGCCATGTCACCGCTGTAGTAGTGGTGCATTTGAAGTGATTGGTTCGCGTGAACGTAAGGTGCGCAAGAATGCCGGGCAGATTGAGTGCTATATCACCAGGAGGTTGCGGTGTCTGGTTTGTCGAAAAATCCATCACGAACTCCCCAATTTTATGATTCCTTATAAGAGATATGATGCCAGAACGATTGAAGAAGGCATCCGCCCATCGGAACCTTTGGTTTTGCCCCTATTAAAACTCAACATCGAGCTTCCGAATATTCAAGAATCCGATTTCAACTATTTGTCACAGGACTAATCCTTGTCATAGGAATTTAAAATCAAAAAGACCTTTCATAAGTTCAATGAACTCACAAAAGATCTTCTTAGATTGTTGAAATTAAATTGCTTCAAAACCATAAGGTTAGCATTACACAAATCCTCACCTTACAAACCCATATACATCAAGGGTCAAGGTTCTTCTTACATCATGCCGCCCATACCCGACATATCCGGCATGCCACCCATGCCAGCACCAGCTGGCTCAGGAAGATCCGCGACAACTGCTTCAGTCGTCAA
>NZ_JAWLIR010000055.1:0-10097 GCF_033485195.1 Sporosarcina beigongshangi
CCCGACATATCCGGCATGCCACCCATGCCAGCACCAGCTGGCTCAGGAAGATCCGCGACAACTGCTTCAGTCGTCAAGAACATCGCTGCTACAGATGCTGCGTTTTGAAGTGCTGAACGTGTCACCTTTGTTGGATCGACGATACCTGCTTGCATCATGTTGACCCACGTACCTTCTGCAGCGTTGAAGCCAGTGCCGACTTCTTCGCGCTTGAGGCGATCGACAACGATTGAACCTTCAAGGCCTGCGTTGTTAGCGATTTGGCGTACTGGCTCTTCAAGTGCACGAAGAACGATTTTCACGCCTGTTGCTACGTCGCCTTCTACAGACTCTAGTAACGCTGCTACTTTACCGTAGACGTTAACAAGTGCCGTACCACCACCAGAAACGATTCCTTCTTCGACAGCTGCACGTGTAGAGTTCAATGCGTCTTCGATGCGAAGTTTACGTTCTTTTAGTTCTGTTTCAGTTGCTGCTCCGACTTTGATGACTGCAACGCCGCCTGCTAATTTCGCAAGACGTTCTTGCAATTTCTCTTTATCGAATTCAGATGTTGATTCTTCAAGTTGAACGCGGATTTGATGAACACGTCCTGCGATTACTTCAGAGTTACCGCTGCCTTCGACGATTGTCGTGTTGTCTTTTGTCACGACAACTTTCGCTGCGTGTCCAAGTTGTGTGATATCTGCTGATTTAAGGTCTAGACCCAAATCTTCAGTAATCACTTGACCACCTGTTAGCACTGCGATGTCTTCTAGCATTGCTTTACGGCGATCACCGAAGCCTGGTGCTTTAACAGCAACAGCGTTGAATGTACCACGGAGTTTATTGACAACAAGTGTTGCTAGCGCTTCGCCTTCAACGTCTTCTGCGATCATTAGAAGTGGTTTTCCTTGTTGAACGACTTGTTCAAGAACAGGAAGGATTTCCTGGATGTTTGTAATCTTTTTATCTGTAATCAAAATGTATGGATTATCCAAAACCGCTTCCATTTTGTCTGTATCTGTTGCCATATAAGCAGACGCATAGCCACGGTCGAATTGCATACCTTCTACGACATCAAGCTCAGTCGTAAAGCCTTTAGATTCTTCAATTGTGATAACACCGTCGTTACCAACACGCTCCATTGCCTCAGCGATCAATTGTCCGACTTCCTCGTCTCCAGAAGAGATCGCTGCAACTTGTGCAATTTCTTCTTTTCCTTCGATTTCATCAGAAATATCTTGCAATCCTTCAATCGCGGCGATCACCGCTTTTTCGATTCCTTTACGGATACCGACAGGGTTTGCGCCAGCTGTAACGTTTTTCAAACCTTCACGGATCATTGCTTGTGCTAGAACCGTTGCAGTTGTTGTACCGTCACCTGCGATTTCGTTCGTTTTAGAAGCTACTTCTGCTACGAGTTTAGCACCCATATTTTCAAATGCATCTTCTAATTCGATTTCTTTCGCAATTGTTACACCGTCATTTGTAATAAGTGGTGAACCAAATTTCTTCTCAAGAACAACGTTACGTCCTTTAGGTCCAAGTGTTACTTTTACAGCATCTGCTAATGTATCCACACCACGAAGCATTGCGCTACGTGCATCTTCATTGAATTTAATTTGTTTAGCCATTTATAAGTTCCCTCCTGATTTTCGTGTATTTGTACATTAACCAAGCATTAGCCGATAATCGCTAAAATGTCGCTTTCACGCAGGATCAGATATTCGTTACCTTCATATTTCACTTCAGTACCAGCATATTTTGAGAAGATGATCCGATCGCCTTCTTTAACTTCTAGGTCGATGCGCTGGCCATTTTCAAGCACGCGTCCAGTACCTGCCGCAATGACTTTTCCTTCTTGCGGTTTCTCTTTCGCGGAATCCGGTATTACAATACCGCTTGATGTTTTTTCTTCTGCCTCGATCAATTCGATTAAGATACGGTCACCTAATGGTTTCAACAAGTGAAACAACCTCCTCAAAGTAATTTCATGTTTTTAGCACTCGATAGATGTGAGTGCTAATACATTTCTTATCATAATGAACATTTGCATTAATTGCAAGTGAAATACAATCAAAATCCTAGACATCTGCCGGAGGCTTAACTTGAATCAACGGGAAGTTTGAACTCCCTCATGATTCAAGTCAAACATTTCTCTTTGCTTATCTGACTTTAAACAGATAAAATGGACTTCATCCACAGTTGAAAGGGTGGCATGCTTGAAAAACTGGATAATCTCTTTATGGCTCTTAGTAACCTATGCAGCCATGCAATTTGGTAGTATCTTTTTAGGGCAAGGCTTGTTTGACCACTTTCCCTGGGATGAACAATACAATGAAAAAGCTATTGCTTATCGTGCGAGTGCTTGGTCACTATTCATCAGTAATGCGTTGGCTGCCGTTGTGTTCTTATGGTTCATCTTGCGCAATAAAAAATTCTTACATGTTTTCAAAGTAAAAAAATCTACAACCGGCAATGCGATTCTTTGGGGAATCCTCGGTTTCTTCCTTGTTATGGGCGGACAGATGCTCGCGGCTATGATTGAGAGCTTGTTTGGCATTACACCGGGATCTGATAATACGGCCATACTCAGTAACATTGCAAAAGTATCTCCCATCATTATTATTTCAATCGTAGTGTTTGCACCATTCCTAGAAGAAATTGTGTTTAGACGTATTCTTTTTGGTGGAATTTATCAAAAAACGAATTTCTGGATCGCAGCCATTGCCAGCGCCCTCGTTTTCGCGGCAATGCATAATGAATTTGAGCATCTATTGATGTACATGGCACCGGGGCTAATTTTCTCCTATTTGTACTACCGAACAAAACGACTATTGACACCGATGATTGCCCATCTACTTATGAACGGCTTTGTCGTCATTGCCCAACTAAAATTCGACGATATTCAAAGGTATCTCGATGAGCTGAAACGTTTGAAACAAGCTATGTTCATATTTTTCTACTAAAAAAGTCTTTCAACCGAATACTTCCGGTTGAAAGACTTTTTTAGTTTACTCTTGTTGCCCCATCACTTCGTCAATTTGTCGCTGTTGCTCTGCACGTACTTCCTCTAACTTCCGCTGTTGTTCTGCTTGTACTTCTTCTGCCTCACGTTGCTTTTCTGCCTTCAAATATTTCCGATAACCAAATCGGGATATGAAAATACTAATTTCATAGAGCGCAAACAATGGCACGGTCACGAAAAGATGAGATAACAGATCCGGCGGTGTAATGAAAGCTGCAATAACAAACAATGTGAAATAGGCATATTTACGAATTTTCACCAGTGTCGCTGGATCCAAAATACCAAGTCTTGTTAAAAACAGCAACACAATTGGTAATTGGAAAATGATGCCGAACGGAATAAGTAATTGGAACAAAAACGAAAAATATTCATTAATACCGATTGTTTGCGTGATGCCTAAATCTGAAGATAAATTCATCATGAACTTCATCACATAGGGTAACAGGACAAAGTAGGAAAACGAAATCCCCCCGACAAATAGGAAAAACGTAAACGGAATATAATTTAACGTGGCACGCCGCTCTGTTTCATGCAATCCCGGCGAGATGAACGCCCATAACTGATACATAATAACCGGTGAAATAATAATGACTGCAACAAAAATGATCACTTTCAAGTAAATCATAATAGGATCGAGCACATTGAACGCGTTAAGCGTCGTACCATCAACTAATCCGTCATGTTGCAAAAACTGAAACTGCAAAAATTGAATGATTGGCTTGGCGATAAAAAATCCGCCTATTATTGCAACAACAAAGAAAACGACGATAACCATCAGCCGTTTTCTAATTTCATCTATATGTTCAATGATTGTTAAGTTTTTTTCTGCCATTGGACAAACATCCTAACTTACTTCACTTCTTCTTTCTTCACTTCCACTTGCAATACTTCTGCTTTCTTGTCTTCTACTTTCTTCACATCGTTATCTTCTACGAGACCTTTCGTCGCGTTTTTAAATTCACGCAATGAAGAACCGAACGCCTTTCCAATCTCAGGCAACTTCTTTGGACCGAAAACAAGCAACGCAATAATTGCGATAATTACTAAACTCATTGGACCTGGCATCTCAGACACCTCCCTCGTAGTAGAAGGACTAGACCATCCCTCTTTATGCTATCCATTTTACACGAAAACAGCTTGTATTACTATTATTGAGCCATTATAATTGTGAATTTTTAACGTCATTTTTCATGAAATAAATAAGGGTCTGTAGCTCTACAGACAAATCAATCGTATGGACACGCACCTCATCAGGTGCTGTCAGACGGACTGGCGTAAAGTTTAAAATCCCTTTAATTCCCGCCTTTATCAGCTTATCGGTGACATCCTGTGCCACACGAGAAGGTACCGTCAAAATGACAAGATCAATGCCAAGCTCGACAATTTTTTCACTAATTGTATCTGGGTGAAATACAGGGATGCCGCTCAACATTTTTCCCTCTGCCGGCGCTTTCGGGTCAAACGCTACGACAATACGTGTATTATGGTTTTTATGAAAATTATATTTTAAAAATGCACTGCCTAAACTACCCACGCCAATGAGCGCGACATCCGTTCCTTCATCCTGATCGAGGATTTGACGGAAAAATTCGACAAGATAATGTACATCATAGCCATACCCTTTGCGACCAAGCGCTCCAAAATGGGAGAAGTCTCGTCGAATTGTAGCTGCATCGATTTTCATTGCTTCACTTAATTCACTAGAAGACACACGTTTCTTACCCAAATTCGCGAAGTTTTGAAGAAATCTATAATATAGAGGCAACCGTTTGGATGTCGCCTGTGGTATTTTCGGCGTTTCTTCTATCATTGTAATCCTCCTGAACCTACTCATTCATTACACCTTAGCATAATCGTATCCGAACTGAAACCGATTCTATCGTACAGTAGATACTGAATGTTGTAAAGTCAACCGTTGCACGCTTCGCACCATTCCATTAAACTGAAGAGGAATAGAGGTGCTCACTATGATTGTTTTACAAGTGAACGGACTGACAAAATCATTCTCAGGAACCGATATATTAGAAAATGTGCGACTTGAAGTGCAACACCGTGACCGCGTTGCACTTGTTGGACGTAACGGAGCAGGCAAGTCGACACTCCTTAAAATAATTGCTGGTGAAATGACAGCTGACTCGGGCGATTTAATCATCCCAAAAGACGTAAGAATTGGTTATCTTGAACAGCATAGCGGCATCGACTCTGCCTTGTCTGTTTGGCAAGAAATGATGACCGTTTTCGAACCGCTTCATAATATGGAAAGACGGCTCCGGACGCTTGAGCAACAGATGGCTGACCCAGCAGTATACGACAACTCGACAGACTATGAACGGGTGATGTCGGAATATGACGCCCTGCAAATCGAATTCAAGGATTCTGGCGGCTATCAGTATGAATCAGACACACGCTCCGTCCTACACGGTATGCGCTTTTATCCCGATGATTATGAAAAAAGTGTTAGCCTTCTATCTGGGGGGCAAAAAACCCGATTGGCACTCGCTAAGATGCTGTTGAGTAAACCAGATCTTCTTATCCTTGATGAGCCGACAAACCATCTTGATATCGAAACACTTGGCTGGCTGGAAAAATACCTCGTTTCCTATGAGGGAGCCATTCTAATTGTTTCGCACGATCGCTATTTCTTGGATGAAATCGTGACTGTCGTCTACGAAGTATCCAGAAGAAAAGTAGCCAAATACACAGGAAACTATAGTGCCTATCTTGACGAAAAAGCCAAGAATTATGAACGTGATCAAAAGCTTTTCGAAAAGGATATGAGTGAGAAAGCGAAACTCGAGGATTTCGTCCAACGCAACATTGCTCGTGCGTCGACCTCTAAAATGGCAAAAAGCCGTCGGAAGTTGCTTGAACGAACAGACTGGATGGATTCGCCTGATGGAGATGAAAAATCGGCTAGCTTTAGCTTTTCTATTGATCGCCCAAGCGGCAATGATGTGCTAGCTCTCGACAATGTCTCGATCGGCTACAACGCTTCTCCTGTTTCTACAGGCATCAACCTGCGCGTCTATAAACAAGACCGTATTGCCATCATCGGACCAAATGGTGTCGGCAAGTCTACTTTGTTGAAAACGCTCGTTAAAGCGAATGAACCGATTTCCGGCTTGATACGTTATGGGACAAATGTTCAATTTGGCTATTATGATCAGGAACAAGCAACTCTTACTGGAAACGGCACCGTTCTTCTAGAATTATGGAATGATTGGCCGATGATGAATGAAAAAGATGTACGCTCTGTGTTAGGTCGCTTTTTATTCACAGGGGAAGATGTGGACAAACCTGTCACTTCCTTATCAGGTGGCGAAAAAGCACGCCTATCACTCGCAAAGCTCATGCTTGAAAAATCGAATACACTTGTCCTTGATGAACCAACAAACCATCTTGACCTAGACAGCAAAGAGATTCTCGAAAATGCATTGGATGATTTTCCAGGTACACTTATCTTCGTATCACATGACCGTTACTTTATTAACCGCATTGCAACAAAAGTCATTGATATTAGTGCAACAGGTGCCATCGAGTATCTCGGCGACTATGACTATTTTGTGGAGAAGAAGCTCGAGCAGCAAGAGTTGCTTGCTGAGGCGGACGTTACGAAAGGCGTGGCAATACCTTTACAATCCAGAAAAAACGAAGAAGATAAAGAGCTGAAAAAACAAGAAAGAAAGCTGACACGAGCGATTGCAGAGCTTGAGTTACAACTGTCCGAATTAGATGAATCAATTGCAACACTCCAAGACGAACTTGTTACGCCTGAATATGCAGATGATCACGTGAAGCTAATGGAACTCCAAGCCCAAATTGACGCACATCAGATGGATCACGATAGCAAATCAGAAGATTGGTTGCACCTTCAAGAAGAATTAGAATCTCTATCTTAAAAAAGTAGTAATCTTGGTGCGCCACATTGAATCGTTGGCATCGATTCAATGTGGCGCTTTGTCGTTTTTCACTGTCGGAACCTGATAGATAATTCTTCACATTGCTTTTCCGGGAAATTATTTCCCACAATCTTATACACAAGTGAAATGTTGATAGAATAGGATATGAACAATGTTATGCACATTACCCACAGGTTTTATATTTTTTATACACAAAGTTATCCTGTCATCAACGTTATAAAATGTACAAATTCATATGTTATACACAGTTTATCCACAGATTGTGCATAAGTACGAATGTTCCCTCTTGACAAGCTGAAAATAATTCCATTAAAAAAAACAGAAATTGTCGTGTTATGACCATTTCTGTTTCTTCATTTATTTATTGATTCCACGAAGTAAGTGGCATACCTGGCTTGCCATTCATAGCAAGATTTCCACGTATTCCGTCCACAAACATAGCTGATCCTGCCGCAGCTATCATAGCTGCGTTATCAGTGCAAAGAGCAATAGGAGGCACATAAAAAGGGATTTCCTCTTGGTGGAATGCCATCTCTAGTGATGCACGCAAGCCTTTGTTCGCTGCAACACCACCAGCTGCAATCACTTGCTTCACCTTATATTCTTTCGCTGCCTTTAACGCTTTCGTCGTCAGCACTTCAACAACACTCGCCTGAAAGCCGGCTGCAACATGGGCTGGATTAATTTGCTCTCCACGCTGTTCGAGATTATGTTTATAATTAATAACGGATGACTTAAGACCACTGAAACTAAAATCATACGAATCTGGCTCAAGCCATGCTCTTGGGAAAGGTATTTCTGCATCACTTTCTGCCGCTAACCGGTCAATTTGCGGTCCGCCGGGATATGGAAGTCCGAGTACACGAGCAACCTTATCATAGGCCTCGCCAGCAGCGTCATCACGCGTCTCTCCAATTAGTTTGAATGACCCGTGACGCTCCATTAGTACAAGCTCCGTATGCCCTCCAGAAACGATAAGTGCTAGCAATGGAAACTCCATTGGTTGCATCAGCTCATTCGCATAAATATGACCCGCAATATGATGAACACCAACAATCGGCAAACCATTGGCAAAAGCAAAGGCCTTGGCTGCATTGACACCGATTAATAATGCGCCTACTAGTCCTGGCCCTTCTGTTACAGCAACTGCATCCAGCTGTCCAGGAAGCAGCCCAGCTTCCGCAAGCGCCTCTTCAATCACCAGTGTAATTTGTTCCACATGATGCCTTGATGCTATTTCAGGCACAACGCCACCAAATCGTTTCTGGCTTACAATTTGGGAAGCGACAACATTTGAAATAATCTCCGTTCCATTTTTCACAATGGAAGCAGCCGTTTCATCACAGCTTGTTTCAATCCCTAATATATAGTTATCTGTCATCATTTAAACTCCACCCACATGACGAGCGCATCTTCATGGTCGTCTGTATAATAGTTTTTTCGAATTCCACCATCATGAAAACCAAGCTTTCGATATAAATTCTGTGCAGTATCATTCGTCATACGCACTTCAAGCGTCATCAATCGGACATCCATCTGCCGGCAAAGCGCCATCGCTTCCCTCATCAGCGCTTCACCAATACCATTGCCACGCATATGGGGCCGTACAGCAACATTCGTAATATGACACTCATCCAATACAATCCACATGCCACAATGACCAATAACTTCTTCACCATCGACTGCAACAACATAATGCGCATAGTCATTCCCCGTCATCTCATGCTCAAAAACCTCCGCCGTCCATGGGATCGCAAAGGACTCTTGCTCAATTGTAACAACAGCCGGAATATCTTCTATCGTCATTTTTCTATATTGAATATCTTTACTCACTGATTTTATCCTTCCCTTGCTCTTTTAACCAATTTGCCTCTGCCTCTGCAATACGGCGATACTCTGGAACAAATGCATGTACATCTGTTTCTGGTTCTGACTGAGCAGCAATATGAATTAGTGAAGATGCACGCGGTAAATTGAGGTGCAACGGAGCAATCGTAGCTCGTTCACCAAGCCGCTCAACAATCTGTTGTTCATGCATAGCTGTATCCTTTCCGATAAATAACAACGGTCCGCCCAGCTTCTCCAATTGTTGAATCAATTCTTCTACAGAATAATGGCCATCCTCAATAACTTCCGTTAGCCTTCCAGCATCTAATCTGTAGGCCCCGGCATAAACATTATTTCTTCTCGCATCGACAATCGGACAAATTAAACCCACAAAAAATAATGCATTAGTAGCCAACACTTTCAGGCTAGAAACACCAATAAGAGGCTTGCCAAGTGTCCAAGCTAGTGTTTTCGCTATCGTTACACCTATACGCACACCCGTATAAGAACCCGGCCCTTCCGAAACCGCGATGGCGTCAATATCTGCTGGGGCAAGCCCGGCCTTTGCCAGCAATTCCTCAATGGCCGGCATTGCACGTAATGAGTGGTTAACGACCATTGCGGAAGTTTCCTCTACCAATAATTCGCCATTCTTTACGATGGCAACTGAAAGTGGTGTATTCGCTGTATCTATTCCAAGCCAAATCATAAGAAAATCCCCTCACAAATCTTTTCATATCGTTCACCTATCGGCTTCAATGTAATCGTCCGTTGATCTCCGCCGCCATGAACCAGTCGAATTTCCAAACGTTCCGTAGGCAAATCCTCTTCAATCAAATGTGCCCATTCAATCACTGATATAGCATCCCCGTAAAACAGTTCGTCCCAACCGAGATCCTCATCACTATCAGCCAAGCGGTAAACATCCAAATGATTAAAAGGATAGTTCCCTTCATATTGCCTAATAATCGTAAACGTCGGACTATTAACCGTGCGTGTAACACCCAAACCTCTAGCCAGCGCCTTTGTAAACGTCGTTTTACCAGCACCAAGATCACCTTCAAGAGTCAGTACATCCGGTGGTGTAAGAAGCGCCGCCAACCTCGCTGCTAACTGTTCTGTCTCGACAACAGAATAGACTTTAATTTCCCTAATCATGTGATTTTTCCTTTCCACTGCTTTGCTATAGTGTACCGAAAATAGGCTACATCGGAAAGTATAGACGCTTACTGTTCTATTTTCAGTATTATTTATTTTCTAAGTAACAAAAAACCGACTCCGGAATAAATCCCTAGAATCGGTTTGTAAATTAAAATTAAATGGCGGTCCCGACCGGGATC
>NZ_JAWLIR010000056.1:0-24241 GCF_033485195.1 Sporosarcina beigongshangi
ATCCCCTAGCGCCAAGCGTTGTTAGAAAGCTTCTTTTATTCACTCTCATAAATTATTCTTTTAAAAAATAAAATAACTATTGACTAGAGGTAAGAAAGCGTCCGTCTGAAGCGTAAATCAACGTTTTTCGGATTTTATTGTTGATTGTTCAATTATGAAGTTGATTCATCCTTATATTTAAACGAATAAATATGTGTTTTTGATAGATCAGTTACTTCTTGGATAAACTCCTCTTGCGTTTCTTTGAAATCACTTGTAATCCAGTTCAGTAGAAGCCCATAAAAACCATAGGCTGTGTAACGTTTAAAATAATCCATGTTGACGGTGATATTGTTAATCGTTTCGAAAACAAACTGTTCCTGGTAAATTTTTAATATCGTTTGAGGAAATCTGGTATGTAATCCTGGTAAAGTGTCTTCGAATTTAATCAATTCAAAAAAATGTCTGTGCTCATAAATGAACGACACGATATTAAAGGATGATGCATTTAGCTTCGTAGTATATACTTTTTGTCCAGGTACATAGGGTTTTCCTACTGAATCTTCTAACCCTTGAAGCATGGAGTCGAGTACATCTTTCGCAAGCTCTATTTTGTCTTGGTAGTGGACATAAAAGGTACTCCGATTATACGCAGCATAATTTACAATGTCTTTTACAGAAACGGAATGGTACCCATTCTTCTTCGTGAGTTCAATGAGTGCTAGCTTTAAATGTTCTCTTGTTCGGTTTCGTCGCTGAGATGTCACAATTTGTTGGTCATTCATCAAAAAAACCTCCCGAAAATAGACAATTCAGTTCGAAGTGTCTACTCCATAGACACTTCGTCAACTTTTAATGATTGTTACATATGAACAAAATAGTACAATTAAGTTGCAGATGAAATAGCGCAAATATTGTATCTTTTTTTGGGTAAAATATAATTGTGCTATGGATATTATTATACTGGAGGAATCAATTATGGGGAAACTACAAGACAAAGTAGCCGTGATTACTGGTGGAGCATCTGGTATCGGTGCAGCAACAGCTCGTTTATTCGTGTCAGAAGGAGCCAAAGTGGTTCTTGTTGATTTAAATGAAGAAAAAGGAAAAGCTTTTGAAGAAGAATTGAAAGCGCTTAATGCCGAAGCACTATTTGTAAAAGCAAATATTACAAGTGAAGAAGATGTAGCTGATATCTTTAAACAGACAGTTGAAACATTTGGTAAAGTGGATGTTGTGTTTAATAATGCAGGTATCGGGCGTGTTCATTCTTCCCATGACTTAGAGTACTCTGAGTGGCGGAACACAGTAAATGTTGATTTAGATGGTGTATTTTTAGTAGCACGTGAAGCAATTCGTGAGATGTTGAAAGCGGGTGGCGGTACAATCGTGAATACTGCATCTATGTACGGTTGGGTTGGTTCACCTGGTTCAGCAGCTTATAACGCAGCAAAAGGTGGCGTGATTAACTTAACACGTTCGCTTGCACTTGAATATGCAGAACAAAATATCCGTGTGAATTCACTATGCCCAGGTTTCATCGATACACCAATTATTCCAGAAGAAAGTAAAGAAGTGTTAAAATCGATGACACCGATGAAACGTCTTGGTCGAGCAGATGAAATGGCGAAAGCTGTATTATTCATGGCGAGCGATGATTCCTCATTCATGACTGGCAATAGCTTAACTGTTGATGGCGGTTATACAGCTCAATAATTATATAAGTAGAAAGAACAGCTCGTTTTACTTTGCCCATCATCGATTTAGGTGATGGGCTTTTAGTATAGGTAACCAAGTGAGTGTATTCATTAAATAAGTCAAAAATATAAGGTGTGTATCTAGAATATCGTAGTGTCAATTGCGGTAGAACCGTTTACTAAGACTTACAAAGATAGAAACACAGCTTCATATAGACTCTCCCAACCATTATTGGTAGTATAAGACAAGCGACACTACTTTCAAATAATGCGGAATAATGCAGATATGGAGAATAAAATGAAGAAATTTGTATGGATTGCTTGTCTAATTTATTGCTTGAATGGGTTTGGTCATATTATCATAGGGACCGTTTTAGAACCGATGGTGGATTCGTATGGGATTCATTATAAGGATGGCGGACAGCTGATTATGAATCAGTTTTTGGGCTTTTTAGGTGGGGTTATGCTTGCGCCGCTTATCGTCAATCGGTTGGGGCGGAGGATGACGATTTTTCTTGCATTATTGGTTTTTGCCCTTTCCCAGTTTGTGTTTAGCGTTTTACCTAATTGGAATGTGATGTTAGCTATCGCTCCATTTGGTGGGGCGGGAATTGGGATTGCCGAGACAATTGTGGCTGCTCTTATTATTGGCCATTTAAAGGAAAAGAAAGCGAAGACACTTGTCATGGTTGAAATCTTTTTTGGAGTCGGCGCATTGGCGATTCCGGTCATTTCTGCCTTTTTGATATTGACAGGTGTATGGAGTTTTTCGTTTACATTTGTAGCCGTGTTTGCTTCGGTCATTATGCTACTCTGGTTACTTCTTCCGTTTGGAGAATTGGATTCAGTTTTAAAAAGGCAACCGAAAGTTTTACCTGAAGACGGGCATAAACCAGCGAAAAAACGTTATTCTAAAAGGCAGTTGCCGATTATTGCGACGGGTGCGGTGTTTTTCTTTATGTATGTGGGAACTGAAATGGTGTTGCCGAACTACTTGCCAACCATTTTGAGCAAAACAACGAGTTTAGACGCTTCCACGCTGGCTTTGAGCATTACAGTCTTTTGGGCAGCGATGACCATTGGGCGTATTAGTATGACAGGTATCATCGATCGAATAGGCTATAGCAAGCTCTTTGTGATTTGCTGTATAGGTCAGTTTTTCACCATTTTGATGTTTGCTTATTCAACCTCAGTCACATTTAGCTTTATCTCCATATTTTTAACGGGTCTATTAATGGGTGGCGTTTTCTCCATGGGCCTCTTGATTGTGAATGAAACGTCTAAAGGATTAGAGGAATGGACAACAAGCATATTGATGGCAATGGGGGGATTAGGCGGCGCATTCCTGCCAAGAATTGCTGGCGAACTAATCGATCGCCACCCAATCAGCGTTACGCTATGGGCACTTGTATTATGTACCTTTGTTCTTGCGTGTTTAATGGGCATCATTTTTTACTTTAGGAAAAAGGCGATCCCTACAATACACGAAAGCTCGGAACGTTCGTTACTTGAGAATTGAATCAACTCGTAAACAAATAAGATGTCTGGTTTTCAACAAGTAATATCGTGTTGGGAACCAAGCATCTTATTTTATTTTACAACTAACGACTCGCGACTGGATACCAAAGCACATGCGTATCATTCACATCTATACCTAAACGTAGGCTCTGTCTGAATATAAAAAGCATTTCTGACTTGTGCAGACCAATTTGCAAAGGCTGATCTCCATTCGGGTGTTTTAAAGAATTGCTCAACAGTCTGTGTTTCAGAATGCCAAACTATAAATAGGTTGAGCGGGGCAATTCCTCCTGCCCAAATGCCATTATTTGCGTCAGTATCTTCCTCTCTTACTAATAATAAGGGTAGTCCAAATTGAAAAGCCATGGAAGGCTCTACTTGTGAATAAACGGATCCTTGCCAGACCGGAGTGGGCGGTGGAACGGGGCCTGTATTGACGTCAACAGTTTCAATTTTAAAACGACGAAAGTTTGCTGCCAACATTCCATAGCTTGATGAAACTAACCGGCGAATATCAGTTAAAATGGATTCGGGATAACTTTCGCTTAAGGGTAATGTACGCGGAAAAAGCAAAGCATTCTCAATCTCTAAAATTAAACGGTTTAGAAACCGCTGCTGGTTGTCATTTAAATGCGTTGTCGTACTTAAAAATATGGGAATACGATAAGCACGGTCAATACATTCTAGGTGTGCTGATTCTATTTTTTCTTTATCTTTACGTAAAGAGCTATGCTCATGATTACTCATGATTTCACCTCCTTTTTCAATAGTATATGAAAAAGGACAAAGTTAGCTTGGACACAAAAATTAGATTCCGCAATACAGTAAATTCACGAAAAAATCCGAGTAAACTCAAACTTAAAGTGCCTGATTCTAAAATAATAGAACCAGGCACTTTTTTAGCATGATTTATAGTGTATTTTCTGTTTCCGCTTCCCATCGCTTAATTTCAGCCTTTACGATTGGCGCTACTTTTGTACCTAACAGCTCAATCGCCCGTAATACTTCGTCATGTGGCATAGACCCGACTGGAACATGGAGCATGAAACGTTCAACTCCGACATTTTTACGAAGGAAAATGATTTTTTCCGCTACTGTCTCTGCGTCTCCTACATACAATGCGCCTTCCAAGCTACTTGCCGCCTCAAAGGTGTTCCGTGTATATGGTCCCCACCCACGTTCTCTGCCTAACACATTCATCGCTTGCGCAGTGGACGGGAAAAACTGGTCTTTTGCCTCAGCTGTTGTTTCTCCAACAAAACCATGCGAATGCGAAGCGACTTTTAGTTTCGAAACGTCATGTCCCGCCTGTTTAGCAGCTTGCTTATACAAATCAACGACCTGCGCAAACTGTAACGGACTGCCCCCTATAATCGCGAGTACTAGTGGCAATCCAAGAATTCCTGCACGCACTGCAGATTGTGGCGTGCCGCCGCTTGCAATCCAAATGGGTAGGCGCTCTTGTTCAGGCCGAGGGTAAACGCCTAGATTCGAAATCGATGGACGATGATTTCCATTCCAAGTCACTTTTTCCGATTCATTAATTTTCAGTAATAACTCTAGTTTCTCATCAAATAATTCGTCATAATCCTGTAAGTCATAGCCAAAAAGGGGAAACGATTCAATAAATGAACCGCGACCTGCCATGATTTCCGCACGTCCATTTGAAATGGCATCAATTGTTGAAAATTGTTGATATAAACGTACCGGATCATCTGATGAAAGGACGGATACGGCACTTGTCAATTGAATGTTTTTCGTCCGTGCTGCCGCTGCCGCGAGCAAAACAGTTGGCGCAGAACAAGCGAAATCCGCACGATGATGCTCACCTACTCCGAACACATCCAATCCTACCTGATCCGCTAGCACAATTTCCTCCACCACTTCACGTATCCGCTCCGCATGGCTCGTCACTTGACCCGTCTCTACATCCGGGGTTGTTTCAACAAACGTCGTTACACCAATTTCCACTTTGGTTTCCTCCCTTTTTGTCGAATATGGGGTATTCCCCTTGACCTTCATTCAGTCCTTACGTTGCATACCCAGTATAAATTAAGCAGAATGGCTTGTATATTAACTAGATTCTGAGACGGGTCAATGAATAAAGTGGAGGTACTGATTTGATTCCGAAGTATGTGAGAACAGGGTGCCCGATTTTAGACGCTCAACATCCAAAACATTGCTATAATAAGAGGGTGTCAAATGCAGAATGAAAGCTTTGACGCTCTTTTTTACGTTCAAAACGTGAGTTTTAGGTTCGATATGCTAGTTGGGAGTTGAAGTTGAGATGAACAAGAAGGATATTGCAGCGATTCGCAAGCAATTTAAGTTGGATACGGATTTACTGACGATTACTGAAATTTACAAAGTGTATATTAGGCAGGAGAGCAGTGAATTTTATCATGAGGAAAGTCAGCCATTTTCCCTTTTGGATAGGGAGCAGCAGGAGTTGTTTCTGAACAATTTTAAAAAAGTGTTGGGTGGAAAACTGGGGTTGAAGCTATTTGAGGTGAAGTTTCGACAGCAAGAGGAGGAGCAAACGGACCATACGCAACGACTTTTATATGAGGGACTCCAAACGGCTGAGGTAGAAGATTGGAAAGAGAATATGCAAAGCATCGCTGAAAAGATGGTGCAGGACGTTCAATATGAAAAGGACATCGTTGTGACTTTCATTCGCGGGACTTATTTTAAACCGACGAAAAGGAATCATGAGGAAGAGGAAGTCGCCAAACGGGATGAAGTGTACAAGAACCCGTTCATTCTCTGCAGTATGAATCAGACTGAGCTGCCGAAACGATCACTTGTATTTGATTTCAATGAGAAGGAATTTAAGTCGCAGGACATGCTCGATCCGATTATCAATTTAACATCTCCAATCGGTGGATTTTTGTTCCCAGTCTTTACGGACAATGCGGCAGATGTCAATCACATCTTGTATGCTGCGGGTAAAGCGAATAAGCCGAATTACGAGTTTGTCGAGAGTGTGTTGGACGGTGAAGAGGTGATGACTGCTGATGATGATAAAGCGGTCTTTGAAGAAATTATAAAAGAAGTAGTTGGGAATGAAGTGAGTACCAAAACCCTTGCCAGTGTCTATGATGAAATCAACAGTATGTTGGTTGTAGAAGATGAAGGTGAAGAGGAATACCTTCCTGTTCTGGACACGAAAGAGGTGGAACGTGTGCTGAAGGCGAGTGGTGTGAAAGATGTCAGCTCGGAAAAAGTGGAGAGGGCATTTCAGACTGTAATTGAAGACAAAACCTATGAAATGCAGGCAAGCCATATCATTCCAAGTTACACATCCAAGTCCATCAAGATTGAAACGAAAGTGGCAAATATTGCGATTAGCCCGCAAGACTTGAGATATGTGCGACAGGTCACTGTCAATGGCAAACGTTGTATCTTGATTGAGGTGGAGGAAGACACTGTGATTGAAGGGTTTACGCTGCTTCCAGAAGAACTGGAAGAGTAGTTGCCACTTAGCATCTCTTTAACTGTAAAGAAGTCCTTTACGTGAAAAAGTACCACGTCCTAAACCGATTCATCGTTTAGAACGTGGTATTTTTATTCCATAAGGGATTGCTGCTATGGGAGTTTCGTGTCCTTGTCTTGTTCAATGGCAGACAATGCCAACTTTTTGATGGTCATGTCATCCATTGGGGGATTATGTAAACCTGCTCGGACATCGCGGTAGTGTCGTTGTAAAGGATTGCTGCGCTGCAGACTTTTGGCGCCGACAATTCGCATCGCTTTATCGACAATCGTCACAGCCGAGTTGGTGACGGTATGTTTGACGACGCCCATCTCATTGGACAGTAGATGTCTGCGAGATTTATCGTCATACACTTCTGCGACGCTATATATCAGATGTCTTGCTTGTGTTAACGCTAAATCCATTTCCCCGATGAGCTGTTGAACGTTCGGTAATTGGCTGATGGGGCCGTTTAGACTGTTTGGCTTATGGTTATTGGCGAAGTGGACGGCGTAATCACGCGCAGCTTGTGCGATACCGAGATAACAGGCGGGAATGTGAAGAAGCCAAGCGTTCATTGTCCCGCCACTTGGTGCATCTGGAAGTTCAACAAGCTTGGAAGCATCGACGATGACGTTATCGAGCACTAGATCATGACTTGCGGTTCCACGCATGGAAATCACATCCCACGTTTCTTCAATGGTGAGCCATTCTAAATCCTTATGCAGCAGAAAGAAGCCAATCTTTTGTTGTTCTTCAATCCAGGCAGATGTTAGAAAATAGGTGAGAACGGGGGAGGCGGTTGTGAAAATTTTACGTCCTGATAGAACCCAAGCCCCATCTTTCTGGATGGCAGTTGTTCCAGGGCGCCCACCTCGCGTCGGACTTCCTGTTTGTGCTTCACTTGCTGAACGATTTATCAACGCTCCGTTTAGTACTTCCTTGGCTAAAAAGTCTAAGTTGTCGTCCGTCCAAAGTTTTTTCTCGAAAAGCTCGCCAATTACCCCGAGGTTCCAGCCGATGGAAAGGGCTGTGTTTGCGTCGAAACTAGCAAGTGTTTCTTGGAGAAGCACCATGTCATAGATGGTTAATCCTGCACCACCATAGGCTGTTGGAAGCGTACTGCTGGTATAACCGATATCCACCAACGATTGAATATTATCTTTTGGAAAGATGGATAACTCATCAATTTCGGCTGCTCCTTTTTTGAATGCGGCTTCTTTGTCATATAGTTTTTGTAGCCATTCTTTTTGACGTGCTGTTTTCACGAATAAATGCATAGTATTGCGCCTCCTCATGTCGTTGAAAATGAAAGTAAGATTATATGATGATTATAATCCATATTTGTTTAGTTGGCTTTGAAAGAGCTACTTATTAAAAAATTGAAATAGGCTCCTCCATGCATACTTTTAGGATATTTTACAATACTAGGCTCACCGTAACTTATCTTATTTGCAGGAAGGGAAGAGATATAAATGGCTAAGCGCTCGGACACAAGTTGGAAAAAGGATAATCCAAACACTTTTTTAAGCAACTCTGTTCAAAAGGCGGATCGTGCGGTGAAGCAAGCGATGTCACATCCAGAGGAGATAGCAGTTGAGCATGCTTTCAATTCGATTTCACGTGCAGAAAAGGCATTTTCGAATGTAGAACAACATAAGGAGCAGCCGAATTCGGTCGAGCAAAACAAAGAACAGTTAGACCTGATGAAGCAGCAATTGAACGATGTCCAGGAGATTGTGGAAGAGTAATCCTATATGACAATGCCCCCGTAGGTGTCGTAAAGTTTATGGGGGTTATTTTATGTCTACCTTGTTGTATGAAGCGATTAAATTAATGATTTCGTTTCGCCTCTTTCACTGATACTATCTCGGCGTCTACTCCGTATTCTCCCCTGATTACTTTCCTTGCACCGACTGGAGTTCTCGCAGTGACTTGTTTGAACTCTCTTGTTCCGTTTAGTTCCATTTCCACAAGGAAGCATTTTGATCCGCACATCATATGAATCCCTCATTTCTTAAGTTTTTCATTTTCTTCATTGTAGGCTAACTCCGCTTTAATAGGAAATCTACTGCTATAGTAACATTGAAAAGATCGCACAATCTCTAGCGATGGCATTCCGTTATTCGTGAAATTCTTCAGATCAGTCCATACTCGCTTTCTCGATTTCCACATACTATAATTAATGATAAACGTATTCCTTAATTTGTAACTTTGTCGAGGGATAATAGCATAAAGTTGAACTTCTTCGTTTTCATTAAAAGATGATTCCAGCCAATGAAATGTATCAACGCCGGCATACTTTTTACCACTGATTAACAAAACATGTACCAATAAGTAATAGGTAATGACAATCTTACATCCTGGATTGATTATCAACATGAACTGTCTTCAACGATTAGGGCAGAAAATTGAAGATGTTTACTTGGATTTTTTTTCTATTACTACACTACTAAAATTGAAATCAAAAAAGCCCTTGCGGTTGACGTAACGTCAAGTGATATAGTTCAAACTGAAAGGAAGTGAATAACAATGGAGAAAGAATACTCTATTGGAGAATTTGCAAAACTGACAGGAATTACTGAACGTACACTGCGTCACTACGATCAGATTGGGCTGTTGAAACCTTCGGAGTACACGGAACATGGACATCGGAAGTATAACAACAAATCCATTGTACAGCTTCAAAAAATAGCTGTACTAAAATTTTTGGATTTGCCGTTGGTAGATATTTCTGAACATCTCAAGCAGCCTGAACAGGATTTTTTGAAGACACTGGAAACTCAGGCAAATATGCTGGAAGAAAAAAAGGTGCAGATTGAAACAGTTTTACAAACCATTGACCGCGTTCAAAGAACTGTTTCAGAATCAGAAGCCGTCGATCCTGATTCACTGATAGTACTCATTCATGCATTGAAAAATGAAGAGGCACGAAACCGCTGGACCAATGAGCATGCGACCGACTCGGTGTATAATAAGTTACACTCGCATACGGCGCAACTAGAATTGGATAAGGAAATGACCGTGTGGACTAGTAAAATGAAGCGATTCATTCAAGAAGGAAAAACACCTAATGATCCTGAAGTGCTTAAACATACCGAAGCCATGATATCGTTTATGAAGCCTATGGTCGAACCCCTTTTAGATGATGAAGATAGGAAACAGCTCATGAATAGTGAAGGTTCTTTCGTAGAGCCTAACCCTTATTTATTTCCTAGTGCTTTTAACAAAGAAGAGGAGAAATTTGTGGAAAAAGTGATTGATGAGCTGATTAGCAGTAAGATAAACAGTGATCGGCATACTGGTGAAAAATCATAACGTTCACCAAATCGTTCTTCAAGAACAAGCGCGATTATTAAAGTGCAAAAGTCTAATTGTCATCTCATTGGTAAATGCAGTGGTGCATTCTTGTGACTGTAATCAAAAGATAAAATAATTGGAAAAGAGGCTGGTATTCATGTATTCGTTTAAACATGTTAGATGGATTGTTCTAGGTTTGCTAATGCTACTACTTGTCGCCTGTACTGGAACACCAAAGGCTACTCCAGACTCTCCAATTGAACAATCAGAGGAACAAGAAGAACAGGAGCAAGAATCTGAACCTGAACAGGAACAGCCAAGTGAAGTGGAGGAAGGGGTGCCGCCAACTGTATTGGAAGCAGGCACAACAGTCGTAAGAGCGCTTAAGAATGGTGATCTAAACACACTCGCAGCTTGGGCAGATCCAAATGAAGGTGTTCGGTTTTCACCATACGGATATGTGGATACGGAGTCGGATCTTATATTTTCCAGGGATGAGCTAAAGGGTTTGATGAAGGATCCTACAGAACACTTATGGCGGTCATTTCCTGGTTCAGACACGTTAATCAAGATGCCATACAGCGAATACCATGAGACATTCGTATATGATGCAGATTTCATGGAGGATGCTGAAATTGCAGTAAATGAGGGCATTGGGCAAGGCGCCATGATTTACAATGTGAATGAAGTGTATCCGAAAGATGCTTATGACTTTGTTGATTATCATATTGACGGCGTCGATCCTGCTGTTGAAGGGATGGATTGGCGCAGCCTACGTCTCGTCTTTAAGAAAATCGGAGATGACCGTGCACTTGTTGGTATTATTCATGACCAATGGACACCGTAAGATAACAAAATCTTTGATCAAGTGTCAAATAAATAAGGTGTCTGGGTCTAAACAAGTAAGAGTTGTTTGAGAACCAGACGTCTTATTTTATTCAAATATTGACTTCCCAAAAGAAACCGGCTTATCCCTGCACACTACACACAACCTGCCCAACAGCTTTTGCTGCAACTAAGAGTGCATCTTCGTCGATATCAAATTTCGGATGGTGATTGAAATAGGGGTTTTCAACGCCTTTTGGTGAACACGCAATATAAAAGAAACAAGCAGGGAATTTTTCAGCATAATAAGCAAAATCCTCGGAAGGCGCCATTGGTGGTACTTCTTTGACCTCTGTAATTTCTTTCACATCCGCATTTCTTAGTGCTTCAGCCACTTTTTCGGTCAGCTCAGGATTGTTGTATAAGGGCGGATAATCCGGCACGTACATAAGTTCACAGCTGACACCGAACTCTACTTCAA
The DNA here is from genome assembly GCF_033485195.1 of Sporosarcina beigongshangi. Taxonomy (NCBI): domain Bacteria; kingdom Bacillati; phylum Bacillota; class Bacilli; order Caryophanales; family Caryophanaceae; genus Sporosarcina; species Sporosarcina beigongshangi. Next base: position 11,276 of record NZ_JAWLIR010000056.1, read on the forward strand.
TTCCTTTGACAAGACGTTTTATTTCTCGTTCAATCGTTTCTTTCGTTTCAACAGTCATATAACGGATATCACCTTCTAGCGTTACGCTATCTTTAATGACATTAAATGTACCAGCTCCGTCAAAGGAACCGATTGTAACGACGCCGATGTCAAATGGACTTAATCTGCGGCTGATGATGGTTTGAACTGCAGTTACAAAGTGAGCACCTGCAACAATTGCATCATTTGCTAAATGCGGTGAAGAACCGTGCCCCCCTCTGCCTTGTATTTTCAATTTCATATATGCCCGTCCGTTGAAAGCGTAGCCCTTATTGTAAGCAACCACTCCAGCAGGAGCGATGGGTAATAAGTGAATGCCATACACCTCATCCAGATCATCTAGCAGTCCGGATTCGACAATGCTTTTTGCTCCACCTGGTGGAACCTCTTCAGCATGCTGATGAATGATTTTAATCGTTCCCGCTAGTTCTGATTTCAGTTGAATTAAACAATCGGCAAGCACTAACAAGTAAGCTGTATGACCATCATGTCCACATGCGTGCATGACACCTTCATTTTTCGACTTGAACGGCACGGGCGTTTCTTCCACAATTGGAAGAGCGTCAAAATCTGCGCGCAATCCAATTGTTTTTCCAGGTTTTCCACCTACGATTGTTACAATAATTCCAAAACCGTTCCCGACGTTTGTTTGGACATCGACGTCTTTTCCTTTGTAAAAGTCCGCAATATATTGGGCTGTTTGTTCTTCTTGAAACGATAATTCAGGATGTTCATGTAAAAAACGCCGAATTTGAATCATTTCATCTTTACGTTCATCCAACATTTCCATTAATTTTTCTTTCATATCAAAATCACCCCTTATTTAGCATCACTTTTACCGGCATTATTTGGGACCATGAAGATAATGGACAATAATGCAATCACCGCGAAAATTACATTGGCAATAATACCTCCAGTTGCCGCTGCATCTACGCCCGCCTTGTTTGCAATCATCGCATAGACAGTCGCGGAAATGGCGACTCCAAAAGCAGAGCCGAGGGAACTTGCCATCTTATAAATCCCTGATGCTGCTCCAATTTTATCGTTAGGTGCATTCGAAACCGCGGTGTCTGTAGAGGGTGTTGCATAGATCCCTAATCCCAAACCAAACAAAGCGAATCCTATAAATACAACAACTGTATAAGCAACATCCGGTAAGAATGTTAAGCCCATCACCCCAACACCGATCAGCGTCAACGTTGTACCCCAAAGCATTGGTTTCTTCGCCCCAATTTTTTGAAGAATCTTTTCCCCAACACGAATCATGGCAAGTACGGCAATGAGATAACCTATAGAAAGCATACCCGATTGAAAAGATGTAAAACCCCTTCCTTCTTGTACATATGTATTCGCAACGACAAGCGTTCCGGCAACAGCATTGAGCAAGAAGTTTGAAACGGTTGCACCGGTGTATGGCGTGTTTTTAAATAATCCAAAATCGATGAGCGCATTCGATTTACCACTCTCAACTTTTATAAAGATAATCGCCCCAATGACTGCGACAACTAACAGTACGATAGTTCTCCAGTTTGTCCAACCTATTTCAGCACCTTGCGTAATAAAAATATTTAAGGCTAACATGGCTACAATGAAAACAAGTAGACCGCTAAAATCAAACCTCGAATCACCCGTTTGTTTTGCCTTACTCTCAGGTGTGTCTTTTATTAACCATAAAGCAAGAATGGCAAAGATAATCGAGAAGATGAAAATCCATTTCCATCCCATATAGGTTGCAATCGCTCCACCTAATAATGAACAAACACCAGAACCACCCCAAGAACCAATTGACCAGTAACTAAGTGCTCGCTGACGTTCAGCCCCTTCAAAATACTCTTTCACCAAGGCAATCGTTGCAGGCATAATACAAGCAGCCGACAAACCTTGAATGATCCGACCGATAATGAGTAATATTGCCCCATTTGCTAACACTAAACAAAGTGAACCAACGATACTTAAGAGCAGTCCGATATTCGTTATTTTCTTCCGCCCTATTTTATCGGCAAGACCACCTGCCGCGACGATAAAAATCCCCGAAAAAAGTGCTGTTAAACTAATGGCGATGTTTAATGTCCCTGAAGAAACACCCAGATCCTTTTGAACCGCGGGGACTACGTTGACCATTGCTTGAGCAAAAAGCCAAAATGTTAATACACCAAACACAATCCCTATAATCAATTTATTTGTCCCTTTATAGGTGGTTGTCATCATTTGCTCTCCCTTATTTTTTGACCTCCATTCATTCTTTACTGAACAGCTTATTCTATGCATGAATCGACTTGAACAACTAGCATAAAAAAGCCTGATTTCTCCTCTTGGTTAAAGGAGAAATCAGGCTTGCAATACTATTCATCTGTAGCTTTGACACTGCAAATAAGTAAAAAATAACCGTAAACCTTCAATTATGAATTGGAATGATCCAACTCAATCACACGGTGGCATAATCTTTGCATCAACTTCTCTTCATGGCTGACTATGATAATTCCCATCTCTCTCTTTTTGGCGATTTCAAGAACAGCCTGCCAAATTTGTGCCTGTGTAATCGCGTCTAGCATTGTTGTCATTTCATCTGCTATTAAAAAGCGAGTATTGGAGCCCAATGCTCTCGCTACACAAAAGCGTTGTAACTCTCCGCCAGATAGCTCGTTTGGCCAACGGGTCAACCATTCCTGCTCAATGCCCAATAAATCTAACAGCTCAGGATCAGGCTTGCCTACTTCATTCAAAACCTTTTCCATTTTCCAGCGTGGATTTACTGCTTTTTCCGGATGCTGAAAGACTAGCTGCACGGGATGAAATCCTTTTTTGGATACCGGTAAACCATTTATGGTGATGCTTCCTTCTAGCGGTTTTTCAAATCCTGCTAAAATCCGACATAATGTTGTTTTACCGCGTCCGCTAGGGGCTGTGAGTCCCACAATTTCGCCTGGTTCAATCGTTAAATTGACGCCTCGAAATAACCAAGGTCCATTGCCATAGCGGAATCCGATATTTTTTGCTTCAAGTTGCATGGATACACCTCACCATTCCATTCCGAAGGTTACGCATGTCCGGTTGTGCCTGACTACATTCAGGAGTTGCCATAGGACAACGAGGTGTAAATAGGCAACCCGATGGTAATGCATTTGGATGAGGTTGTGAACCCGGAATGGGTATAAAATCATTTTGTGGCAACGCTCTCCATAACGCCTTACTATAAGGATGACGCAATGCCTCACCATCGCCAGCAAAGTCATCGACAGAGGCTATCTCCACGGTGGTACCCGCATAAAACACAGCAATTTTATCGGCAATTGTTAAAGCGGATTCAATATCATGCGTGATGAGCATGACTGCACATCCATTGTCTGCAAATTCCCTGAAATTGCTCAACGCTTCTTTGATGACAACAGGATCTAGTCCCGGTGTAGGCTCATCTGCAATAATCACCTTTGCTCCACTGACAATTGCAGTGGATAGAAGCGTTCTTCGCGCCATACCTCCTGAAAGCTGAAACGGATACATGCTCTCTACATTCGATTGTAAGTGAAGCCGCTCAAAAACTGCTCGTTGTGCTGCAATTGCATCTCGATCCTTTACAGAAGTCCGGACTTGGTTCCCTACACGCATCAGTGGATCCAAATAGTTTACCGATTGAGGAATAAGTGCAATGTCCTTCCCGCGTAATGACGCTTGCCGTGCAGCAGTAAGCACCTCTCTATCATATGTTATTGTCCCACTGACAGTTGAATTGTTTGGCAGTATTCCAAGAATGGCGTGGGCCAACAAGCTCTTCCCAGAACCACTGGCTCCCACAACCGCTAGAATTTCACCTTCTTCAAGCGTAACATTTAAACTTGAAATGACATTCACACTTTCCTGTTTCAAACCACCTGTATATTGATTAAATGATATCGATAAATTTTCCACTTCAAGGATTGACATTCGTTACCTCCTCAGCAAACGAATAGGACGATCTGTATTTCATCATCCTACTCTCTTCCTGTCTTACTTTTCATTAGCTTTAGTAGGATCTATAAGCATTCGGAAACTTTCTCCAACCGTCTCAAATGTTCGTACGATAATTAGTAAGCAAAGTCCTGGGAAAAAGGCGAGCCACCACATACCCGAAGACAAATACTTCATGGATTCTGACAAAATTATTCCAATGGCTGGCTCGTGAGGCGATAACCCCAAGCCTAAAAATGTAACTGCAGCCTCATGTAAAATCACATGAGGAAACATCAACATGAACCCAATTAACAATTGGGGAATCAAATGGGGAAAAATATGATGTCCAGCAATCCACCAACGGGATTTCCCCATCTGCTGAGAAATCTGCACATATTCAGCTGAACGAATTTGCATAACTTCTGCTCTAATAACCCGTGCAAGACTTGGCCAATGCGTTAGCATAAGCCCAATTACAATCCCTTTAAATCCACCACCCAATGTAAAGGCAATCAAAATCAGCGTTACAAGATGTGGCACACTTAAAAAAAGGTCAATGAGCCACGTAATGAAACGATCTGCCATTTTCCCCATTGTTGCTGCAGCCATACCAAGGATAAGAGCAATTGACGTACTGCCAATTGCTCCAAGCAACCCTACGCCCATACTTAAGGAAAGTCCCATAATTGTACGGGTAAACATATCTCTACCTAACCAATCTGTACCGAAAAAATGGGCTAGTGAGGGGGCTAAATTTCGGGCATTTAGATTTGTAGCAATCCTTTCTGGATCAAGCAATGTACCGCCTACTACAACACTTAGTAAGATAACTGTTGCAACTACAATCGTCAGCAGCGTTCGCTGTCTTCGATTCAGATAAAATCTTTTCATCTTTCCTACTTTGAGGCTTGGAATCATAGCGTTCGACTCTCCCTCGTTCTCGGATCTACAACATAGTAGATCATATCGGCAATTAAATTTCCTGCAAAAACAAAAATCGTACTAAATAGGACTAATCCTAGTAAAAGAGGCACGTCTCCTCTTAAGCCTGCCTCAACGGTTGCTTGTCCAAGACCTGGATAAGAGAATACTTGCTCCGCCAGCACGGCTCCCCCAAACAATTCACTAAAAGCGGCAAATTGTAAGGTGATGGCAGGCAAAGCAACATTCCGTAAACCATGTCTCCAAAACAGGAGAAACCCCCGTTCACCTCGCGCCCTCGCGAATAGCACATAGTCACTCGCAAGAACTTCGATTAGCTTTTGGCGCGTATGCAAAGCTACATTCGCAACACCAAGAATGCTAAGTGTCATCGCTGGAAGTATGAGGTGTTGGATTCGGTCTGCTAACGTGACATCTTCCGCAAGAACTCCTGCTGGAACACCCAACCCGATTGGGAACCAACCGAGCCACACTGCAAAAACAATTAGCATGAGAAGGCCCATCCAAAAGGTAGGTGTCGACGCAAGTGTGTAACAATACCATTTAATAATTCGATCCATCCAAGTGCCCTTTTTCATGGCAGACACAACGCCCATGACAAAACCGATAACTCCCGACAATACCCAAGCGGTCAGCATCAAGACCAGCGAGTTCAAAAATCGCTCCCCGATGATTTCAGACACTGGACGACGGAAAATCATTGAGTTTCCTAAATCACCTGCAAGTAAAGCAGACAGCCAACTAAAAAACTGTACCATAACGGGCTGATTGAGCCCCCAATACTCAGCAATTTTCTCTCGCTGTTCAGGTCCAACCTTTAGCATATCAGCACCAATGTAGGCCTGAATCGGATCAACCGGAGAGTTCTTGATTAATAAAAACGAAATTAAGCAAATCGCAAACAATAATGTTAGCATTCTTAAACCTTTCATCAACAGAAAGACTCCGACCCTAGCACCAAAACTTTTATTCACATTATTGACTCCATTTCCAATCGACTATGTTGTCTGTAGCGGGCCAACCATGCCCATGGACATGGATCCGCTGCTCCCCGATATCAAGACCTTCTTTCACTAAGTACAAATGGTCGATGTTCACCAGCCACGACCATGCCGCATCACCTTTTCCACTCAAACCAGTCTTGCCATCCCATTGCGCTTTTTTCCAAAACTCAATGGCTTCTTCTTCGCTATTCGCTCGAAGTGCTTTCTTAAAGTACGCATCTACTGTGTCATTTTTATAATATCCGGTATTATTGTACTCCACACCGGCATTATCGCTACTATAGATGTTGTATAATTCGTGTGGATCATGGCTTCCCCAGCCCATCAGTACAGCCTCTGAATACATTTTCTGACCGATGATATCCCAGCTTGCACCTTCTACTTTAATGTTGATACCAAGTGGTTTTATCATATCTGCAACTGAAATAGCAAGGGATTGTCTAGTCGTATCACTTGCTGGATAATAAAGATTGAACTCTGCTTTCAGAGAGCCTTTTTCAAGAACTCCATCTCCATCGCTATCTTTCCATCCTGCTTCTTCCAACAGTTTGCGAGCCCCGTCCATATCTGCATCTTCAATGACCGTATCCGGATTCCACCAAGGAAGTCCGTCAACAGATGTATAAGCTGGTGTTCCGTACCCTTCTAATACCCCGTCAATTAACGCTTGTCGGTCAACCGCAATATCGATTGCGTGTCGAATCGCAGCGTCCGCTGTTACATTATTGCCAATTGGGAAGCCGTCATTTGTAAACTCGCCCGACTTTACAAATGGAAATACGATTCCCCGATTATCAACAGTTTTAACAGTTTCTAATTCCATGCCTGGCACTTTCTTATTTGTAAATGCAGCTGGGATAGCGGCGAGGTCGACTGTACCTGCTTGAGCCGCAGCAAACGCAGCATCTTCATTTAAGAATACAAAGGTTATTTTTTGGAAAAACGGCTTTTTGCTATAGTAGCTAGGATTCGCCTTCACAATCATCTGTTGCCCTTTATCCCATTGAACGAGTTCATAAGGACCTGATCCGATCGGATTCTCCGCATACTCTTCGCTATATGCATGCTGTGGTACAATTCCCGTTGCAACCAATGTATTGATAAATGTAGATTGTGCTTCCTTTAACGTGAATTCCACTGTCGTATCATTCAACGCTTCAACTTTCTCTAATACATGTAAATCGACAACCGATCCACTGTCGGCAGCTTTTTCAAAAGTAAATTGCACATCTTTTGCTGTCAAAGGCTCACCGTCTGAAAATTGGACATCATTGCGTAATGTAACAGTCCAGACCGTTCCATTTTGAGTCACCTCATAGTCTTCCGCAAGATCATTAACGATGGCCAATTGATTATCTCTTTTTAACAGTGTACTTTGGAAGAGAGGTGACCCGTAACGCCCCCATCCGGTGATTGGATCAAATCCCGTTTCCGGCTCAGAACCGAAAGCGAGTACAAGCTCGTCCTTTGGTCTCTCGTCATTGTTTTTATTTTTATCACTTGTTTTAGATGATGAACATCCTACTAACATAATTGATATAGCTAAAGTAGCTATTCCTATGAATCCCAAAAATTTCTTTGTCAAAACGTACACTTCCTCTAAGCATATTATTAATCTAAAATCCTGTCACAACCGCCGGGGGCTTAACAGGGAGGAATTGAACTTCATTCCTCCTTATTCAGCAAATGTACCTGTAGCTGAATTAAGTTAAATTTGTTCTACAGGTGCGACTGTGAAATTCCCATAGGAAACACCTTTCAAACTCGTCAGCTTATGACTGAGCTCCTGAATATCTCTTGCTTTCCCTTTGACAACAATCAGCTCAAGGCAGCTATCATGGTTCAAATGGAAGTGTGTTGTAGCAAGGATTACATCGTGCACACTATGTTGGATTTTCGTCATTTCTTCAAGTAAATTGCGTTGGTGATGGTCATAAAACAAAAGAATACTTCCTGCAATGATTTGTTCTCCGTCTTCCCATGTTTGTTGAATAATCGCCTCTCGGACAAGATCTCTAATCGCCTCGGAACGGTTTTCATAGCCCTTTTGTGTGACTAAATGGTCAAACTTTCGAAGTAAGCTTCCCTCCATTGAAATACCAAATCTTTTTAACGTTGAGTCTTGCATACCTAAACCCCTTTATATTTATTAATTAGTAACACGTTTTTGGAAATTCGTAACACGGCAATGCATAGTGAATGACATTATACCCCTCTAAATCACGCGCTATGATGAAAAATAATAAATATGAAGACAATCCCTTGTGTCAAGCAGAGGCAGTCATGTAGAAGTTGGATTACCATCTTGCGGAAGTTAAAAATAATCATAGAGGACGGCTAGAAGCATTGTGGATTAAACTGAACGGTCCTCTATGATTATAAAATTATTCGTGCCGATTATCAATCACTTCGCATGAAAAACTGGCGATATTACAAAACCCCTTTTCTCACAGCGAAACTCAAATGTCTTCCACATTGCTTATGTTCACGATAAGAAAAACCGTTCGGACTAAGATATGTACAAGTCCGATCAATCGTAATCTGTTCCGTCGGAATCCCGGCCAACTCACATTGTCTTTTCACGGTTAGTTGATTATCAATATGATATTTAGCTGTGCCCTCATGAAGATATATAAATTCATCTGCATAGCCAAGGTTCTTGAATTTCACATAAACATCTTCATCAACTTCAAACTTTTCTTGACTGAGCGCTGCGCCAATCTGGATATGGAAATCACTTGGATTACATTGTTCAACTTGTGTTAAATGCCTAAAAAGCTTCATGGTAATTTCTTTGACGGTGCCTTGCCAACCAGAATGGACAACACCGACAAGTCCACTCACCTCATTATAAAAAATCACGGGAACACAATCGGCGGTGAAGCTACATAATACGAGATTGGGCTCATAGGTGTAGAGGGCGTCTGTATCTGCAATGGCGGTATCCATTTGCTTCGCCCCTCGTCCTTTGTCGGCGAACGTTACACGGTGGAAATTGTCGCTGTGGGTTTGATTGGCGCAAACGAAATCGTTCAGCTCGTAGTGCAAGGATGCAGCGAGTTTCTTACGGTTTTCTACAATGTAATCAAGGTTTTTGCAGGCGTGAAGCGCCATGTTGTTGTGCTCGAGCTCAGTGCCGTCTTTCATGGTCATTCCTACTATGAATTTATTGTTGTTTACGTAAATGTTTGTTGTCATATGATCATTGCTCCTTCTGGAATGAATGATTAGGAATCCGCTGAATAATTGCAAGTAATTGCTCGGCCATATAGTCCGATGTATAAAGAAATTCACTATCAATCCATTCAATAATCATTCCCCAGATGGCGTATGCTTGATAGCTGGCCAACATTTTAGGATTGATTTTAGGATTGAGGGGTGTATGCGATTGGGATAGATCTTGAAAGAGAAGTTGCGTTAGTTCGTCGCAGATTCGGGTCTGGAACCCTGTTAAACTATTTGACCTCCCGAGTAATGTATAAAAGTTGGCGTATGTCGTTACGTGCTGAAATATTTTAATGGCTGAAGCGGTCAGTTGGCTCACATCAAAGTTTTCTATCTCGTCATAGGGAGCACGGTATGATTCAGTTAAGCCTTTCATGACATCATCAATTATTTCCTCCAACAACTCTTCTTTATATTGGTAATGTTTATAAAATGTTCCGCGATTGAGGTCGGCTAGCTGCACAATGTCTGTGATGGAAATTTTTTTGAAATCCTTTGTTTGCATTAAGGATAGAAGTGCTTCTTTCAGCGCAGCTTTGGATTTTCGAATCCTTCTATCTACACTGGTTAATTGGTCAGACAAAGCTGTCACCCTCTTTTTTGTAATAAATCGACAAAACCCTATCAAACTGTATGCTAATCAACGATTGACTCGTTATTTGCTGATTGAATGTAGTCGTTACGATTGATTATACTATAGATGAAAGATAATCAACATCTGTTCACTAACGTAGTTGTGAAAGCGTACTTAAATTGATGGAGGAGGAATTAACATGAAACTTCAAGACAAAGTAGCAGTCGTAACAGGGGCCGGTTCGGGTATGGGGAAAGCAATTGCGATTCTTTATGCACAACAAGGAGCAAAAGTAGTCGTATCTGACATTAATAGCGATTCGGCCAATGCAGTTGTAGAAGAAATTAAATTGGCTGGCGGGGCAGCGATGACGGTCGTGGCGAATGTAGGGAAAGAAGAGGATATTCAGAACCTAATTGATACAACTGTTAGCACGTATGGCACAGTGGATGTATTGGTGAATAATGCCGGCATTATGGATAATTTTGAACCTGCAGGAGATATTGAAGATGACAATTGGGAGCGGATTTTTGCGATCAACACGACAAGTGTGATGCGTTCTACTCGTAAAGTGTTGCCGATCTTCTTGGCAAAAGAGCAAGGTGTCATTATTAATATCGCTTCTGCTGGCGGATTATACGGAGCTCGTGCTGGTGCGGCATATACAGCTTCCAAGCATGCAGTGGTTGGCTTTACAAAAAATACTGGCTTTATGTACGCGAAGAATGGCATTCGATGTAATGCGGTTGCGCCAGGCGCGGTTGAAACGAATATCAGCTCTTCGATGACAGGCGTCAGTGAGTTCGGTATGGGTCGTATTCAACCAGGACTTGCAATTAACCCAGGCCTAGGGAAGCCTGAAGAAATTGCGAAGGTCGCGCTGTTCCTTGCTTCGGATGATTCAAGCTTTGTGAATGGTACGGTTATTACCGCAGATGCGGGATGGACTGCTTATTAATCAATTGTATAATGCCCCATTTGAAACAACATTGAGTTGTTTCGAATGGGGCATTTTTTGATAGGTCATGAACTGTTCGGAGAAACCGAATAGTTGAGAGGGAAAGAGAACCGGCAGTTAATTCACATGAAACTTGCCATCAACCTCGACCGTCTCATAAATATTAATAAACGCGTCTTCGTCATGCTTGCGCACAATTTTTTTCACATGCAGTGTTTCGTAACGTGTGACGACCATCATTAAAATATCTTTTTTCTCTTGCGTATAGCCCCCGTATCCTTCTGTAATCGTAATGCCACGATAGATGGATCCCAGTAGCTCGTTGCGGATGAAGTCACCTTTTGTGGTGACAATTTGCATCGTTAATTTGACATGATCGGTGAAAATGGTGTCGATCATTTTACCAGTGATATAGATGGATAACATCGTATATAATGCGAGTTCCCAGCCGAAGAAAAATCCGGATAGTAGTACAATGATGCCGTTCATTCCAGTTAGAAGAAGGCCAATGCTGAAAGAGCTTGTGCGAGAAACGATAATAGCAATGATGTCTAAGCCGCCGGAAGTTCCCGAATACTTAAGAATAAGACCCACACCAAGACCGCCAATGCCACCGCCGAAAACCGTAGACAGCATGATGTTATCCGTCACTGCAACGACAGGTATTACGTATAGGAAGGCTGAGAGTGACACGACACAAACCATCGTATTAACGGTAATGGTTTTACCTAGTTTGTAGTAGCCTAGAATGAGCAAAGGAATGTTGAGCACAAGATTCAATAGCCCTGTATTAAAGGGTGTGAGTAACCCGAGTAAGATGGCAATTCCACTAATGCCACTGCTTAAAATACCGAAAGGCACGAGGAAGCAGTTAAATGCAAACGCAACAATGAGCGAGCCGAGAACGACAATTAAATTTTTCATAACTAGTAAATCTCCTTCCAACCTCTGTAAATAAAAAAATCGACCCAAAGTAGGGAGGAGTTTGCGCTCGTGATTTTATTCATACGTACACATATAACGATGGAAAACCGTCAAAGCCGTGAATTTAGAGCTGTATATCTTTATAGAACAGGGTTCTTAGCGTACTTTTTTCCGCTAAAGACTTTTGTGATTAGCTGTTAATTTAGCAGAGAAAAATGGGTGTGTCAATCTATGTTTTTCGGGGTATATAAAAAGTATAGATAATGCGATGAAGTGTTGCAAACATTGAACTATTCTGTGTAATTGAATAGTTGGAATCCATGGGAAATACAGCGTGGATTTTCTTTTTATATTGTGCGATTTGGCGTTTGATTCTTATGTGGTTTGTTGGAACTTACTTGGAGGTTGTCCCACGCCACCAGATGAATACTATTTGATATACTGGTGCTATCTATTTGTTATGAAAGTTTATCTATTTACCAAAAGAAGACTCTCACTTCAATCACTTAAAGGGCATAGCCCAGTGATAAGTGGGAGATGAATTTCGGTTGGGCGATAGCCCAAAATACTAGCGTTAAAGGAACGTATATTCTATAATTAGATTAAAGTTCCTTTGAAGCGAGGTGGAAGTCCATGCAGATTAACAAAGCCTATAAGTTCCGTATCTATCCAAATAAAGACCAACAAGTTCTCATTGCTAAAACAATTGGATGTAGCCGTTTTGTCTTTAATCACTTTTTGGATAAGTGGAATCACGTCTATAAAGAAACAGGTAAAGGACTAAATTATGGAACTTGTTCAGCTGGGCTTCCCTTGTTGAAAAAGGAATTACCCTGGTTAACAGAAGTGGACAGCATTGCCCTCCAATCATCTGTCCGCAACCTCGCAGACTCATTTGACCGTTTTTTTAAGAAACAAAACAACGTACCTCGTTTTAAATCAAAAAGAAATCCTATCCAGTCATACACGACAAAATACACAAACGGTAATATTGCGGTTATTGGCAATGCCATTAAATTGCCCAAGCTGGGGCTTGTTAAACTTGCCAAGAGCCGCGAAATCACAGGGCGTATACTAAATGCGACCATCAGAAGAAATCCAAGTGGAAAATATTTTGTTTCCATTCTTGTTGAAACAGTAGTTTGTGAGCTACCTAAAACCAATATTTCGATCGGTCTTGATGTGGGTCTAAAGGATTTCGCCATACTGTCAGATGAAACTGTCTATGAAAACCCGAAGTTCTTTCGCACGTTGGAAAAGAAATTAGCCAAAGCACAGCGGATTCTATCAAGAAGAAAAGAACAAGCGATACGTCAACAGAAACCTATGCATGAGGCGAAGAACTATCAGAAACAACGAAGAATAGTCGCTTG
>NZ_JAWLIR010000057.1:0-9290 GCF_033485195.1 Sporosarcina beigongshangi
CTGTTCAGTTTTCAAGGTTCATATAGTAGAGAAACCAACTTGAGTTTCTTATTATTTCGTCTGCCTCACTGGCGACTTATATAAGATTACATTATCTATAATCATATGTCAACACTTTTAAAAACTTTTTACAAAAATATTGCGAAAGTGCAAAGCGCGGCTACTCCTGGGATGCCTAATACCGCAAGTAATAGACCGGAGGCAATATTTACCGGAACATAGATTCCGACAAATCCTCCTGTAATGTTCATAGCAAAAAGAACTAAAAACGCAAATGCCAATCGAAACCAATACACGGATAAACGCTCTAACACTTTTTGAATCTGCTTCTTATCCATCACCATTAATAGAAGAAGAACTAATCCGATAACTAAAATACCAAAAACTTTCACGGGAAACGCCCCTTTCAAATGAATGATCCATTCTATGCGATCCCGTGAAGACATATTAGTCTCTTCCTAATCGGCGAGCCTTTGCCTCTTTAAATAAATAAAAATGTTTACTCTCGGCAATTTTTCGTTGTACCATCACTGCTTGATCATAATCATTAAGATATTTTTCATTTTCTCTAGCGCGTTCCCATTCTTCCTTCGTTTCCATCATTAACGCACGGAGGCGTTCATCAAATTCGGCTTTTAGTTTTCTTTTTCGTCCAAACATGCAAAATGCCCCCTATAGCTCTCGGCGGCCTTCTAGCGCCTTCGACAGTGTCACTTCATCCGCATATTCAAGATCTCCTCCAACTGGTAATCCATGCGCAATTCTCGTTGTCATGATGCCAGACGGTCGGACAAGTCTCGAAATATACATTGCAGTCGCTTCACCTTCAATTGTAGGATTCGTAGCTAAAATTAACTCTTCAACCGTTTCATCCTGAAGACGTGTTAATAAGGAAGGAACATTGATATCTTCCGGACCGATTCCGTCCATCGGAGAGATTGCTCCGTGAAGAACATGATAAAGTCCTTTATAATCCCTCATCTTCTCCATAGCTATTACATCTTTTGGATCCTGCACGACACAGATCATCGAACCATCACGGCTTTTATCCTGACAAATATGACAAGGATCGATATCCGTAATATGTCCACAAACCGAACAATAACGTAAATTCCTTTTAGCGTCGACGAGTGCTTTTGCAAAGTCCAACACTGTATCTTCCTTCATGCTTAACACAAAAAATGCCAGTCGACCCGCTGTTTTGGGGCCGATACCTGGCAATTTCATAAAACTATCAATTAGTTTTGAGATTGGTTCAGGATAATGCATCGATTTTCCTCCTAGAACATTCCAGGTAGGTTCAATCCTTTCGTGAATTGACCCATCGTAGAGTTCGTTAATTCTTCAGCCTTCGCCATCGCTTCATTAGTCGCAATGACAACAAGGTCCTGTAGCATTTCAACATCTTCTGGATCTACAACAGACGGATCAATAATCACATCAACAACTTGCTTATCACCAGATACGATGACTTTCACCATACCGCCGCCTGCAGCTCCTTCAAGACGCTTTTCACCAAGCTCCTCTTGCGCCTCAGCCATTTTCTTTTGCATTTTCTGCATTTGCTTCATCATACCCTGCATATTTCCCATACCACGCATATTCGTTTCCTCCTCTTATTTGTTAGTCGTCATAGACTTCTATGAATTCCTTGCCAAAAATCTTTTCCGCCTCTGTTACAATTGGATCTGTATTCTCCTGCTCGGCTTCCTTCACAAATGACAGCATATCTTCAGCCGCCGCCTCTTCCGATGATTCCTGCGGTTTAGCCAACCCACTTTTCTGGATAAACTCTCCCCGCACCTTCAACCAGCCTTCCTCAGGAACATAGACAACTTCATAAGCCTTGCCAGTTCGTGAACGCAAAGCATCTGACAAGCCTGATCGTAACGATGGATTTTCAGATGCCATCAGGCAATGAATTTCATATTTGAATTTTAACACAAAAGCATTCTCAGATGCCGCCACAGGCTCCGTTTCTCCAAGAAGTGCAGCATGTGATTTTTGCATCGTCTGCATCATCCCCGCCCACTCTTCTCGAATTGTTTGGATATCCTGTTTTGTCGCTGCTCTTAATACTTCGTTTATCTTACCCGTTGGAACCTTGAATGACTGCGATGATTTAGAAGCATTTTTTCGTGGCTGCGTAGCTCTCTCTGCAGTCCCTTGTACACTTACTCCACTAGCAATTTGTTGTTGCATATTTGCAATGACCCGCTCTAGCTCCACTACTTTCTGTGCAAGCCCTGTATCAACGACCTCATTGCTACCAGCCAATTGACTAGGACCACTATCAAGGTGAATCATTTTCAATAACGCAGACTCAATATACACTTTTGCATGATTGGAGAATCGCATCTCCTGCTGAGTTTTCGCCAGTATATCTATAAAAGAATAGAGGATGTCTGGATTAAATCTTTGCGCCATTTCTCCAAAACGCTCATCCCCTGATACGAGCTCCAGCAAATTTTTCAAATCTGGGGCTGTTCGAAGAAGAAGTAAATCCCTAAAGAAGGTGATTAAATCCTCCGCTAGCCTTGATACATCTTTCCCCTCCGCAATTAAGCGGTCGAGTAGTGAAAGTGCCACCCCAGCATCTTTACTGAGCAATGCTTCCGCCAATTGATGAAAGATGTCCTCACTAATCGAACCTGTGACGAGTAAAGCGTCTTCAACAGTCAACCGATCCCCACTAAACGATACAACTTGGTCAAGCATACTCAGTGCATCACGCATTCCACCCGAGGCAGCCTGAGCAATTACTTTCAACGCACCTTCGTCAAACTCGATGCCTGTATCTGCTAGCACAACTTTCATCCGTTCGATAATATCAATCGGTGTAATTGGCTTGAAATCAAAACGCTGACATCTTGAGATGATTGTCAAAGGCAGTTTATGTGGTTCCGTCGTTGCTAGGATGAAGACAACATGTGACGGTGGTTCTTCGAGTGTTTTCAATAGCGCATTGAATGCCGAGTTTGAGAGCATATGCACTTCATCAATAATATACACTTTAAAACGTGCATTCGACGGGGCAAATCGGACTTTCTCAATAATATCCCGCATTTCCTCTACACGTGAGTTCGAGGCTGCGTCGAATTCAATCACATCTGTATTCGAACCTTCTGTAATGCTTAGACATGTTGGACATTCATTGCACGGTTCTTTCGATGGACCATTTTCGCAGTTCAACGCTTTTGCAAATACTTTTGCAGCACTCGTCTTCCCTGTCCCCCTTGGACCAGAGAATAGATAAGCATGCGTCGTCTTATTATGAAGGAGGGCGTTCTGCAGTGTTTGTTTCACATGCCGCTGTCCAGACATCTCAGCAAATGATTGGGGGCGATATACACGATAAAAAGCTTGATAAGCCAACAGTTCTTCCTCCTTTTGACGCCATGCAATAATATTTCTAGTATAACACAAACACCCCGGCTAAATCTTTTTTAAATCAATCAATTACACCTCAGCGCAATTCAAAATTTGTGACATCCGCCGGAAGCTTTATTTTCTTTAGCAAGAACTGAAGTTCTTGCTAAAGAAAAAAAACTCGCCCCCAAAAACGGACGAGTTGAATTATAAAATTAAAGCCGTGCACCTTCCTCTGACAGCCGCACATAAGCGTTACTCCTGTCGCCAGCTCGGTCTAGGCGACCCCGCGGCACATGAAAAAGTCCACTTAATGCTGCTTCCTTCCGGACCTGACATGGTTCATGGGTTTCCATTGCGCGGGACCCAAACGTCAACACTACGTGCAAAAGGCAGACCCTACAATACGGGCAGCCTCGAGAAGGAATTCAGTCTTGCTAGAGCGGATTGCAAGTGATAGGGCACCGCTACCTCCCCACCTAGCACGGCATTTCTTAGTATACTCATTGTCTCGTAAAAAATCAAATATTTATCCATGAAATTATTGCAATTATTTTATATTAAACAAACTGTTGACAGCGTAATCTAAACATGATAAATTGAATTTTGTTGATACGGAGGTATACCCAAGTTCGGCTGAAGGGAACGGTCTTGAAAACCGTCAGGCGGGTTCAACCGCGCGGGGGTTCGAATCCCTCTACCTCCTCCATATTTTCAACTTAGCGCATAAGTTTGGAGATTGAATTCGTTATTTGATAGCGAATTTTTATTTTGGACATTTAGTTAAAACCACAAGAAGCAGACCGATTTAACGGGCTGCTTCTTTTTTTACGTCTATTTTATTAAC
Source organism: Sporosarcina beigongshangi (assembly GCF_033485195.1). Lineage (NCBI taxonomy): Bacteria > Bacillati > Bacillota > Bacilli > Caryophanales > Caryophanaceae > Sporosarcina > Sporosarcina beigongshangi. The sequence goes on from NZ_JAWLIR010000057.1 coordinate 4,217, forward strand.
CTTAGAGCCAGCAACAGAAGGCTGAATAGCCATGCAATTATAATATGGGAAGTCAGCTGCTAGTTTCTCAGCTATCCCACCCTCTTCACCCTGCTTTACAGCAATGAAGACCGATGGACCTGCACCACTAATCGTCATGCCATATGCACCATATTCATGACAAGCTATGCGAATCTGCTCAAAATCGGGAAACAAGGACTTGCGATACGGTTCATGAAAAACATCTTTCTCCATCATTTTGCCCGCCGTTTCCCAATCTCCACGTGCAATAGCCGCTGTCATAACACTACTCGCAGCACTTCCTGCAATCGCCACTGCATGCGGCAACTGTTCAGGAAGAAGTCCTCGCGATTCTTCCGTTGGCAATGCTTTTGGTGGCACAAGCATCACTACGCCTATTTTTGGTTCTGGTAGATGGATCACATCTATCTCAGTACCATCAAAATAAGAAATAGTTACCCCACCTAACAAAGCAGCTGATACGTTATCTGCATGGCCTTCTAGTTCACTACCGATTAACACCTTGTCCTTCGAAGTGAGTTTCAGCTCCAGCAGCTGATTCGCAATTTCAATACCTGCCGCAATCGCCGTTGCACTACTTCCAAGCCCTTTGCCGAGCGGAATATCCGACTGGACATTAAGCTTATGCGAAGGCGCCGTCTGTCCATAGCGTTTCGCCACATACTGAATCGTCGTCACAATCAAATTATCTTCCCCGCTTGCCAACCCTTGGTACTCTTTACCTTCATATTGAACAAGCCAAGCCTTTGCCGGCTTAACATCGACCTTCATATACAAAGCGAGCGCAAGCCCAATACTATCAAATCCTGGGCCAAGATTGGCCGTCGTAGCGGGTACGACGACTGAAAAATTGGCTACCCCCATTACTTTACTCCTTCTTTCAATTCATTCAACAATGCGTCGAATTGGTCTCGTGACAGCAATGACTTCTGTTCATTCACCATAATTGCCGTTTCGGGATCCTTCAGGCCGTTACCTGTTAGCACACCAACAATCGTTGAACCTTTTTCAATCAATCCTGCATCCAGACGCTTTTTAATACCTGCAATCGTCGCACATGATCCCGGCTCAGCAAAAACACCTTCCGTTGAGGCAATCAAGCTGTAAGCCTCCAAAATTTCTTCATCTGTTACCGACAAAATAGCTCCATTCGATTCTACAAGTGCATCCTTTGCCAATTGCCAGCTTGCAGGATTACCAATGCGGATAGCCGTCGCCACTGTTTCTGGATTTTCAAATACACGGTCATAGACAATTGGTGCTGCCCCGTCTGCCTGTACACCAAGCAACGATGGTAAAGCAGTTCCTTTTCGCTCTGCGTATTCTTTAAAGCCTTTCCATGCCGCGGAAATATTGCCTGCGTTCCCTACCGGTAATGCAAAAATATCCGGCACTTTCCCAAGCTGCTCAATCGCTTCAAATGCAATCGTCTTCTGGCCTTCCAGACGGTATGGGTTAATGGAATTCACAACTGCCACTTTTCCTTCGCCAGCCTCTCGAACCATATCAAGCGCCACGTCGAAGTTACCCGCAATCTCCACAATTTCTGCTCCATACATTTTCGCTTGCGCCAATTTTCCAAGCGCAATCTTTCCTTCAGGAATGACGACAATCGTCCGCATCCCTGCACGTGCACCATATGCCGCCGCAGATGCCGATGTATTCCCTGTCGATGCACAAATAAGGACTTCTTTCCCTTCCTCTTTTGCCTTCGCAACCGCCATGACCATCCCGCGGTCTTTAAAAGATCCCGTTGGATTCGTTCCTTCCGTTTTCACGTAAAGATTAATGCCCCATCGTTCAGACAAATTCGTTAGGTGAATGAGGGGTGTATTCCCTTCCTGCAGCGTCAATGCCGGTGTTTTCTCTGTCACGGGCAACCATTCTTTATATTCGTCAATCAATCCATTCCATCTTCTCATCATTATTCCCCCTCAACTCGGTAATGGCTTAGTACGCCAATGACCTCTGGTGTTTGATTTAATTCAGTTACAATATTTAGATGTTGCTTACGAGAAATTTGATGTGTGATAAAAATCAAATCCGCGTCAGCCCCTGTTTTATCTGGATGCTGGATTACCGTCGCTAAACTCGCACCATGACCACTATAAATCGCCGTTAGCTTCGTCAAGACACCTACTTCATCCCTAACATGAATACGATGGAAGTAACGTGCAAACTTATTCTCATCGCTTTTCACTTTACGCTCATATTGCGGAGCATGTGGCCTTTTCCCATTCACGCCAAGCAATAGGTTACGACATGCCGCGACAATATCTCCTGTGACAGAAGTTGCAGTTGGTAATGAACCAGCTCCCGGTCCATAGAACATCGTCTCCCCAACCGCATCACCATAAACGTATACCGCGTTAAATTCATTATTCACTGATGCCAAAGGATGCGAGTTTGGAAACAGAACCGGCTCAACCGCTACTTCAATACCGTCTGAATTCTTCTTAGCAGCCCCCGCCAACTTCACTGTATAACCAAATTGTTCCGCAAGCTCCAAGTCACCGTCACGGATTTCTTTCAGTCCTCTGACGAATACATCCTCCAAACGGACTTCTGTCGAGAATGCCAGTGAAGCTAAAATAACCATTTTACGCGCAGCATCAATGCCGTCCACATCTGCAGACGGATCGGCTTCTGCAAACCCAAGCTCAGTCGCCTCCGCTAACGCATCCTCGTAACTCATCTTCTCATGCTTCATCTTTGTTAGTATAAAATTCGTCGTGCCATTGACAATACCCGTCAACGCACTAATACGATCCGATGCAAGTCCATCTTCCAACGTGCGAATCAATGGGATTCCCCCACCGACACTCGCTTCATAAAATAGATCACATTTGTTTTCATCTGCCAACTTCAACAACCCAGGGCCGAACTGTGCCATCACATCTTTATTAGCTGTCACGACGCCTTTTCCTGCACGTAGCGAGCTTTCAATCGCTTCTTTAGCCTCAGACGTCCCGCCAATTACTTCTACAATGAGATCGATAGACGGATCTTCTAGTATCTCATTCAAATCCGTTGTGAAAATTTCTGGCGACAAAACGGTATCCCTTTTTTTATATTGATCTTTCACAAGCACTTTTTTAATTGTCACAGGCACACCCAGCTTATGGCGCAAGTCGTCTTGGTGGTTTTCCAAGATTTTAGCCACACCGCTTCCCACAACTCCAAATCCTAGTAATCCAATATTAATCTCATTTTTCATTGACGATTCTCCTAACTGTATGTACACTATGAAAAAACAGTCGTTCTTTGCATAAGGACATTATAGTGAAATATTCGGTCAATAACAACCCCGATTGAGATAAAGTTCAAAAAAACATATAATTGTCACTAATTAAAAGATAGGATTGATGAAAATGAAAGTCTGTAAATTTGGCGGAACATCCGTTGCATCAGCTGAACAAATTAAAAAAGTAGCAGCCATCGTTACATCTGACCCCGCGCGTAAGATTGTAGTTGTATCAGCGCCAGGAAAGAGATTTGGTGAGGATGAAAAAGTAACAGATTTGCTCATTCGTCTTGCAGAACAAGCACTTAATGATAAAGAAACAACTAATGAACTTGAGGAAGTCGTCAATCGCTATCGACTAATTGCTGAAGGCCTTGGCCTTTCTGAGCAAATCGTCCATGTTATCGAACAGGATTTACAACAACGTCTCGCTAGAGATAAAAACGATCCTGTTCTCTATATGGATTTTTTAAAAGCATCCGGAGAAGATAATAACGCGAAACTCATTGCCGCTTATTTCACACATATCGGTATGGATGCCAAATACATATCTCCCAAAGAGGCAGGTCTGCTCGTCAATAATCGCCCTGAACGTGTACGTGCTTTACCAGAAGGCGATGAGCGCCTCGTCAAATTACGCGATGAACCGGGCATTGTCGTCTTCCCAGGATTTTTTGGCTACACAGAAGATGGAACACTCCGTACATTCAACCGAGGAGGGTCCGACATTACTGGCTCACTACTAGCCGCAGCAACGGAAGCTGAACTCTATGAAAACTTCACAGACGTCGACTCCGTCTTTGCGGCCAATCCAACAGTCGTCGATAATCCTGTTGCCATCGACAAAATGACCTATCGTGAAATGCGAGAACTCGCCTATGCAGGATTTTCAGTCTTCCATGATGAAGCACTAATGCCCGCATTCCGTCGTTCTGTTCCCGTGTGCATTAAAAATACCAATAACCCAGAAGCACCTGGCACATTGATCGTGAAAAAACGCAATAATTCCACACAACCCGTTATTGGCATAGCGGCAGACGATGGATTTTCTACATTGTTCGTCGACAAATATTTAATGAACCAAGAAATTGGCTTCGGACGCCGTTTATTGCAAATATTAGAAGAAGAAGAAATTCCATTTGAACATACACCATCAGGTATTGATAACTTATCTGTTATCCTGCGAAGTAAATTCATCAATGCAGATAAAGAAGCCCGCATCATCCATCGCGTAAAGGAAGAGCTAAAAGCAGATGACGTCCATATTCAAAGTGATTTTTCTATGATTGTGCTCGTCGGCGAAGGTATGCGCCATTCAACAGGACTTGCTGCACGTGCCGCCTCTGCCATCGCACGTACAGGCGCCAGCATCCAAATGATTAATCAAGGATCTTCCGAAGTGAGTCTCGTCTTCGGCGTTCATAAGAAAGATGAAACGAAAATTTTGAAAGAGTTGTACGCAGAGTTTTTCATTGAATCTGCGGTTCTCTCCTAAAATCAATTACGCTTCGGCGTAATTGCGTCCAGATTTTGAATCGAGCTTGCTCGATTGACTCCTTTCAAAATCTGTGACATCCGCCGGAGGCTTTTTCTTCATTCAGCAGGCGTTTGGACACCCACTGAACAAGGAAAACATAATACATTCATTTCCCCCTGTAGAGGTGGGAGTCTTCTGTAGCTGACGCTTCGCTTTCAGTACAAAATAATTTGCTGAATGAAGAAAAACGGCACACCATCTCATTGGATGATGTGCCGTTTTTCTTAACATAGTGGCAAAAACATACCTGGAAATTGCTTCACAATCGCATT
>NZ_JAWLIR010000058.1:0-12174 GCF_033485195.1 Sporosarcina beigongshangi
ATTTGCTGAATGAAGAAAAACGGCACACCATCTCATTGGATGATGTGCCGTTTTTCTTAACATAGTGGCAAAAACATACCTGGAAATTGCTTCACAATCGCATTCGCTATCATATCCGACATTTCCAAAGCTTGCGCTTCGATTTTATCGAACACTTCAACATCTGCTTGATAGTTTTTCTGTATCATATAAACGGCTTCCTGCTTTGTTAAAGCCAGGTGCATGTAAAACATTTGCCTTACTTCCTCAATACCTAAATACGGATTGATATCACTTAAAAATTCAGCAATATCGTCTGCATTTCGATACCACTGCCTCTCTGCCTCCGCCGCCTTTTGCTCTTCTCCTTTTGCAGCTGCTGTGACCAATTGTGCAGCTAGCAATAGATGCTCCTTAATAAGCACAGTGTAGCGATCCGCTATTTGATCCCCGTAAAAAGGGCGCAAACAATTCCCCAAATCCGTTGCATTTCTTAATAACCGCTCTTGGACAAACTGTAAATCAGGCAAGCCAAATACAATGCTAATGATTGTCATTCGCGTCCAGTTAACATGCTCCATCCACAAAAGCCGATTCATGCTTATAAAATCGACTTCTGCCTTGCTTATATAGCATTTTCCATGTGGATCGGCCGCATTGTTTAAAATATACCTGACGGGGGCTGTATATTGCGCATAGGGTTCCATGTTCAAAGAAGCACGTTCATTTGAATAAGAATGCACTTTATTCTCTCCTTTACTGCTTACTCAATCATCCGTACACCGACATGAACTTATAGGGAAATTGCTTAATAATCGCATTCGACAGCATATCTGCCATTTCCAAAGCCCCTATCTCCATTAAGTCAAATAGATCTACACTCGCTTTCAAATCTTTGCCGAGCATACTCATCATCCCTTGCTTGATAAGCATCAATTGCTCGTCAAACATCTCCTGAAACTCTACTGCGGTTAGATAAGGGTTGATATTACTTAAAAATAGCGTAATCTCCGTTCCATTGCGAAACCAATTCTTTTCTATCACCTCAGCCTTTTCTACATTTCCTACTAATGTAGCGTTGATGAAGTCACCTACTAGTGTGATATACCTTGTTAACAATTGGCTATATCTTTTGGCCACCTCTTCTCCATAAAAAGGGCGCAATGTACCACCCAGATCCATTGCAGAACGAAGAAGACGAGCCATAACAAAACTAACGTCCGGCAAGCTAAAAACAAGACTACTGACAGTAGCCCTCGTCCAGGTAATATGCTCTCCCCACAAACGCCGCATTGTACTTCTTAACGCTGCTTCTGCCTTATTGACACAATCCAATGGCCCTATCAAACAAGGCTGCATCGGATAACAGTATAAATACACTCTCCCCCAATAATGATTCACGCCATCCCAACTCCCAAAACTTCCGTAAGTGTAAACACTCTATCTTATTCGTAGAATGAAAAAAAGTAACCACAATTGTGGTTACTTTCTCAAAAAAGCTGTCTGATCAAGCATATATCCAATTCGCTCTACAATTGTTTCTACTTCTTGTGGATTTTTAATCAAATCATAATCATTAATATCAAGCCGTAGCACAGGGCATGTATTGAACGAATTAATCCATTTATCGTAGCGACCATGCATCTCTTCCCAATAAGAAATTGGTGTCTGCTGCTCCATTGGACGCCCACGTTCTTGAACACGTGCCACAATTTCATCCAGCGAGCCTTCCAAATAGACGAGCAAAGTGGGATGTGGGAAATAAGGTGTCATCACCATTGCTTCAAACAAATTCGTATACGTTTCATAGTCAACAGGATCCATCGTACCCTTTTCCTGATGCATTTTCGCAAAAATCCCTGTATCCTCATAAATCGAACGGTCTTGGATAAACCCGCCACCATATTCAAAAATACGCTTCTGCTCTTTAAAACGCTCTGCCAAGAAATAGATTTGTAAATGGAAACTCCATTTGTCAAAGTCATCATAAAAACGATCAAGATACGGGTTCTGATCGACATTTTCAAAGGATGTCCTAAAATTCAGCGCATCTGCAAGTGCCTGCGTCATCGTTGATTTTCCAACACCAACCGTCCCGGCAATAGTAATGACCGCATTATTAGGAATACCATATTTTTCACGTAAGTTCATTCAAAGCTGCTCCTTTTTGTATCGTTGCATCAACGGTATCTAAAATGAATTGCAAATCCTTAGCATTATTCACGAAGTCTAGCTCATCTCCATTGAATCGAAGCACAGGAATTTCAGGATGTGCCGTTTCAAAATAAGTGATGAACGTCTCGTAGTCTTCCGATAGTTGCTGCATATAAGCGGGATCCATATTTTTTTCAAAATCACGACCGCGCATATCAATGCGCTTCATAAGCGTATCTAAACTTGCATGCAAGTAAACGATAACGTTCGGTACAGGCATGTCCTGCGTTAAAATTTTATAGATTTCTTCGTACTTCGCATACTCTTCAGGGATCAATGTACGTTTCGCAAAAATAAGGTTTTTAAAAATATGATAATCAGCAACAACTGATTTCTGTTCAACTAAAATTTCATTTTTAATATCACTAAGCTGTTTATAGCGATTACAGAGAAAAAACATTTCGGTTTGGAAGCTCCATTCCTCAATGTTGTTGTAGAATTTATTTAAAAATGGATTTTCATCCACAATTTCTTTTAGCTGATGGAATTGCTGTGTGTCTGCGATGGCTGTGGAAAGTGATGTTTTTCCAACACCAATCGGCCCTTCGACCGCTATGAACGGAACCGACATCGGAAATCCTCCTTCATCATACAAATAGGTAATGCTCCTTATTTTATCATACGGAGGGAATGAAAAATAGAGTGATTACAATGAAATGATTCACGTGGAACAATTTTAACTTTATTCAGCAAATACTTTCTTTAGGAATTTATCGAACAGACTCGATAAAAATCTGGGCCAAATTTGCCGAGGAGTATTTGATTCATGCTACACTACTTTCAAGGAGTGATGTGGGATGATTACATTTGAAAAAGATCGACGATATATGCAACTAGCCATAGAAGAAGCGATGAAGGCGCAAGCAATTGGGGAAGTGCCAATCGGCGCAATCATTGTATATAACGACCAGGTCATTGCGCGTGCTCATAATTTACGGGAAACCACACAAAATGCCGTCACCCATGCAGAACTATCTGCCATTCAAGAAGCCTGTCAGGAAATCGGGAGCTGGCGACTTGAAGATACAACTTTATATGTCACACTCGAACCATGCCCAATGTGTGCAGGTGCCATTTTACAATCCAGAATTCCGCGCGTTGTTTACGCTGCTCGTGATCCAAAGGGTGGTTGTGTAGATTCGCTATACCGTCTGTTGAATGATCCACGATTTAATCATGAATGTGATGTAGTAGAAGGTGTGTTAGCAGATGAATGTGGGGAGATGCTGACAGCATTCTTTAGAGCTATTCGAGAACGGAAAAAGCAAGCAAAAAAAGAGGCGGCGCAGAAAGTCGAATGACTTCAGCGCACGCCTGGGCCTACAGGATGTAGGTCATGCAGTGGGAAAGGATTAAATTGCATCCTTCCTTGTTGCGACACGATGTCGCGACCTTAGACTACGTTCCTTATTTACTTCGTAATAACTTCTTTTCCACCCATATACGGGCGCAACACTTCAGGAATAACAACAGAACCGTCTTCCTGCTGGTAATTTTCAAGGATTGCCGCTACTGTACGACCAATCGCCAAGCCACTACCATTCAATGTATGCACATATTCAGGTTTTGCACCTGCTTCACGACGGAAACGGATCTGCGCACGACGTGCTTGGAAATCTTCAAAGTTTGAACAAGATGAGATTTCACGGTAAAGATTCTGTGTCGGAATCCATACTTCAAGATCATACTTTTTCGCAGCCGTAAAGCCAAGATCTGCTGTACACATTTTTAACTTACGATACGGAAGCTTTAACAACTGCAACACTTTCTCTGCATGTCCTGTTAATTTCTCCAGCTCATCATAAGAATCTTCCGGTTTCACAAAACGAACTAGCTCCACCTTGTTGAACTGATGCTGACGGATCAACCCACGCGTATCACGACCTGCAGACCCTGCCTCTGAGCGGAAGTTTGTGCTATACGCAGCAAACGCAGCTGGAAGTTGTGCACCATCCAAAATTTCATCTCGGTAAAAGTTCGTAACAGGTACTTCAGACGTTGGAATTAAGAAATAATCCTCTTCTTGAATAAGAAACGCATCTTCCTCAAACTTCGGAAGCTGTCCTGTCCCCGTTAAGCTCGCACGATTTACCATGTATGGAGGCAGCATTTCCTCATAGCCATGCTCATCCTGGTGTAAATCCATCATGAAGTTTATCAATGCACGCTCTAAACGTGCACCCATTCCACGGTAAAAGACGAAACGACTTCCCGTCACTTTTGCAGCACGCTCAAAATCAAGCAAGTTCAAATCCGTACCGATTTCCCAATGCGGTTTCGGTTCAAATTCAAATACTGGGAGCTCTCCCCAAGTAGCCATTTCAACGTTGTCGTCCTCGCTATCGCCAACAGGAACACTCTCATGTGGGATATTCGGAATGCGCATCATAATGTACTCAAGTTGTTCCTCTACTTGGCTCAGTTCCTCGTCGAGTTTTTTAATGTCATCTCCAACCGCGCGCATACGTGCAATTAATTCCTCTGCATCCTCTTTATTGCGTTTCATTTCCGCAACTTTTTGAGATACTTCGTTACGTTCTGCTTTCAGCACTTCTACTTTCGCAATCAATTCCCTGCGCTTTTCATCGAGACCACCGAACTTATCGAAATCTGAAAGATCTTCCCCACGTTTTGCGAGCTTCTCTTTTACCTCATCGAAATTGGCGCGAACTTTTTTAATATCAAGCATGGACAATTCCTCCTTAAAATATTGACGATGATGGATTCTAGGCAATAAAAAAAGCCCCCAAATCCCCTATAAAAGGGACGAGAACTACCCGCGTTGCCACCCAAATTGACCGGACACTTATTGTCCAATCCACTTCATTGAAATAACGGCTCAAGCACCGGCATAGGCTTACTTATTCGTTCGGCCCAGCTACTCAGGAACGGATTCACAAGTGTTTTTACCGACTCCCACCACCCGTCGGCTCTCTTCAAAAAAAACGTGCTTGCTACTACTCTCCATCATCGTCTCCTATTTGCAATTACAAATACCTTACTACAAGAACAGCATTTTAGCAAGTCGTACGAAATAAAATTGTATACGCTTCCATCGACTCTCATTTCAGTAATCGTGCAACTTGTTCAAAATAAGTTCGTTCATGCGGTACAAAATCAACCAAACCAATTTCTAACACCGTTCCATCAAAAATATTGGTGCATACTACTACTTCAGTTTCAATCAAAAAAAGATTCCTCAATTCCTGTCTTTTCACAGCATGAACACTTGCTACTTCCTCTTGTTGCAGTAAAAATTCACTTGGCTGATAGGTTGAATGATATAAAAATACATTTGCGAATTCACGGTCAATAAAGCCCGGTAATTCGATGACATCCCGTATAATGCCTTTTGCATCTATCCTTTTCATATCTACCGCTAAGCCCAGTTCCTCCTCCACTTCACGAATCCCGTCCATCACTGTCTCAGTCGCCAAAATATGCCCAGCAGCCGTAATATCAAATAAACCTGGGAAATCTTTTTTCACAGCACTTCTTTTTTGAATATAAACAAACTCATCATCCACTAGCCAGCAATGAAACGTTTCATGCCATAAGCCTTGCCGGTGCACTTCATCCCTGTCGGCTTCTTTTACATATGTATAGCTTTCATCAAAAACTTTTAATCTTTCCACGCCTATCACCTCCATTTTAGTATACAAAAAAACGAAGGATGATTCCTCCGCTTTCAACTAAGTAATTTACTTACCACGTTCCGACATACGTTCTTCTGCCTGAAGTGTACCCATTTCCAAACCTTTCATTGGCGTACCGATATCTTTGGAAAGCTCACCGATTAGTTGATAATCTTTAAAGTTTTGCGTTGCTTGAACAATCGCACGTGCAAACTTCTCAGGGTTTTCGGATTTGAAGATTCCTGATCCTACAAATACCCCATCTGCGCCAAGTTCCATCATCAATGCAGCATCAGCAGGTGTTGCCACGCCACCTGCTGCATAGTTGGTGACAGGAAGACGCCCATGTTTTTTAATGGCCAATAAAATTTCATACGGTGCGCCAAGATCACGTGCTTCCGTCATAATTTCATCCTCATTCATATGAACGATCCGGCTCACCTGTGCATTCACTTTACGAAGATGACGTACGGCTTCAACAATATTGCCCGTACCTGGTTCACCTTTCGTGCGAAGCATTTTTGCACCTTCACCAAGGCGGCGAGCTGCTTCTCCAAGATCACGCGCTCCACAAACGAAGGGTACGTTATATTGGCTTTTCAGCAAATGATATTCTTCATCCGCCGGTGTTAGTACTTCACTTTCATCAATATAATCGACGCCCAGTGCTTCCAGTACATGCGCTTCAGATATATGACCAATCCTAGCCTTTGCCATAACCGGAATCGATACCGCCCCTTGTACTTCTGTAATGATGCGTGGGTCTGCCATACGTGCGACACCGCCTGCCGCCCGTATATCCGAAGGTACACGTTCCAATGCCATTACAGCAATTGCACCTGCGGCTTCCGCAATTTTTGCCTGTTCCGCATTAATAACATCCATGATGACACCGCCATATTGAAAATTCATTTTTACCTTCCCCCTTTTCATATTATTCAGTATAATGGATTATGACCTTATTAAAATAGTCAGTACTGTATATATTGAAAGGGTCAGATAGGATGATAAACATGGATATGTTGTTAATTAAGTTAGAAAAAAATCAAAGTGTTCCATTATACGAGCAGATTTATGACCAAATACGTCGTGATATTACCAATGGAAAATTACCCATCGGTATGAAGCTCCCATCTAAACGTAAACTTAGCGATTTTCTAAATATTAGCCAGACAACTGTCGAATTTGCTTATTCACAACTTCTAGCGGAGGGGTTCATTTCATCAAAACCCCGAAAAGGATATTATGTACAAGCCATTGAAGAACTTGCCTATGTTCAACCTGTAGAACTCACCGCGAAGTCCATCCATCGAAAAAAAGAAGAGGTGTCCATCGATTTTTCGCCCGGTAAAATTGACACAGAATCATTTCCATTTACACAATGGCGGAAATATGCCAAAGATGTCATCGATGAATCATCACAGAATCTCCTGCTCCTAGGGCATCCGCACGGCGATAGCCAGCTACGCCAAGAAATTGCCCGCTATTTGTACCATTCACGCGGCGTCGATTGTACGCCTGAACAAGTAATCATAGGCTCTGGAACAGAACAACTCATGCCACTCGTCATCCGGATTCTTGGTAAACACGCGACTTATGCCATCGAGGACCCTGGTTATCCACTCACGCATCATGTCTTTTTCCACAATGACAGAAAGGCAATTCCGATTACAGTCGATGAAGAAGGGATGGATGTACGAGCACTACAACGCTCTAGAGCAACCGTTGCCTACGTAACGCCCTCACATCAGTTCCCAACCGGTACTGTCCTTTCTGCGGCTCGCAGGACCGCTTTAGTAAACTGGGCTTCAGCGCATGACGAGCATTTCATTATCGAAGATGATTACGATAGCGAATTTCGTTATACGGGCCGCCCCATTCCCTCCTTACAAGGGATGGATAAAGGCGGCAACGTCATCTATTTGAGTACATTTTCAAAATCGCTCATGCCATCGCTACGTATCGCCTATATGGTGCTCCCTCCCGTATTACTCGATCGATATGAAAAAGCTTTTATCCACTACGCAGCTACCGTACCACGACTCAATCAGCATATTCTTGCCCGCTTCATGGCAGATGGGCATTTTTCACGTCATTTGAACAGGATGCGTAAAATTTATCGGCGTAAGCTACAAGTTTTAACCGAGGCACTAATAGCTTATGCACCACATATCTCATTTTCTGGTGATGAAGCGGGTATGCATATAATCATAACTGTCCATACAGATGCCACCGAAGAAACACTGGTGGAAGCAGCAGATGCCGCAAATATCCGTGTTTATGGTTTAAACGGTTACAGAACAGCTCCGATGTCAGGTGAGCCTTCCTTTCTAATTGGCTTTGGCGGACTATCGGTCGTTGAAATAACAGAGACTGTGGACGCCCTAATGAAAAGTTGGCATATTGAAAAAGGCGCGGAACCCTATTGAGGATTCCACGCCTTTATTTTACTAAATCAATTATGCCTAGGTGTAATTGCGTCCAAATTTTTAATTCAATAGGAAGTGTACACTTCCTATTGAATTAAAATAGCCCTTTAACAAAGCCAGTTGCACCCTTCCAAATACCTGCAAAGAAATCACCGATTCCACCCATCATCAGGGAGAACCATCCGGCTTTTTCAACGGCATCCATTGTCACAATTTCAGCTTCTAAATGATCAGCATCAATGAAACCATAATCAGTTCCTTCGGTTTTCACTAGTTTCACATGACCAACAACCGCACCTTGTTCAACAGGTGCTTGAAGTAAGCCCTCTTTTAGTTTTGATTCATCAATCGTCAGTTCAGGTACATATAAATCCTTCTCACTCGTCTTAATCATCATACGAATCGGTTCCTTCACTGCGATAGATACTTTTTTCTCTTTCCCTTTGACAACATCCAGCTCTTTTTGTTTCTCGAACTGATAACCAGCAGGAACGAACTCTACCTCTGAGAATTGGCTAAAGCCATAATCGAACAACGCGCGTGTCGCATCGAAGCGTGCCTTGTAAGAGCCGACACCATTCGCATCGACTGCTTTCATGACGACAGAAATAATCCGCTTACCATCACGTGTTGCAGTCCCTGTGAAGGAATGCCCTGCAAAATTCGTTGTACCTGTTTTCAGACCGTCAACACCTGCATATTCATAAACGAACCCTGGAAGCATGAAATTCCAGTTGTCCATCTTGATAGCATCCGTTGTACCTTCACGGAAAATTTTTGTCTTGATTTTTGTTGTTTCCAGAACTTCTGGATAATCATGAAGCAAATGATAAGCAAGCTTTGCAACGGATTTTGCAGGCATGACGTTTTCATCCTCTGCGCCTGTCCCTTGCGGATGCATCCCTTGTAAATCACTATTATTCAAACCCGTCGAGTTGACAAATTTATAATCTTTCAAGCCAAGTTCTTCCGCTTTTGCATTCATCAGTTTCACAAACTCAGTTTCTGTACCTGCAATGGTTTCAGCAACAGCAATTGTCGCTGCATTTGCAGAATAGATGGCAACTGCTTCATATAATTCACGAATAGTATACGCACCATCTCTTCGTAGTGGTACGTTACTAAGACGTCGATCCTGTGAAATCGCATATGAGTAGTCGTTCACTTTATATTCTTGATCCCAGCTTATTTTCCCTTCCTTAATCGCTTCAAAAAGGAGATACTCTGTCATCATTTTTGTCATACTTGCAATGCCTAGTGGTGTATCTGCATTTTCTTCATACAAGATTTTTCCACTTTCTGCATCAATTAAAATAGCACCGTCTACATGGATACCTAGTGGAGACTCCGCTTTAACTGGAACCATGCCAAATGTTGTTACTACTAGTAGTGGCACCAATAATACAGCCACCCATTTTCTTATTATCTGTTTCACTATACTACCTCCGTCATCGCTTTTCCCCTAGGTCATTTTATCATAATTCCAGTACTATATGGGTACTAAAACTAAAAAGCACCTTTCTGCTCATATGTAGACGCAGAAAAGGTGCTAGGGTTCCTTTATTTTGACTCCAAATTTAGGAAACCTTACTTCTTACAACGAATAGTTCGGAGCTTCTTTCGTAATTTGCACTTGGTGTGGATGGCTTTCGCGTAATCCTGCACCTGTCATACGAACAAATTGTGCTTTTTCTCGTAAATCATGCAGATCCTTTGTACCGCAATAACCCATACCTGAACGAACTCCACCTACTAACTGATGAATAGTGTCCGACAGTGGACCTTTATAAGGCATACGCCCTTCAATTCCTTCTGGTACAAGCTTCTTCGCGTCATCTTGGAAGTAGCGATCTTTCGACCCACGCTCCATTGCCGCAACCGAGCCCATACCACGATATACTTTAAAACGACGGCCTTGGAAGATTTCGGTTTCTCCAGGACTTTCCGTTGTACCTGCTAGAAGACTTCCAAGCATCACAACATGTCCGCCTGCCGCTAACGCTTTGACGAT
Organism: Sporosarcina beigongshangi; assembly: GCF_033485195.1. Classification (NCBI taxonomy): domain Bacteria; kingdom Bacillati; phylum Bacillota; class Bacilli; order Caryophanales; family Caryophanaceae; genus Sporosarcina; species Sporosarcina beigongshangi. The sequence goes on from NZ_JAWLIR010000058.1 coordinate 10,269, forward strand.
ATCTCCGGAATATTTAATACCACCATCGGCAATAATCGTCTTGCCTTGTTTACGTGCTTCTGTTGCACACTCGTAGATAGCTGTAATTTGCGGAACACCAACTCCTGCAACAACACGTGTCGTACAAATTGAACCTGGACCAATTCCAACTTTAACAACATCGGCACCTGCTTCGTAAAGCGCGCGTGCACCTTCAGCTGTAGCAATATTACCTGCGATAATATCTAGGTCAGGATATGCTTGTCTAATTTGTTTAACAGTGTCTAGAACACCTTTAGAATGTCCATGAGCCGTATCAATAACGATGACATCGACTTCCGCATTGACAAGCTTTTCTATGCGCAGCATTGTGTCAGATGTCACACCAACCGCTGCACCGACAAGAAGACGACCATGCTTATCTTTCGCAGCATTCGGGAACTCAATTACTTTTTCAATATCCTTAATTGTAATTAAACCTTTAAGAATCCCAGCTTCATCTACAATCGGAAGTTTTTCAATCTTGTACTTTTGTAAGATTTTCTCTGCATCTTCAAGAGTTGTCCCAACAGGAGCCGTCACAAGATTTTCCTTTGTCATCACATCGTCGATAATTAGTGAATAATCCTGAATAAATCGAAGATCACGATTCGTCAGGATTCCGACAAGCTTCAACTCTTCATTATTATTAACAATTGGAACACCAGAAATACGATATCTGCCCATCAAATGTTCTGCATCAAAAACTTGATGTTCGGGCGTAAGATAGAACGGATTTGTAATAACGCCATTTTCAGAACGTTTAACAGTAACTACTAACTCCGCTTGCTCCTCAATGCTCATATTCTTATGAATGATACCGAGTCCGCCTTGACGTGCCATTGCTATTGCCATCTTTGACTCTGTGACTGTATCCATTCCAGCACTAATAACTGGGATGTTTAGTTTAATCTTCTCCGTAAGATTAACGGTTAGTGACACATCTTTAGGTAATACTTCAGATGGTCCCGGTATAAGCAAAACATCATCGAACGTAAGTCCTTCACGCTCAAACTTTGATTCCCACATTCCATTACGCCTCCTAGTATATATATTCTCAGTTGAATATTATTAAAAGGGTATCAGCGGACACATTCCCTGTCAAGGAAGTGATATCAAGAAAAAGTATTCCTATTATTCACTAAATAATTTGGTTAATTGACTTCCTCATTTTGAGTGGTGAAATTTGTGGCGCAACTCGTTCTATCACATTGCCTTCACGGTCAATAAGAAACTTTGTAAAGTTCCATTTGATTCCCTCGGTTAGCATCCCTTTCTTTTCCGAAGTAAGAAATGTGAATAAAGGTTCAGCATTATCACCTTTGACATCTACTTTCGCAAACATCGGGAATGTTACACCAAAATTAATTTCACAAAACTCCATCGTCTTTTCAATATCGTCAAATTCCTGATTATTGAAGTTATCTGATGGGAAGCCAAGGATAACCAAGCCGTGATCTTTATACTCCTCATAAAGGTCTTGTAATTCTTTAAATTGACTCGTAAAGCCACATTTACTCGCCGTATTGACAATGATTAATGTCTTATCTCTATACTCTTCCATCTCTTGAAGCTGGCCATTCACTTTTTTCACCGAGAAATCGTAAATTGTTGTCATAAAGTAACAGCTCCTTTTATAAGAATTATACAAGGAAATAGATAAATAAGGTACTTATAGACATTGAATCAATTGATCATAGAATTGAAACTCTAATAATTAAATAAAAAACCATTACCTGGTTATATAAAGCACGTATATATTGATATAAAAAATTCTACTAACGCCGCTAGATGCCTAATCTATATTGTAATTTTATTGAATAAGTCTATTGTAAGCTAAGCCTTCAGTTTTCATTAAAAATAACCAACAAAAAAGCCATTACCTAAT
>NZ_JAWLIR010000059.1:0-16246 GCF_033485195.1 Sporosarcina beigongshangi
AGGACTTTTTCAGTGGCCTCGTGCAATACCGAACTCATTTCACTCAAGCTGCCTAATGAAATAACCGTGTCTAACTTTTAGGGGTCACTTCACTTATGAAGGGCGATTTTGGATTTTTTCATGGACACCAAGAAGGCGTTGTTTTAGTTCTTCTTCCATACGTGCAATTTCAATTTCTGCTGATTTCCGTTTGGCACGACCATCAGCTTGAATAAGAAGGGTTTCTTCGATTGTTTGAATTAAGTTTTCCTGTGTCTGCTTGAGTGTATCAATTTCGATAATACCGCGTTCATTTTCTTTAGCAGTTTCAATCGAATTAATTTTAAGCATTTCTGAGTTTTTTAGCAGTAAATCATTTGTCGTTCGTGTGACCAGTTTTTGGGACTCGACGGCTTTCATTTGTCGATTTAGCGTCAACGCAATGGCAATTTGATTTTTCCAAAGTGGAATGGATGTCATAATGGATGACTGGATTTTCTCTGCAAGCGTCTGGTTCGTCTGTTGGATCATTCGAATTTGTGGTGCGCTTTGAATCGTAATTTGGCGAGATAGCTGTAAATCATATAACCGTTTTTCCAAGCGATCTAGGAATTGTGCCATATCATTTACTTCTTGGAAGGCCATTTGATCGTTTGATGACTCAGCTTTCTTACGCATTTCTGGGATAATTACATTGGCAATTTCGTCGCGCTTTAATTCCGCTGCAGCTATGTAGACATTCAGCGCTTGGAAATAGGTTTTATTTTGTTCATATAAATTATCGAGCATATGAACATCTTCAATAAGTCCGCGTTTTGAATGCTCTAGCTGGATACCAATTCGGTCAATTTGTGTGCTTAATTTTTGATATTTGCTCATCATTTCTTGAACGGAACGTGTAGCCTTATTGAACAAACGGCTAAGACCAGACTTCTTTTTCTCCGATAAATCATCGGGGTCAATTTCAGAAAGTCGATTCATCAAATCCTTTAATACATCACCAACGGGACCGATATCCTTACTTTGGACATGATCGAGCATCTTGTGTGAAAACTTGGATAGCTCACCTTGTGCACTGGCACCGTATGTAAGAATGGCCTCATAGTTTCCGACAGGAATTTGAGCAGCAAGCTGTTGAGCTTTCTCTCTTTCCTCAACAGAGAGCCTGTCGATAAGCTTTGGGCTGACACTTGTCTCATTATTTTCTGTTTGCATCTCTTTTGGAAGAAGAGGTTCTTGAAAATCAAAAGGATTATCAAGTAAATCGTCCATTGTTTTTACGTCATTATTTTCGGTCATTTAAGGAATCTCCTTTCATTTCGAGAAGTGGTTTGTCTTGATTCATCGTGACATCCACAAAATCAATTTCCATTTGAAGTTGTTGAAGATCCGGAGCAAGAGCACTACGTAAATCTTGCTCCAATTGTTTGTTAACATCACCAAGCGTCTCACGTGTGTTTTGTAGGGCAATACGAAGTTCTTTGTCCTTCAATGGCTGGTTCACCAGTAGAGCATATTTCGAAGTCAGTTCGACTGCGGAATCGAGATGGGCGTAGAAAAACTTTTCGACATGATAAAATTTCTTTGGATTCGTTTTAACGATACCGAGAACTCTTCTAGCAAGACCATTCATTTCATATACTTGCTTAAAGGCTTGGACAGATCGAACTTGTCCATAAAGGCCGTTTAATCGTTTAATTTTCTTTTTCGCTTCAGTAAGTTGTCCTTTTATATGACTATATTCAGAGCGAGACATCCCCAATTTTTTAATGTTGGTGGCAAGTTGAATCTGTTTGATTGAAAAAGTTCCACCTGCATAAATCGCAACCCAAAGACCTGTTGCTACGAAAACATTCAGACTTGCACCGAACACTAAATAGAGCCATGATCCAAAGCTAATGGGCGCAGTGATGAAATGTCGAATGATAAACTGTTGGATTTCTTTCATGATATTCTCTGGCCCCCTTTACCTCTTAACATGTATACGTTTTAAAACCGTTAAAGTTTCATGTCACTAGTTCAATTATACCCGATAAACACAATATACACCTAGCAGAAGCATTATCGTTATAAAGCAATATGTTGGACATCGCAAGATAGTTTGTTAAAATGAAGGACATTCACCTGAGAGTTACATAGGGAGGGATTCAAATTGTTTGAAGTGATTTATATGAAAGCAGATTATGAACCGTGGTGGATGTTTGAGGGATGGGAAGAGACCATTTGTTCCCGTCGTGTCTTCGACAGCGAACAAGAGGCTCTACGCTTTTGTGGAGAGCTATTAGTGGAATTACGCAATAAATATCCATTTGAAGCGATGAAAAAAGATTGCTTTTATGCCTTTTGGACTGAATGTGAAAAGGATTTTTGTGAGTCCTGCGATGAGGATTTACAACTTTATCATGGAGTGATTTTCATGAAGGATGGGAAACCGACACCTTATCTTGCAGCAGATGCATTGAGACAATGAAATAAATATTAATCCATTATTAAAAATGAATAAACACCGCATTTTTTTGCTGTGAATGAATTAGGGAAGAGGCGTTCCGTAATGGCAACACCTCTTATCGTACGCTATTTACTGATCGACTGCTTTCAATGTAGAAGTAACGATATATTCACTACCATCATCGGTTATCATAATCGATTCTCGCTTCACTTCACCGAAACCCTCGACAAAATATTTGCGATTGATGATATCCGGTGCTCGTTCTTCTGTTACAAAAACATGGTCAAACGTTTTATAAGGAGTTACTAAAGTTACGTCGGTGTCAATAATCGTCCAATTATCGAAAGTTGTTCCTTTGACAAACGGCGTTTTTAGATAAATCCCCATTGGAGTCATTGCATCTAGTTCTTTTAACGTAGGGAAGTCTTCCTTCGTTTCGACCATTTGTTTTTCAACAACAACGATTTGATTTTGTTCAATTTTATAAATATATCGTACAAGTGCACCACCATTATTTTCATAAATAACGACATAATTTTCGAATGGCTGCGCAACCTCAATATCTAACTCCGCAAACTCATTACCCTCCCCTTGATAATGCGCTTTTGAACCATCCGCTAAGAAAAAATCGCGCAGTACGATATCAGAAGGGCTTACTGCTTCTTTGCTTTCTGGATCTTTCGGGATAATTCCGGTATTACCAGACCCAGAGTTATCAAGAGATGTTACGGTATTTTTCGAACAACCCATGACTAAAAAGATAGTACCTAGAAGACAGAGGATAAGCTTCGTTTTTCGCATAAATAATCACTCCTTTTAGATGGTTTGTCCTATTAGACGAAATTTATGCAATCGAGTTACATATACGTAACAAAAAATAAGCTGCTTCCCTTAGAATGAAAAGGGGAAGCAGCTTATACTCATTTATTATTTTGCTTGTTGTTCTTTCCATTCTAGGTATTCATCATAACCCATCATTTTATCAAAAATTGTACCGTCATCATGGATTTCAATGATACGATTGGCAACTGTTTGAATAAACTGTTGGTCATGTGATGTAAAGAGCATTGCACCCTTGAATGCAATCAAACCATTATTGAGTGCTTGAATGGATTCAAGATCCAAGTGGTTCATTGGTTCGTCGAGGAGTAGAACGTTGGCACTTGTCAGCATCATTTTCGAAAGCATACAACGTACTTTTTCTCCACCTGACAGCACTGACGGCTTCTTGTTTACTTCTTCGCCTGAGAACAACATGCGTCCAAGGAAACCACGCAGGAATGTTTCAGTTTGATCGTCAGGTGAATATTGACGTAACCATTCAACAAGTGATTGCTCAGAACCTTGGAAGTATTCATTATTGTCGAGAGGGAAGTATGCACGTGATGTCGTGACACCCCATTTGACACTACCAGCGTCTGGTTCAGTCTCTTCCGCAAGAATTTCAAGAAGAGCTGTTTTCGCAAGCGGATTTCCAAGAAGAATAATTTTATCTTCTTTATTCATAGTGAATGATGCATCTTTCAGCATAACTCTTCCATCCTGCGTTTTTGAAACATCTTGGATTGTCAGAACGTCATTACCGATTTCACGACCGATTTGGAAGTTGACGAATGGGTAACGACGTGAAGATGGTTTAATATCATCTAATTCAATTTTTTCAAGTGTTTTCTTACGAGAAGTCGCTTGTTTAGATTTCGAAGCATTGGCACTGAAACGCGCCACGAATGCTTGAAGCTCTTTAATTTTTTCTTCTTTTTTCTTGTTTTGATCCTGTGACATTTTCAACGCAAGTTGGCTAGATTCATACCAAAAATCATAGTTACCTGGGTATACTTGAATTTTTGAGAAATCGAGATCCGCAATTTGCGTACATACTTTATTTAAGAAATGGCGGTCATGAGATACGACGATAACTGTGTTATCAAAGTTGATAAGAAATTCTTCAAGCCATTGGATGGCTTTTAAGTCCAAGTGGTTGGTAGGCTCATCGAGAAGAAGTACGTCCGGTTTACCGAATAGAGCTTGTGCCAGAAGCACTTTTACTTTATCCGAACCATCTAGCTCAGCCATCTTCACTTGGTGGAACTCTTCTTTCAGACCTAAACCTTGTAGCAGGATGGCAGCTTCAGACTCAGCTTCCCAACCATTCAAATCGCCAAACTCACCTTCAAGTTCAGCAGCACGCATACCGTCCTCATCTGAAAAATCTTCCTTCATATAGATAGCGTTTTTCTCCATCATAATGTCATACAGACGTTTATGACCCATAATAACTGTATCCATTACGACGCTATCTTCATATTCGAAGTGATTCTGTTTCAGGATAGCAAGACGCTCGTCTTTGTTCATGATGACATTTCCCGATTGCGTTTCAAGTTCACCCGACAAAATTTTAAGGAACGTCGATTTACCCGCACCGTTCGCACCAATTAGACCATAACAATGCCCTGGATTAAACTGTATATTCACATCTTCAAACAGCTTGCGATCGCCGAATTGAAGGCTTACATTACTGACTGCTATCATTCAAAATCCTCCTAAATTCACAATGCTCCTATTATAGCACGTTATAAAACGTAGAAGCAAGAAAGCGTGGACTATAGGGTTCTAGGCTAGTTAATTACCTAATCAGCTCCAAAAGCATCCCGAATTGCTTTTAGACTCTCACTAAACAGGGAACAGACTCGATTTCAAGTTCTTAAAATGAACCTACGTAGTAAGGGAGTAGAAAAACGAACACCAAAAGATGTTCGTTCGAATGATTATTTGGTAGGAAGTGTAGCGTTGGGTGTCACTCACTATCCTTTTCGCAGAATAAGTTCGTCTAATATGTCAATATGCTGTTCATCATGATTCAAAATTGCTGTTACCAGCTCTAAGCTCACGGGGTCTAGGTCTCCATCAAGAAGCTCTTTAGATTTTTCAATACCTCTATGTTCGCCAACAAGAGCATCTTTCAAAATGGAAGTAAGATCTGTAGTTGGACCTTTTATTTTGTTCATTAATTCAGCAACGTTTCCCATCATACCTACATCATCAACAGCTACACCATCAAGGTTCTGTATTCTTTCCGCAACTAACATGGCATGTTCTTTATGGTTTTGCTGGATTTTTTGAAGGGTATGCTTTATATCCAAATCATCAATGTGATGAATGTATCTTTCGTAGGCGTGGATGGCCATATAGTTTCCTTCAAGGAAGGTATTTAATTCTTTGACTACACTTGTTTGCATAGTAAAACTCCTTTACACAGCCATTATTTATTGTTTTTGTTTCGTTGCCGATTGTTTTGACTGGTAACGTTGTTGTTTGTTTTCGTATCAAACGCTTCTGCAAATTCCTCATTGAGATTGTTATTATTGCTATTGCTATTTTTATTGTTTTTGTAAATCTCGGAGCCGTTATGAGTTCTTTCATTCATGGTCTTTTTGCTGTTTTTACTCATGGATGTTCACCTCCTAAAGCCTAATATGCTCTGTATATAAGGATTTATGCTCGCTGAATTTTTGTTGTAAACTCGCGGGTAAATAGAAAAGTGCGTTCTATTCATTGGAAATAAAAATACTTGTTACTAAACAGGTCGTCCAATCATTACATGTGCTCGTCCATATACTATGTTGAAGGTCGGCCGACTTTCTAGAAAAGGGAGAAGGTGAAAAATATGTGTTTTGAAGATCGGAGACGAAGAAATCGGGAAGAGTTGATCTGTGAGTGTCGCGAAGTAAGGTTTGATCGTGATTGGGATAATCGAAATCGTTTTGCTAACAATCGTGATGTTGAGTTGAGATGTTGTTGCAGAGAGTCTAATCGCAGAAACTTTAATCGCGGGTGGTAAAGGTAGCAGATTTGGGGGAGGAAAATAACGGATCCCAGACGTTTACAAGATTAAAGATGGCTTCCCCATTGTAGGGCAGCCATTTTTGATTATTAAAAGAAGTGTGTCGGATAGTTGTAAGCACAATATAAAACCTAAGAGCTGGGAACTAAACGGGAGGGAAAGTGGATTGAATGGAGAAAAAGGGTAATCGAGTGGTATGCTTATTGTTCATCAAACATCATTATTTTAATGAAATGAAAGGAAAGTATGTATGTCAACAAAAATAAACAGAAGAAATGCAGCATTTATAATTATAGCGATATTTGTCATCTCCATTAATATGCGCCCAGCGATTACATCTATCGGGCCGATGCTCGAAACGATTCGAGAACAATTAGTATTAACCAATGCACAGGTCAGTCTACTGACATCTGTTCCGGTCATTTGCATGGGTATTTTCGCTATGTTGGCTCCATTTTTGAATCGGTCATTTGGTTTGAAATGGACCATGACCGTGATGATTATACTCGTTGGGACTATGACCGCTCTTCGCGGTTTCATACCAGGTTATCCAGTACTGATTGGTACTGCATTCATTGTCGGAATTGCGATTGCTGTAATGGGTCCGCTTCTTTCTGCGATGATCAAACAGTATTTTCCAGACCGGGCAGCATCCGTCATTGGTATTTATTCATTCGGCATGGGTGTTGGATCAGCTGCAAGTGCTGGGCTTACGGCTGTATTTTTTGATACGACCGGCTCTTACCTATTTGCGTTAAGCATTTGGTCTGTGCTAGCACTTGTTGGCTTAGTTGCATGGTTTTTAGCGATGCCAGGCCAGGTTAAGGTCCGTCAACTTGATACTATTGTCGTAAAAGCTGAACGCAAAAAGGTAAGGTCTCCATGGAAATCACGGAAAGCTTGGCTATTCTTATTATTTTTTGGTCTACAATCATCTGCATTCTTTTCGATCATTACATGGCTTGCACCAATTGCAACGTCTGCTGGCATGACACTGTTGCAGGCTGGAACGCTTCTTAGTGTGATGACGACTGTCCAAATTTTTTTAAATATTTTACTGCCGTTGCTGATGCAACGTTTTTCTGCGCGGAAATTTTGGCTGTTACTCATGCTTATCGCAGGAATGACATCGATTATTCTTTTCTGGACAGGTATTCATTCCCTTATGTGGATTGGCGCATTCATCATGGGCATTCCACTCGGTGGTTTGTTTCCAGTTGCGTTACTATTGCCATTAGACGAAACAGAGACTGCTGAAGAAGCGAGTGCATGGACCGCGATGATGCAGACAGGTGGATTCATCATGGGTGGATTATTGCCACTGCTCATTGCACTTGTCTTTGATTGGACGGATAATCATCATTATACCTTTGTCATTATGATGTTGTTATATATCATGATGGTAGTATTGACATTTTTAATTGGTGATAAAAAACGTGAAATCTCTTGAATGAAACGAACTTGGAGCTTTTTCTAAGTTCGTTTTTAGATGAAACAGGACAAAATAGCAGAAGAAGATGCGGAATGAAAGAATTAGAAGAAGCCATAAAAAGCACTTTCTTGTCCTTATTTTCGTTGTTTTGTCAGCGGGCTTTTTGTTTGGCTGTAATGGTGTCGATGAAGATGAGCCAGACCCAACTGAAGTATCTTCAGAGAAACGAGTAGAAATTAGGCTGAAAGTACAATAAATACATGCGTTATAGACATCGTTCATAATCGAACGGTGTTTTATTTTTTGTAATTCGGAAAACCGGGGAGTCAGATGGGCTCACTGTCTTAGAAATAGAATATTTCGCTATGTTCGATTGCCTAAGTCTTGTCCAATATTATTAATAGACTAGTAGTGTTAGGGAAATAAATAAAGAGAGGAGGAGAGAATATGCGTAATATTAGTTCAGGGGCATGTCATCGTTCAAAATGTTGTGGACAAGTTCACCGATTTAAACGTCAGGTGTTAACAACGGGTGTATTAAACACAGTTGTCAACCAAACAGCAGCACATATTGAAGTCGCAAACTTAGACCCGACTGAAACCTTTGAAGTAAGGGTACAAGTTATTAACTGGAATAGTGGCTTTCCAGTTGTTTTGTTAAACCAATTAGTTACACTTCAACCGAACCAACACGTCAATTTGAGTCAAGCTGTTACTCCATTCCACTATGAAGTTAGAATCTTCCATCCTGGAAGTCCTAATGTCATTGCCAATACGTTTGCAATCAACGCAGCAACTTTCACGCTACCTGGTTTGACTTTCAACCAAAAAGACTTGATGAAGTTGGATATTCCGTTTATTTAATTTCACAATAATGTACCAGTTATTGTTTTGACTGCAAAAGTTTTTTGAATAAAATGAGCTTGAGGCAAATTGTCCAAGCTCATTTTGTCTTGGTAACATAGGGTAGTACTACGCTATACTTGAAATAACAATAATCAAGTAGGTGAAAACAATGGAAATTATTTATGAAACTAGTCGGCTAATTCTATACACGTTGGATGACTCCCACCTAGATGCTGCAAAAGAATTTTGGGGAGACGAAGAAGTGATGGCATTGTGCGACGGGGCTTCTTCACATGATGTGTTACCTCGAATTATCAATGCTTATGGAAAATGTCAAGAAACACATGACTTATCTGTCTTTGCAGTGGAAGATAAAGAGTCGAATGAAATTATAGGTGCTGCTGGATTTAATATTACAGGCTCGGTAAGTCATGTAGAGTTAATTTATCATTTTAGCAAGAAGTCGTGGGGGAAAGGGTTTGCAACGGAAGCCGCAAGTGCATGTATCGAAATTGCTCGGAATCATGGAAAAGTACAAGTGATTACGGCTTCTGCAAGTCCCGAAAATAGAGGGTCTTTAAAGGTTTTAGAGAAAGTGGGATTTACTTTTATCGGTATGAAATGGTTTGAGGATACACAACAGGAAGAACCTTGTTACGAATATCGAATATAAAATAGTGGATGCTAGGTTTAAAGAAACCCATAATTATTTTGAATGAGTAGCTTTTTCCGCTCTTCATCATTGTGAATAGTTGCAATTATCGATATAATTAAAGGAGTTATTACTTTTCCAATCTGAATAGGGGGGATTGAGTTGTCTGTATTAGATGTTATTCGTTCACGGCGTGAGATTACGAATTTTCAAGAGAAAAAGATTCCAAAGGAGCTACTTGATCAAATTGTAGATGCAGCATACTATGCACCTTCGGGAAATAATTTAGCATCTCGAGAATTTATTGTTATAGAAAATCGCGGAAAACTGGATCATTTGGAAAAAACGACCCCCTTCATGAAATGGATGGCTACGGCACAAGCCGCGATTGTTGTAACGGGTCGACCAGATATTAGTAAGTACTGGTTACAGGATGCCTCTATTGCGACGGCCTTTATATGGCTAACTGCAGAAGATTTACAGCTTGGTGTAGGATTTGGTGCCGTCTATCATTCGGAGGATGCAGAAGAATCACGAATTCGTGAAACATACGCACGCGAGGCTCTAAATATCCCGTCAGATCGTAGAATTGTCGCGATTCTAGGGCTTGGTTTACCTATTGAAAAGCCAGAAGCGAAAAAAATGTTAGACCGCAAAGATATTGTATTTTATGAAACGTTTTAAATTTGTTCAACACGATGCTTGCTTGGAACAAGCTTTCTAAGTTCCTAGCAGGTGTCTTTTCATTTGTATAATTGTAGAGTAGTGAGCATATCGCAAAAACTATGTTACAAAATGAATCAAAAGGAGATGAAATGCATGGATGTCGTTTTTCAAACAAAGCAAGCTATCTTTCATTATCGTGTGGCCGGAATTTGGATAGAAAATGGACATGTTTTGCTGCATCGTGATGTCAACGAGTCAAATTGGTCACTGCCTGGGGGAAGGGTGTCCATTGCGGAGGATTCGCAAAGTAGCCTGAGAAGAGAGTTTCGTGAAGAATTGGGGATTGACATACAGGTAGACAGAATGGCCTTGGTTATCGAAAATTTCTTTGAACATGGTGGACAAGACTTTCATGAAATTGGTTTTTATTATGCCGTAACGGCCGGGAAGAATTTTGCGTCCTTTGATGAAAAACCATTCCATGGCATTGAAGGTGAGCGTTTAATTTTTCAATGGATGCCTCTTGAGAGGTTGGATCAGGTTGACTTACATCCGCAATGTTTGCGAGCCTCCCTACAAAAATTACAGCCCAATATCCAGCATTTTGTAGTGAAATAATTTTAAGTGATAATTAAATAATGGGTAAGGAAATCAGCAAATTACACCGTTTCCCTTACCCATTATTGTAATTCAAGACCAATGACTGTCAATAAACTCATCGCGACCAGAGCGCGCACGATCTTCCTCGTAATGTTCTTTTTCTTTCACATAATAATCTTGGTGATACTCCTCAGCGCGGTAAAACGTTGCTGCTGGTCGAATTGGGGTAACGATTGGCTTTGAAAAAGTGCCACTTGTGTCAAGTTGTTTTTTAGATGCTTCAGCTATTTGACGTTGCTCGTCTGTGTGATGAAAAATTGCTGTTGAGTACGAATGTCCACGATCTTGAAATTGACCATCGGCATCTGTCGGATCGATTTGCTGCCAAAATACGTCGAGTAGTTTTTCGTAAGGAAAAACGGCAGGGTCATAAGTGATTTCCACAACTTCCAAATGTCCGGAATCTCCTTTTTTGACATCTTCATATGTAGGGTTATCGACATGTCCACCCATATAACCAGACACGACGTTATGGATACCATCCCACTCTTTGAAAGGTTTTACCATGCACCAGAAGCAACCGCCCGCAAATACGGCTTTTTCAATTGTTTTTTCACCCATAGTGAACATCTCCATTCATATATACATACTAGAATTATAGCATAAGTAGAATAATGTCATAAAAATAAGAGCGCGAATTTTGCGCTCTTACTGGATAAGGGTACTCGTGAGCGGTTGAGAGTGGATTAGCAATTTTGATTAGTAAAGAAAGCTTGCGCCAATAATAATTAAAAGGATGAAAAGTACCACAATCAATGCAAATGAATTACCTTCGCCTCCATAACATTCGCGTCCCATATTGTACACCGCCTTTCGTTCCGTACATCTGTGTAGCATATGCAATGACCTACAGGACGAATTGGGGAAAACGCCGTTAATCTTCTTTTTTGAGATAAACTAAACTACAATCACTAAAAGAATCGTCAAAATCCTCTATCATGGTATAATGGTCACAACAATACGCAACCAAGACGTCTCCCATACGTCTTAGTGAGGGAGATCATATTTTGGAGGAATCAATCAAATGGAAGAAAATTATGAGGGACCTATACCGAAAAGAAGAAGAAAGAAAAAACTTCGCCTTGGTCGGGTCATTTTTACAATAACAACACTTTGCTTTATAGCAGCCGGTCTCTATTCGTTTGTTCAATATAATGAAGGAAAATCATTGTCCAAGGATAATGGCATTGAACCAGGACCATTTAAGGGAGATGCCGTGGATCCAAAGTATACATCGATTGAAAATTACTTACTACTAGGTGTTGATGATGATGGTAGTGCCAAGTCGCGGACGGATACGATGATGGTATTGTCTTGGAATAAGAGTGAGGGTACGATGCGTGTCATTTCGTTTATGCGTGATATTTACGCTGACATTCCAGGTTATAAATCATACAAACTAAATACGGCATATTACCTTAATGGGGTACAGACCGCGAAGGATACAATCACAGGTATGTTTGGGGTTCCCATTCATCATTATGCGATTGTCGATTTCAAAAACTTTGAATCGATTGTTGACATTGCTTTTCCAAGCGGTGTTGAAATTGATGTCAAAAAAGAAATGTCTGAAAAAATTGGTGTCACACTGATGCCAGGTAAAAAACACCTAAATGGCAAAGAATTACTTGGTTATGCACGTTTCCGTGCAGATGCAGAAGGCGATTTTGGGCGTGTGGCTAGGCAGCAAGAAGTCATTTCTGCGATGAAAGATGAAGCCTTACGACCGGGTATGATTGCCCATATACCGAAGCTTGCAGGTGCACTTTCAGGATTCATCAACACAGATTTGACATCAAAGGACGAAATTTCACGTGCACTTTCACTTCTTATGAAAAAAGGGGTAAATGTGGAAACGATGACTGTTCCTGTGGAGGGTTCTTATTCATTTAACTTTTATGAACATGCTGGCTCTGTCATTGAGTTGGACATCGCCAAAAATAAAGAAGCAATCTCAAAATTTATCAATATGCAGCTTGATCGGTAGACTATTTTTGACGAAAGTAGGGGATGTTAATGGGACTTAGTGGAAAGCAATATTCATCGGCAGATGAAGTGGAGAACAAAGAGGGAGAAGCAACGTCAAATGTAATTCGCTTTCTTGGAGGACGAAGTACATTATTCGTCCTCGTTTCAATCTTACTAATCGGTCTAATCATTCTCCTGTTCAATCGGATCTCTTTCATTTTTTATCCAATTACAGTCTTTTTCTCGACGGTCGTATTACCAGTAATTCTCGCGACTATTGCTTACTATTTACTTAGACCTTTATTACGCTTACTCGAAAAAATACGAATTCCACGTATCTGGGGAATTCTCATTCTATTAATTGGAGCAATCGGACTCATTACTGCGTTAGTTTTTCTGGTGTTGCCTTTTCTAAAAGAGCAATTTCATAATCTTGTTGCAGAATTTCCAAGTTATTTCAGTCAATTATTATTAAAGATTGACACATTTTTACGCACCTCTATTTTTGCTTCTTATTATGAAGGATTAGATATTAATATCAATAAGCTTCTTGAAACGAGTCAAGGTGATATTGGGAAGTTTTTCACAGACACTGTTGGTGGGATTGCGAGTGGTGTTACTTCATTCATTTCCGCTTTTACGGGGTTTATTCTTGCCATTGTAACAGTTCCTTTTATTCTATTTTACCTTTTGAAAGACGGAGAAAAATTGCCTCGTTTTTTTGTGAAAATGCTACCACCACGTATGCGTAAAGAGGCTACACTCATTCTTCGCGAAGCGGATCATCAAATTAGTTCGTACATACAAGGACAGATTTTGGTTGCGATTTGTATTGGGATTATGGTATCCATTGGATTCCTAATTATTGGAATGGAATATGCCCTACTTCTCGGTGTGCTTGCAATGTTTACAAGTATTGTTCCGTACCTTGGCCCAATTATTGCAATCACACCAGCAGTGATTCTTGCGATTGTGTCACCGTCTCCGCTGATGCTGTTTAAGTTGGCAGCTGTTTGGACAATCGTTCAACTTGTGGAAGGGAAATTTATCTCACCGCAAATTATGGGGAAATCACTCCAAATCCATCCGATTACGATTATTTTTGTCTTGCTGACAGCAGGTTCGCTATTCGGGGTAGCAGGTGTAGTTCTTGGAATTCCGGGGTATGCATTATTAAAAGTATTGGTTACACATTTATTTAAATTGTTTAAATTGCGGTATAATAAATATGTAGCCACCGAAAATATGCAGTATGAAATTGGAGATAGTCAGGAAGCGGAGGAATAACGCATGGTAAAACAATTTCTGTCCACAATTGAATATCAGAAAATGACCATAAATACAAATGTAGATGGACCAAATATTGCGTTCGGTGAAACGCTTTCCGGTACAGTTTATATTGAAGGGGAAGCTAGCGAAGAGCTGGTCGATTATATCGAAATAGCATTATTAAAAAGAGCAGCAATAGATGAAGATATAATCGCGAAGCAATCGATAGAAATGATGAGTGATATGAAATCGAAGGAAACTTGGATGATCCCTTTTGAAATGGTGCCTGATGAGCGATGGGAAACCGAAGAGAGAACACTCGTTTTGCGAACTACAGTTTATCTGAAAAATGGAGTTCATATTTTAGATGAAGATGAAATTACATATGAGTAAGCTACAGCGTACCTACAACTAGTAGGTGCGTATTTTTTAGCTTTACATACGAACATTCATTCTGTATACTGTAATTAAGAAGGGGGAACGAGTGTGCGTAATCAATTATTGAAATCGATGGAATATCACGAGTCACTGGATATGATGTATATTGCTAAAAATGGGGTAGTCAGCAAAAGAAGAATTGCAGTGCTACAGGTTGGTGATGTGTCATTTAGGGCCTATTGCTTTCTGCGTCAATCCAAACGTACTTTCAAAATTGAAAATGTACTTGCACTTGTACCTGTCAAGACAAAAGAAAAGGTGATCTAATGGTAGAAAATAATTATGATCAAGATGCTGAACAACAGGCAAAATCGATAATGCTACGAGAACATTTGGCAGAGTTGCGTGATTGGTACAGGGAGGGGAATAATGATGACAGCAATACCAAAGCCAAAGAAAACGAATAACAGTGTAGCAGGACCGCAATTAACCGAATATGACTTTATTGAAATAGGTGAGAAAATAGGCGAAGCGTTAGAGTTTGGTAATGAAGTTGAAATTACCACATACCATCTTAAGCAGTATGAGTCAGCGAGAGGAATAATCACAAGTGCCGATGGTCAAAAGGGTAAATTAACTTTGCAGGTTGGTCTTGAGGATGTAACTATCAGTATTAATGCTATTGTGAGCGTGACTTAATCCTACAGCAGTATAAGAACAAAAGCGTAAGCCTCATCTAAAGAGTAATCTTTTGATGGGGTTTTGTTATGTACTTGCGTAACTCTGGTTTGACGTGCATACTATTTTAGTAGATTACTTTATATATAGGAGCTTGTTGAAAAATGAAAACCAATGTACCATTAGTCACAAATATGACACCTGCGCATGATCCATGGGAAGCGTATTTAGATGTGCACCAGCATGGGAAACTAACGTTGTCGAGCATTGAGTTTACGACAACATATTTATGCAATATGCGTTGTGAGCACTGTGCAGTAGGTTATATGTTGGAACATAAAGATCCGGACGCTTTGCCGATCGATCTACTAATTGCGCGTTTAGAGGAAATTCCACATTTACGTACCATCAGTATTACGGGCGGCGAGCCGATGTTCTCCAAAAAATCGGTGGAACAATATGTCTTGCCACTGTTGAAATATGCCCATGAACATGGAATTCGAACACAAATGAACTCGAACCTGACGATGCCACTCGATCGTTATATGGCTATCGCTCCGTATTTGGATGTCTTACATATTTCGCATAACTGGGGTACGGTCGATGATTTCATTGATGGGGGCTTCGCCAATATGGAACGCAAACCACCGCTTGAACGCCGTGCAGAGCAGTTCCAGCGTATGATTGACAATAGCCGAGCATTAGCTGAAGCAGGCGTTATGGTGTCAGCAGAAACAATGTTGAATAAACGAACGCTGCCACATCTTGAACATATCCATCGACAAATTATTGAGGAAATGAAATGTGCACGACACGAGGTACATCCAATGTACCCAAGCGATTTCGCTTCACAGCTTGAAGTACTGTCATTGGATGAAACAAGAAAAGCCATCCATCAATTGTTGGACACACGTGATGAAGACGTCTGGATGCTATTCGGTACACTGCCGTTTTATCCATGTAGTGATAACGAAGAAGATTTGGCTTTGCTACAACGAATTTACAATAGTAAAAACGTTTCGGTACGTAATGATCCTGATGGAAGATCTCGTTTGAACGTTAATATCTTCACAGGTGATGTTATCGTTACGGACTTCGGTGATACGCCGCCAATGGGAAATATTCAAACCGATTCATTGCCACAAATGCTCGATCGTTGGTTGGAACGTCCACTAGCTAAAACGATCGGCTGTCATTGTCCAGCAGTGAACTGTCTAGGACCGAATTTGTTAGTGAAAGAGGCGTATTATCCGGAGATGGATTTTACGAAGAGGATAGCAGCTATTACTCGTTAATCTAAACTATAAAGACACGACTATGAGTCATTAAGTACTCATGATCGTGTCGTTTTTTAATATGAAAATAAAATGAACGATTTGTTGTGTTAAACAGTCTAATAGATAACAGCCCAGTGGTAATATGTCAAGC
>NZ_JAWLIR010000060.1:0-5096 GCF_033485195.1 Sporosarcina beigongshangi
ATAGGTTATATTTTCATTGTTTATGGCAATAAGAATAGTAGTTAGTATAACATGGTTAAATAGAAAGAACATTATGATGTTCGGGGAGGAAGAGTAATGGAATGGATTGCGAATGAGGCGATGTATCCCGAAGTATTGATTAAAATCCTTCTTGCACTCGCATTAAGTTTAGTTATCGGTGTAGAAAGGGAAATAAAGAAGAAGCCTATCGGATTGAAGACGAGTGCGGTAATCGCAACTTTCAGCTGTCTTCTAACAGTTGTCTCAATCGAAGCGGCCTATCTTGTGCCCGCACGTAATGATATTAACGTGACAATGGATCCTCTTCGTCTTGCCGCACAAATCGTAAGCGGGATTGGTTTTCTTGGGGCTGGCGCTATATTACGCAGGGATAACGACAATATTACCGGGTTAACTACAGCCGCAATGATTTGGGGTGCGGCGAGTATCGGGATTGCAGTCGGTGCTGGCTTTTATATCGAAGCAGCATTTGCAGTTCTGAGTGTGATGTTCGTTATTGAAGTAATTGCACCTGCACTTGGCAAATTCGGACCAAAAAGACTAAGAACGAAGGAGGCTGCATTCATTTTTGTTTTATCAGACAAATCAAAGATTGATGATCTCATTGCCTATTTAAAAACTGAAGGGATGATGATTGAGAATTTACGTATTCGACAAATCACGACCAGCAACAAACAGTTACACCATGAACTTGACTTCCGACTCTCTGCTCTACCAAAAAAATCCACGACAAAATTGTACATTGAACTCTCTACACTTCCTTATATCGAATCGGTTGAAATAGAAATCTTTGCATAACGGAGGAATATCATGAAAGAAATACTGACACTTATTAAAGAAGGCAATAAACCTTCTCTACTTGCAGCTATCGTCAATACCATTATCGCCATCCTGAAAGCTGTTGCATTCTTACTAACCGGAAATATTGCAATGTTCGCCGAAATGCTACATTCACTCGGTGATGCAGCCAACCAATTTTTCGTCTATATTGGTTCGGCTTTATCCAAAAAAGCGCCAACGCCTAATTTTCCCAACGGATTTGGTCGAGTCGTCAACTTAGTTTGTCTTGGTGCCGTCATTATTGTTGCCATTATGTCATACGAAGCGATTATCGGCGGATGGCATCATATTATAAACCCTGTTGAATCGGGTGGATTCGTTCTGAATCTTTCCGTTCTCGGAATCGCAATTGGTCTTGAATTTTTTGTCTTATATAAGGCTGGAAAGGAAATTCTTCATGAAGCCGGGATCCAAAAAGGGGGGCTCGCACCAATTACCTTAAGTTTTAGAAATCTCAATCGTGCTAAACCGGCAACCAAACTTGTATTCATGGAAGATTTGGTTGCAACATTGGGCGGCATCCTCGCATTTGTCGCTGTGCTATTAGCCCACTTTCTCGGATTACTTGTCGCCGAAGGAATCGCTTCTATCCTGATCGGACTCATGATGTTTTACGTGGTCGGCACAATATTTTTGGAAAATGCGCGTGGAGTGATTGGGGAAACCGATGAAGAAATGCTCAACCATATCGCCCACCTTGTCGCCGAGGATCCTGATGTGAAAGATATCCAACGGGTTGAAGTCGTTAAAGAAGGAGAATTTCTTCACGTTGAGGTGGTTGCGGAAGTAGATCCTTCCCACTCCGTTGCCTACGTCGATGATGTTCGTGATCGACTATTGGATCTTATCCTTCAGCAAAAAGGCGTACGAGACGTCCTCATTTCTTTTGACGAAGACGATGGTGTGTCGACCTGGCAAAAAGCCAACCCACCTAATACAATCCAACAATTCAGCTCTAAGCTACCTGAATAAAAAAACGTCACGTTGGAGATTTTTCTCTCACAACGTGACGTTTTTATTTTTATCTGCTTATAACGAAGCTTTCAAAATCGCGAGCACATCTTCTTTATCTAACTTAGCAAAATTGCCTAACGAGCCATTGACTGTTGCTTTTTCAGCCATGATGTCCAATTTCGAATCATCGATGTTGTAATCTCTAAGTGTTTCTGGTGCACCAATAGATGTCCAAAATTTTCTCAAGTTATCGATTCCCTCAAATGCGATTTCCTCCTCAGTCTTACCATCCGGCTTCACCCCAAAGACATTGACCGCCAATTGAGCAAATCGTGCGGGATTGACTTTAACATTATGTCGCATCCAATGAGGGAATAATATCGCGAGTCCACCCGCATGCGGGATATCATAGACCGCTGATACCGCATGCTCGATATCATGCGACGCCCAGTCACCGTTATAACCCATCTGAAGAAAACCATTCAACCCCCATGTCCCCGCGAATAAAATCGTTTCCCGTAAATCATAATCATCCAAGTTTTCAACAAGCTTTGGCCCTGCTTCAATAACTGCACGTAAAACGCCTTCACATAGCTCATCTTGAACAGGTGTATTGTTCGCGTTATTAAAATATTGTTCGAATACATGGGACATCATATCTACAATCCCATAGACGGTGTGATCTTTCGGAACAGAAAGGGTATAAGTCGGATCTAAAATAGAAAACTTAGGAGAACTAAACGGGCTACCCCAACCATACTTTTCTTGCGTTTCCTCGTTTGTAATGACCGAGCCTCTATTCATTTCAGAGCCTGTTGCAGCCAGTGTCAGAATCGTACCGAATGGTAACCCATCCTTAGGTGAAGCTTTTTTCGTAACGAAATCCCATGGATCCCCTTCGTATTTTGCTGCAACTGCAATCAGCTTTGTACAATCAATGACAGATCCGCCTCCAACTGCCAAGATGACTTCAATCCCATGCTCCTTACAAATCGCCGCACCTTTACGAGCCGTCGATACACGCGGATTAGGTTCCACTCCTGATAGTTCATACACTTCCATAGCGTTATCCTTTAATATCGTCATGACCTCATCATACAGACCATTGTGTTTAATGCTACCACCACCATAAACGACGAGCACTTTTTTTCCGTAACTCGCGAGTTCTCTTGGTAGTTTCTGCAATTGATCCTTTCCGAAAATAAGCTTTACTGGATTGTGAAATTCAAATTTATTCATTTGTTATATTCCTCCTTATAGTCCTTTCATTATCCGAAACAAGTAATCATAATGCAAAAATAAAGGAGCATGTATGAAAATAACACTAATGGGAATAGTATTTTTAGGAGGTGTGATATAGATGGGAGTAGTACAAAAAATAGCGCTAGCCATCACAATTATCGGTGCACTTAACTGGGGCGTTGCAGGTATATTTCGGTTCGATGTTGTCGCACAAATGGCTGGGGGCTCCGCCGAACCACTCGCACGCTTTATTTACGTACTCATTGGTATTGCTGGACTTATCAATCTTGGAATACTATTTGATTACCAACGAAATCATGATGAGATTCGCGTGCATACACCTAAAGAAGTATAAAAGGCATCTCCCGCGAAGAACGGGAGATGCCTTTTATTGACGCTGGTTTACTTACGCCCAACCACGGAAACGGGATGCTTCAGCTGTTTTGCGTACTCCAATCATATAAGCTGCAAGGCGCATATCAATATTACGCGTTTCAGCGACTGTGTAGACATTATCAAATGCCTCAACCATTTTTTTCGTCATTTTTTCACGAACTTCTTCTTCAGTCCAGTAATAACCCATGTTATTTTGAACCCACTCGAAGTAAGAAACCGTTACACCACCCGCACTAGCAAGAACATCGGGAACAAGAAGAATACCACGTTCAGTAAGAATTTTTGTTCCTTCTGTAGTCGTTGGTCCATTCGCTGCTTCAACTACAATTTTCGCTTTGATATTATGTGCGTTTTTCTCAGTAATTTGGTTTGCAATTGCTGCTGGCACAAGAATATCACAATCAAGCTCAAGTAATTCTTGATTCGTAATCGTGTTGTCGAAAAGTGTTGTTACTGTTCCGAAGCTATCACGACGATCTAGAAGATAATCGATATCTAGTCCATTCGGATCATGCAAAGCACCATAAGCATCGGAAATTCCGATTACTTTTGCACCTGCATCATTCAAAAACTTAGATAAGAAGCTTCCCGCATTACCAAATCCTTGAATTACGATGCGCGCACCTTTCATATCGATTCCACGACGTCTCGCCGCCTCTTCGATGATGATTGTGACACCTTCCGCAGTTGCACGGTCACGTCCTTGTGATCCACCGAGAACAATAGGCTTTCCTGTAATGAAGCCCGGTGAATTGAATTCATCAATCCGGCTATACTCGTCCATCATCCATGCCATAATTTGCGCATTTGTGAAGACGTCTGGAGCTGGAATATCTTTTGTTGGTCCCATTACTTGGCTCAGCGCACGGACATATCCGCGACTTAGACGCTCAAGTTCACCCATCGACATTTCACGTGGGTCGCAGATAATTGCACCTTTACCGCCACCATATGGCAAGTCAACAATTCCCGCCTTCAATGTCATCCACATTGAAAGTGCTTTCACTTCTTCCGCCGTAACTTCCGGGTGGTATCGAACTCCACCTTTTGTTGGTCCAACAGCATCATTATGCTGCCCACGATAACCTTTGAAAACTTTTACTTTGCCATCATCCATACGGATTGGAATACGGACCTCAACCATACGAAGTGGTTCTTTTAAAAGTTCGTACATTCCTTCATCATAGCCTAATTTCTCAAGTGCATCCTTAATGACATCTTGTGTAGACGTAAATAGATTCAGGTTTTCAGTCATTTTAACGGTTCGCCTCTTTGATTCATAATGTGTTTTCTGTGTATTCATTGTAACATATTAGACATAATATTTGCAGATATTATTTAATTTGTTTCAGCAGCGCTGAAGTAAATTAAAGCCTCCGGTGGATGTCACAAATTTTTAAGAGGAGCTAAAAAGGCAACCTAAGTTCGCCGAGTCCTGCGACATCAAGGAAAGATGCAATTCAATCCTTCTTCCGTTGCACGATCTACATCTCGTAGGCCCCAAGCTCGAAAAAATCTGGACGCAATTACGCAAAAACTTTTTTAATTCTTTCGAGTGCCCAATCTAACTCTTCTTTTGTAATGATGAGTGGTGGTGCAAAACGGATTACTGTATCATGTGTTTCTTTACAGAGTAGACCAAG
>NZ_JAWLIR010000061.1:0-9251 GCF_033485195.1 Sporosarcina beigongshangi
AAAAACTTTTTTAATTCTTTCGAGTGCCCAATCTAACTCTTCTTTTGTAATGATGAGTGGTGGTGCAAAACGGATTACTGTATCATGTGTTTCTTTACAGAGTAGACCAAGTTCTTTAAACGCCTCGCAGTATGGGCGTGCTTCTTCTGTTAGTTCAACACCGATAAATAATCCACGTCCTCTTACTTCTTTAATCGACGGATGGTTAATTTTCTTTAGCTCTTCCATGAAATAGTTTCCTAGTTCTAATGAATTTTCCGCTAATTTCTCATCTTCTAGTACTTCTAGTGATGCGATAGAGACTGCACAAGCCATTGGATTCCCACCGAATGTCGAACCGTGTGACCCTGGATTGAAGACCCCAAGAATTTCTTTGTCTGCTACTACACAAGAAATAGGGAATACGCCACCGCCCAAAGCTTTTCCAAGAATATACATATCCGGTTCCATACCTTCCCATTCACAAGCAAACATTTTCCCAGTACGGCATAGGCCAGCTTGGATTTCGTCAGCAATGAATAGGACGTTATGTTGCTTACAAAGTTCACGTGCAGCTTTCATGAAGCCTGCTGGTGGAATAATAATTCCTGCTTCCCCTTGAATTGGTTCGATTAAGAATGCAGCCGTATTTGGCGTAATGGCTGCCTCGAGCGCTGCGATATCACCGTATGGAATCAAGTCAATACCCGGAAGCATCGGACCAAATCCACGCTTGTATTCTGCTTCTGATGATAATGAAACTGCCGTCATTGTACGACCGTGGAAGTTACCGATACAAGCAATGATTTCTGCTTGACCTTCTGCAACTCCCTTGACATCATAAGCCCAACGGCGTGCTGCTTTAATAGCTGTTTCAACAGCTTCTGCACCCGTGTTCATTGGTAGTGCCATTTCCTTACTAGATAGTTGACAAATTTTTTCATACCACGGACCGAGTTGGTCGTTGTGGAAAGCCCGAGATGTCAGTGTTACTTTATCCGCTTGATCTTTAAGTGCTTGAATAATTTTCGGGTGACGATGTCCTTGGTTAACAGCTGAATAAGCTGATAGCATATCCATGTACTTGTTACCCTCCGGATCTTTCACCCAAACCCCTTGTGCTTCTGAAATAACGATTGGAAGTGGATGATAGTTATTCGCCCCAAATTTCTCTGTCTGAACAATCACTGTTTCTGATACTGACATACATTTTCCTCCCCTTTGTGGTTATGTATTGGCCAGACCTACCTTATGGATAGGTCTGGTTTTTAATTTGATTCAAATAATTTGAATCAAAATGTTTCAGATGTTGTTTTACCTTGCATATGAAGCTGTAGGTAATCAGGACCGCCTGCTTTTGAATCTGTACCAGACATGTTGAAACCACCAAATGGTTGGTAACCAACGATTGCGCCTGTGCAATTACGGTTGAAGTATAGGTTTCCTACGTGGAAATCTTCACGCGCTTGTTCGATATGGAAACGATTATTTGTAATAACTGCTCCTGTTAAACCGTAGTCCGTGTTGTTGGCAATTTCAAGCGCTTCTGTAAAGTTTTTCGCTTTCGTTAAGCCGACAACTGGACCAAAGATTTCTTCTTGCATGACGCGTGCTTTTGGATCAAGATCCGCAATGACTGTTGGCGCTACGAAGAATCCTTTTGAGCTATCTCCTGTTCCTCCAGCGATTAAACGACCTTCTTGTTTACCAATTTCAATGTAGCTCATAACTTTATCGAAAGAAGCTTGGTCGATAACAGGACCAGTGAAGTTAGATTGATCTGTTGGGTCACCGTACGTCAATGCATTCGTCAATTCTTCAACACGAGCTACAACCCGATCGTAGACATCTTCGTGAATGACTGCGCGTGAACATGCAGAACATTTCTGTCCGCTGAAGCCGAATGCAGATTTAACGATAGATTGTGCCGCAAGCTCTAAATCTGCTTCGTTATCCACAACAATCGTATCTTTACCGCCCATTTCAGCAATAACACGTTTCAACCAAATTTGTCCTTCATTGACAACTGCTGCACGCTCATAAATGCGTGTACCGATTTCACGTGAACCCGTGAAGGAGATGAAACGCGTTCTTGGGTGATCGACTAGGTAGTCCCCAACTTCAGCGCCAGATCCTGGAATGTAGTTCACGACACCAGCAGGCATACCTGCTTCTTCAAGCACTTCAATGAACTTGTAAGCGACAACAGGTGTTGTCGATGCAGGTTTTAGAAGAACTGTATTACCTGTTACAAGTGCTGCCACTGCTGTTCCAGCCATGATAGCAAATGCAAAGTTCCAAGGTGAGATGACGACGCCCACACCAAGTGGAATATAGTCAAAACGGTTGTACTCGCCTGGGCGACTTTCAACAGGAATACCATCTTTCAATTTGAGCATTTGACGTGCATAGAACTCTAAGAAATCGATAGCTTCAGCCGTATCTGCATCGGCTTCGTTCCAAGGCTTTCCAGCTTCTTTTGTTAATAATGCTGAGAATTCGTGTTTACGGCGACGAATGATTGTTGCTGCTTTGAATAGGACATCCGCACGGAATTCAGGCTTTACTTTTTTCCATGTGTTAAATGTTTCATCTGCAACTGTCATTGCTTTTTCAGCTAACTCTCTGCTCGCTTTAGAAACAGATCCAATAATTTCCGCTTTGTTTGCAGGATTTGTTGACACTAATTTTTCTTCTGTCATAATGCGCTCTCCACCAATAATCAGCGGGTAGTCTTGGCCAAGGTAGCCTTCGACTGTTTTTAACGCCTCAAGGAATGCTTGCTTGTTCTCTTCTACAGTAAAATCTGTGAATGGTTCGTGTTTATAGGGAATCATGTTGTTCCTCCTTTTTTAGTAGAACGCAAAAATTATTTGCACTTAGTAATTGATTACATATATAATAATGCAAAAGATTGTTGCAGATTTCAAGTGTTATTCGTTATTTGTTCACAAAAAATTTATTGGACGGTGATTATATTGAATAATAGTGATGAATCACTCCTTCCCTTTTACTCGTTTGCAGTCGGTCATGCCGGTGTCGGCATTCATGCTATCGATCAAAATGGCTATACTGTCATTTACAATAATAAGATGAAAGAAATTGAAGGTCTTGCCCTCGAAGATGTAGGCGATCGCTCAATTTTAGAGCTTTTCAATTTTGAACAGCAGGAAAGCACACTGCTGAAAGTATTGCAAAGCGGCAAGGAACAATTGAATGTCAAACAAACCTATTGGAACAGAAATGGTACAGAAATTACAACTATCAATGATACATACCCCATTTACGATGGGACAAATCTCATTGGAGCTGTCGAACTCGTCCGTGATGTGACTGCCCTCGAGAAATTCGTTCTGCAGCCCTTTCGAAAAAATAGTGATCCCGTTACGTTCAATCAGGTCATCGCTGTCTCCCCTCCAATGAAAACTGTCATTTCGACAGCTAAAAAAGCTGTGCGTGCAAAGTTGCCCGTTTTGCTAATTGGAGAATCTGGAACGGGCAAGGATCTTATTGCAGAAAGCATTCATAATGAATTGTCGCCTTCCAACGGTCAGTTCTATACCCTTTTCTGTCATAGTTCAGATCCGACTTTAATCGAGCGCCTAAGCAAGGACTTGAATGACCCGGAGCCTTTCACACTATTTTGCGAGCGTATTGACCTACTGTCCACGGCATTGCAGCAAAAATTATTGGCGCTCTTGAAAAAAACACCTGCTGGCAACCGTCAATTTATCGCCAGTATTGGTGATGACCCAGTAGAATTGATTGCCTCAGGGGCTCTTTTGAAGAACTTATATTATTTTTTCTCCTCATTTACGATTCGAATTCCGCCCCTACGAAAGCGGAAAGAAGATATCATACCTTTCATTTCTGCTTATTTTACGCGGCGTAGTGAACGTTACGGATCAGCACTACAAGGGCTCGAACAGGAAGTCGAGCAGCTTTTTCTCGGCTATCATTGGCCAGGTAATATGCGTGAATTGGAGTTTCTTCTTGACGAAATTTCTTCACTTGCTACACTGGAAACAAGTGTCACAACTGAAATGCTCCCCCTTCATTTTCGAATGAAAAGTAATGAAATTACGGATGAGCCGATGCAGGCTGCAGACTTTATTGTCCAACCAAATAAAGATTTGCCACCATTGGATCAATTTTTGCGCGAAGCGGAAGTATATTACTTACACAAGGCGATGAAGCTCAATGAGGATAATATTACGAAAACGGCGAGTGCACTCGGTATGAGTAGGCAAAATTTGCAGTATCGTTTAAAGAAAATAAAAAAATGAGGAACTAGGCTTAGCTGCCTGTTCCTCATTTTTTAGTGTCTAATCTCCAGCGCCTAGGCGCTTCCGCTTTTCATTAGTGACCCGATTTTTCAATCCAGTCTTGCAGTTTGTCTTTCAGTGAGTTAAATCCATCCGCGTCACGCTCATTGACACGGGCTTGTAATGATTTACGTGGATTGTCATCTTTCCGTGTAGATGGCGGTGCTTCGAGTAACGCACGAATCGAAAGACTAATTTTCCCTGCATCTTCATCGACTTCAAGTACTTTCACATTGACCTCTTGACCAACCGTAAGAAATTCATTAATATCCTTCACGAAGCCGTATGTTATTTCTGAAATGTGGACAAGTCCCTGTGTTTCTTCATCAAGCGCAACAAATGCTCCATACGGTTGAATTCCTGTTACTTTGCCGGAAAGCTCTTCTCCAGCTTCATATTTTCTCGCCATTTGAAACAGCTCCCAATCTATTTTAATAGTATATCTGCCGCCACAAGGGCCATCAAAATTATACCATATTTAGAGGGGGTGGGCAAAATCGTTTGGCGATTCATAGGCTTCCTTCTTCGATAATGATTGATTCTACTTGCCATACTTCATCTTCCGCGTAAGTCATCCATACGTTATAATACATTTTTCCATTTCGTTCGAATTCAATCGGCGCAAGCACTTTGTGACCATCATCCATTTTCAATGACGGGTCAAATCGGATGGAGTCCGTGATATCTAAAAGAGCAATCTCTTTGGCAGTAGATTCTTCTAAACTTGAAACGCGAGATGCTGGGTCTGTTAAATGCCACATCATGACTGAATCGTCCTTATCATTTGCATAATAAAATAAACCTACAATAAATAATGGGTGGACATTTCTCAAGATAGTTCGATCATAAGCAATCGAAAATTCATCGTAGAGACCAGCAACTTCCCTATTTAGATGATTGTTTGGAAGTGCAAAGACCTTCTCACTATAGGCTACCTGGATAGGTTGCACTCCAAATTGCGCCAACTTCCCAATTGATGCATAAGAATACGCCTCATGAATTTTCCAATTATCCAATGAATCACGAAACTTCGAGTGTTTCCAACCGGACGCCTCCATCTCCCCAACAATCTTGGTCATAATCGCACCAACTCCTGAATCAGTACCCAGTAATGCAAGCCGCCTCCAAGCATTACGATGTACTTCGCTAATGGAACCATCATTATTTTTGAATTCCTCGATGGTCTTTCCTTGCAGGATGGCGTCAAGGAGGTTCAGCATGGTCCCTTCCATCGAGTACCCCATCAATTCATTTCTCATTGACGCAATAAGCGTTTCTTCCATTTCTTCAATAAATCCAGTCGTTTCATCAATCGAATACAAAAGTTTTTCGTTCATAATAAACGGTTCCCTTTCGTATTGCGCGAGACGAATGCCCGCTGATTCATGTAAGGCAGCACGAAGTTCTGTAACGAATTCGCTATGTCCTACTGCATGTTCCGGTAATAGACGCTCGATATTCTGACCGGTAAATGCTTGAACGACCTCAATTGTATTTTTCGAGTAGCCCTGTTGTTGCATTTCCGAAGTATCCGCATCGAAGGTTCCAGTTTCAAGCGCTTTACCGAGCCTATTATAGTCAGCATTGCTATATAATTCATAAAGCGAATAGCTCATCATATCCACACTCATAAGATAAGCTTCGACAAACAACCTACTTTGTTCTGCATCATTGACAAACGGGGTAGCAAATAATTCGTCGGCATACTCTGATGGCAATTTCACCACTTCAGTCAACTCAAGGAGCCAAGTTTCCGCAAGCTGACGATCGATTTTTTCACCTTGTTGATTTTTATCTTCAAGCTCCATCAGTAAAACGTTAAAGTGTTCTCGAGCACCCCTGAAAAAATTCATGCGATTGAAAAGCTCATCACTGACACCGAGAATTTTTTGCTTACCGGCAACTCGTTCTGCAAATTCTTTTTTAAGCCCTTCGATATACTTGCGATCTGACCGAAGTTCCCAGTCTTCACCTGTAAAAAACGTACTCCCCACTAGACTCATTAGTATTAAACCAAGGGCGGTTGCAATTAGCCATCCTGCCCAGCCACGTTTCTTACGATTTTTTTCAATTGGATCACTAACAGAAATCATCGACTTCCACACATTCTCCACATTAAAAAGAATAGGCAGACGGGCATATGATTTTCCAAGAAGTTCGAAGCGTTTTTCAAGACGTTCTGTCGATGACTCATTGATTGCTTTACCGAGCAACTCCCTTGCAGCTCGAATCCTCACTTCAACTTCTGATATTGGCAAATCAGTAAAGCCCGCAACTTGCTTATTATCCAGTCCATGAAACACTTGAAGCACAAGCGGCACACGGTATGTCTCTTCCAGGTCTATGATTGCTGAATGAAGTTCTGCATCTTCCCCGAAACTAAAAATATCATCTAATAAGGGAGCTCTCTGCTGGAGAGTTGCAATCTTTTCAAGCACCCTTTTGTAAATGTTACATTTCCGAAAATCCAAATTTTCTAGTTCATTATAAATTTCCTTACATACAGCTTCAGTTATCTGCGCAGCTTGTTCCTGCGTATAGCCATTTTGAAATGCGAAGCGTTCGATGTTGCGATGATGATTGTCCATCCATTCCTCGAATGCAATGAAATCACCACCCTTTACTTTTTGATTATCACCAGTTTCATCCATATGAAAACACTCCTTTTAACGCAATCAACAACTAACTTATTCATGTTCCAGCATATCTAAATTGATGGAACTAATTTTCCAACTAGCAGGTTCATCCGCTATCATGTCAACTGCATAATAACCATGGTTTCCCTTTTGGAGTACAATTGAACCGACTGATGATTCTCTTTCTTCGAATAGAAGTCCATCCAATTCATTGAGTTGAAAATCCTCTTGTTGCCAATCCACAAGATAATCTTCCAGCGATTGCGGATTATCCTCAGGTTTATAAAGATGCCACATCGTTACTGGATCCCCAATAGCATTTGCGAAATAATACATGGCGAAAATAACGAAGGGATGTGCATCTTTTAGCACAGCCGGATCATGGTTTGACGAGTAAAGATTGTACGTTTCCTCAACTAACTCTTCAAAGGATAGATCGGGGAAAGTAACAATATCAAAGCCTTGGTCAGTTTGTAAAATTCCTGTCATTACAAACGAATGAAGATTTCCCGCTTTAGCTAATCCCATTGCATAATTTAAATGATAGTAGGTAAAACGACTTTGCATTTCGGAATTTGCCCATCCACTCGCTTCCATTTCACGAATGATGTTTCTCATGACATGAGCAGACGGAGATCCCTTACCACCTGACGCAATTTTCTTCCAAGCAGACCTTATCTCTTCTTTTATTTTTCCGTCGGAGCCAAATATCCGATTCGTTTCAGAGTCGGTAATCAATACATAAAATAATCTTGAATAATAATCTCTTAGCGATAGATAAGGGATTTCAAGTTGAATATCCGGCCCCGCCAATAATGTCCTTTCTATTTCTAATAGATTCCCAATGCTTTCTTCATAAGTACTAACCAACTTCGGTTGAGAGATATAGGATGAAGATTCTAACAGCGCTAAATAACCAGCAAGATCCTCGTGGATTGAAGCTTTAATCCTGCCACTTAGCTCATTCCTTGCGAAAGAAGGAACCAATGCCGCCCATTCTGAAACAGAATCAATGTACAAATTTTGTTTCTCCATACTGTTTAGCGCATTTTGTAATTCTTCTGGATACGTTTCTTTCTTTTCAAGAAATTTTTCGATTTGAAATTGTCCTTCAGACATCGCCTCTTCAATAAGCTGTTGATGCTGATAAATAGATGCCACGTAGGATTGCTGAATGCTAAAAATCTGTTTTACATAATTACTAATAAATTCCATACTCTTATCTTTATCATCTGTTAATGGATGTTTAATGAGCTGTTCAACCATTTCAGATGGTAGCTCTATCGATTTTATAATTGCGGCATATTTGTTATTAATTGTTTTTTTGTTGATTTTTCCATTTTCCACAATATTTTTTTCTTCCTCTTGGAGCATTGTTTCGAAATCCTCTCGTGCTTGTTTTCCGTACTCGGTAAAGTAGTAATAGTTCTGCTGGTCTTCCTCAGTGCTTTCTTTCAATCCTAATTGTGCATAACGATTCCCTATTTCTTCTTCAAAAGATGTTTTTAATTGCTCGATATATTTTTCTGCAGCTATTTTTTGACGCTCTTCATCTGTAAAGACCGGGATGATTACAAGCGCAGCTAAAGTCAGTATCCCAGCAACCCAGGAAATCAGTGCCTTTTTCGAAATCGGTTGTTTCTTTATATCCCGTTCACTTACCTCTTCTTTCCGGGGCGCAAAGACTTGATCTTTTCGGAATGATGAACTGATTCTTTCATACGATTTTTGCAGAAACTCCAGCCTTTTATCCAAATGCGAGTTATCAATTTCAATAATAAGTTGTTGGATTGCTTGTCTGATAGCCTCTCTAACAGCCTCCTCAGAAATCTCCAAAATCGTTGCGATTTCCGCCTCACTCATATTATGAAATCGTGAAAGGATTAGAGACACCTTCGCTTTTTCTTCTAGTGCATTAATCTTTTCATGCAATTGCTGATCCTCTTCAAACGGCAAAATCGTTTCTTCCTCGGAATCGCTCTGTTGCGCATGCACAAGCTGATCTAGAGCAATTTTATAAATCGATAGCTTTCCTTCAACCATTTTCTCTTCATTATTATAAATTGCACGGAATGTTTCCACCGTCAATTGCGCGGCTTTTTCTGATGAATAACCGTATTGAAATGCAAAACGTTCGATTTGATGTGCATATAGGTCCATCCATTCCTCAAATAAAGCAATGTCTTCCTTCATCCCAGTTACCCCCTAACACAAAAGATTCCATCTCTTCCCAGTATATCAAACCGAACTGAAAAGGTTTGGTTTATAACAAAAAGGCTATCCCAACACACGAGGCCACTGAAAAAGTCCT
>NZ_JAWLIR010000062.1:0-13901 GCF_033485195.1 Sporosarcina beigongshangi
GATTACCCATGCCGGGCACACCAAAAAAAGGCCTTCCATACGTCAAACAAACGTATGAAAGGCCTCTCTTATTATTCTTTCGTAAATTCTTTAGTGCTTCTCACCGTATCAATCGGGCGCACCATTTTCTCAATTTGCTCGCGTTGTCCTTCTAAAAACGGCGGTAGCGATAGTTTTTCACCAAGTGTTTCGTATGGTTCATCGCCCATGAAGCCCGGTCCGTCTGTGGCGAATTCGAAAAGAATGCCTGGCGCTACTCGTGAATACAACGATCCGAAGAAGAAGCGATCGACGAAGCCAGATGTGCGTAAGCCAAAGCTTTCGATACGCTCCGTCCACTCGTCCAATACGGCACGGTCTTCGACACGGAATGCTGCGTGGTGCACCGTACCAAAGCCTTGTTGGCCTGGAGGAAGTACATCATTCTTTTCCACAATGACTTGCGCGCCATTTCCGCCTTCTCCAACTTCGAATAAATGTAGGTCTCCCTCTTGCTTAATTTCCTTGAATAACAGAACCTTCTCCAACACTTCTTTCATATAATCAAATTCAGCAATACGAATATGGATTGGGCCAAGTCCAGTGATGGCATATTCCAATGGAACAGGCCCTTTTTGCCATGGTGTACCAGATGCAATGCCTTTGTTGTGTTCATCTGAAATCATTTGGTATTGCTGGTCATCGAAATCGACGAATGACAGTACTTTGACGCCGAATTGCTCTTCAATGCCTGCATGCTTCACATCTAATCGATCAAAACGTTTCACCCAATAGTCTAATGCAGCATCCGTAGGCACACGGAAAGCCGTCTTATAGATTTCATTTGTACCATGCGTACCTTTTGGGATACCTGGAAAATCGAAGAATGTCATATCTGTCCCGGCGCCGCCTACATCATCTGCAAAGAACAGGTGGTACGTTTGAATATCATCTTGGTTCACCGTTTTCTTCACTAAACGCATGC
This sequence comes from Sporosarcina beigongshangi, assembly GCF_033485195.1. NCBI lineage: Bacteria > Bacillati > Bacillota > Bacilli > Caryophanales > Caryophanaceae > Sporosarcina > Sporosarcina beigongshangi. Next base: position 965 of record NZ_JAWLIR010000062.1, read on the forward strand.
CCAATACATAGGTGAAAAATTTGTAATTCTCTTCCGCGCTACTTGTGATGGCTGTTACGTGGTGCATTCCTTTTAAATGATTCATGAGTAGTCCTCCAATGTATGTTTTTTTCTAATCAACTAATTATCTTGAATTCAAGATAATATTATAATAAAAAGTCGACAATGTCAACGGCTTTGATTTGGAACGGCTTACACAATCTTTACATTACTTTTACATTAAACTTTTCCTTCCTGCTCTATAATTATAAATAGCTATATAACTTAGGAGGACTTTTGACATGCGAATCACTGTAGGGAGAAAATTATGGATTGGCTTTACATCCATATTGGTTATTTTAATTGTCGTCGGTGCATCCGGATTATGGGCATTGACGAAATTGAATGAGGAGTATCGTTATTTAATTGATGAAAAAATAAATAGTGTTTTGTTGTTTGAACAATTATTATCCAATCAAAATGAAGATGCTAAAAATGTTCATGGATTTATCATTTATAAAGAAGATTCTTATTTGGAACATCGCGAAGAAGTGGTGACTTCATTTAAAAATAAATTAAAAGAATTAGATAAACTCATACGAACTCCTTCCGAACGTGAATTACTCAAAGCAGTCAAGGAGGCAGCCTTAAGTTATCGGGAAATTAATGAAATTGCGATAAGAGATGTCCAAGAAGGCAGTTTAGAAACCGCTGCAAAAATAGCTGCCGAGGCTGAGATGTACGAGATCGTGATTAATGAAAATATAAGAAAGCTAATGGAAATCCAAACAAATCAGCAACTACAGACTGAAAAAGAGCTGCAAGATGCGTTGGCTTTGATTCGAATACTGATTGCTAGTCTAATTGGAATTGCGAGTATTGTTACCGTAACCATTGCACGCCTTATCAGTCGTAGCATTTCACGTCCTGTAGGAACGATGACAGTAGCGCTTAAACAACTCGCTACTGGCGATTTCGCTGTGGAACCCGTGAATGTTCGCAACAAGGATGAGCTCGGAGAAATGGCGGATGCTTTGAACGACATGGTAGGTGACCTTCGTGGAATCATCATAAATGCAAGACAGTCTGCTGCCCAGCTTGCAACGCATGCAGAAGAATTGTCTGCTAGCTCAGAAGAAAGCCTAGCTGCCTCTGAAATGGTTGCCGGCATTACAGAGCGCAGTTTGCTAACGAATGAACGACAGGCGTCCACAGTGAAGGAGTCCGTTATTTCCATAGGTGAAATGGTTACTGGCATCGATCGGATAACAGTAGACAATGAAGCACTACAAAGTTCTTCCACAGCTGTTTCACAGCTCGTCAATGATGGAGCGACTTTCATGAATGATTTCACCGATCAGATGCAGTCCATTCGTACAACAATGGAACAATCTACAACCATCATCAGCGAGATGGCTACGCACTCAGAACAAATTCGTTCTGTCACAGCACTTATAACAGGCATCGCAGACCAAACTAACTTATTGGCATTAAATGCGGCGATTGAAGCAGCTCGAGCAGGCGAACATGGAAAAGGGTTTTCCGTTGTAGCCGATGAGGTCCGCAAGCTTGCTGAACAATCCAAGCATTCTGCTGAAGAAATTGGTCGGATGATGGATGCCATGATTCACAACGTAGGACAAGCTGTTACAAGTACAGAGGACGGCAGTCAACGTGTTCAAGCAGGGCTTGCTGACACAGAAAAAACAGCCGCCATATTCAACAGCATTGAGGACGCAGCAGCTGATATGAGTCAGAAGCTCGCTACTGTCTCAATCACAATTGAACAGATTCGCACAATGACAGATAAAGTTGCCCATGAATCAGCTAGCATCGAGGAGCTTGCAGGACAATCAGCCAGTGAAGCGCAGTCCTCAAGCGCCGCGACTGAAGAACAGCTAGCAACGACTGAAGAAATTTCGTCCAGTGCACAAACACTAGCAAAACTAGCAGAGACCTTACAAGGTGACATGGCACGATTTACGGTCTAAAAAAAGTAGATATACTGTATTACCCGAGTGCCTCGCACTCGGGTAGTTCATCTCCATGCTATTCCCTCACAACCGGCATCGAGCAACATCTAAAGGAACCGCCGGATTTTATGATTTCGGAGAAGTCGACTTCGATAACCTCAAATCCGTGAGCTCGCATTTGCGCGTTGACGTTTTTGTTTTGTGGCAAGCTGAATACTTTTTTATCACCGATTGAAAGGACATTTGTGCCCATTGTGAATTGCTCTTCTTCGGATACTTCGATAAGTTTGTATGTTGTTGACAGCATGTCAATTGTTTCTGCATCGAGTGCTTTCGGGAAGATCAGTCCAACTTCCGGTGATAGGATATTGAATACACAGTCGAGGTGCAAGTATTTTTCATTGAATGGTACTTGGATAATATCGTGGTCGGGTAAGTCATGCCTTAACTTCCGAACGGCTTCTTCAGATGTACGGCTACTGATACCGACGTATACTGCACCACGGTCAACGATGACATCGCCGCCTTCCACACGATTTGTCGTTGTTTGGAAAGGAATATCCTCGTCGTCCAACCACTCTTCAAGTACTTCCTCCTCCCCCTTACGAATATCGCTAGCCATTTCCGCAACGAAAATCTCCTCTCCTACGGTGAAGCCAATATCACGTGTGAAAACCTGTTCAGGAAATTGTTCGGATGAAGGCAGTTTGATCACTTCAACTCCATTCTCCTTAAGTACAGCCTCAAAGTCTTCATGTTGCTTCATCGCAAGCTCTACATTTATATTTTCATCCTCATACTTCTTTTGTACATCATTGATTACCTCTTCGATTGCCATGAATTTTGGCTGGCATAGGATGACACGGCGCAGCGTATCATATTCTGTATCGCACTGGGTTATCGGTGTCTCTTCCATAGGGAAGCTCATTTTTTCATCCTCCAAATAATTGTAGTCGTCTTCATTGGTGTTCCCTTTGACAGTTGGTTTAAACATTTTTATTTCGAATCGTAAAAATGACTGGAATGGAGGAAATAGTATGATTCAGACAGAAGATGCTTTATTGACAAAAGATGATTTTGCGAAGCGTACTGATTTGCCAGATTGGTTGTTGAGGGAATATCAAACATTTCATACGACAGTGACGGATAAGACGTTTCCGTGTTATTTCGGGATGAACGGAGAGTTGAAGGGCGAATTGCGCTATGCCTATGTGATGCAAAATGATTGGTCTAATTTGACGGCAGCATTGAAGTCGTTTTTGACACTGTTCAAAGAGCCCACTTATAAGCGACATGGGTTATTTGTATTTGTAGAGCCATTTGAAATAGAAGGTTCGCTGGACGATTATCGAAAGCAGTTTTGGGAGATTCTACAATACTTGCATGAAGTAGACGAGATAGAATGGCCTGTTAAAAGTCCTATTGATCCGGAGCATTATTTGTGGGATTTTCATTTTCACGGTGAACCGATTTTCGTTTTTAGCAATGCCCCAGCCTACAAGCAACGAAAAACACGTAATCTTGGCAATGCTATGGTCATTGGGTTTCAGCCTAGAAGAATTTTCGAGGGGTTAAAAGGGACAGAACCTGGTGGGATGATGTCACGCGAAAAAGTACGTGAACGTGTCGCGGTGTGGGATCAGTTGCCAAAGCATCCTGATATTAGTCACTTTGGCGACCCATCACATCATGAATGGAAGCAATTCTTCATTGGCGATGATGCAGAGCCTATTCAAGGTGTATGTCCGTTTACGCATAAAGAGATGAAGTAAAAGCCGGCTGAGCTAGTCGACTTTTCACTTCATCTCCTTTGGTCTACTTGTATGTTTCCTCGGCTTCGTGCACAAGATCTTGCAAACCATCTGAATCACCATCCAGATATTTGACTGGAAACACTTTCCGAATAATCAAATCGTTTCCTGTCATTACTACTTGCACCTCTTCGCCTACTTCGACCTTCAAATGTGACAACATTTCTGGAGAAAAAGTAATGCCACAAGCATCCTCCATTTGAACAATCTGCCGAATTTGAATGGTCATGTTCTTCTGCGTCCAATCTCGTTCCACAACGATCGCCTCCAATAGGATATGGTTGTCCTTCGTGCTCCGTTTTGTATAACGCAGTGGTGGCAGGAACTCGGGGCATACTTTCCGGCCTTCCTCACTGTCGATTTCCCGGGAAATACTTTAAATTACTTCTCCGCTGTTGTGTAGTATGCAGCCATTTCTACTTCTGGCACCATACCACCTCCTGTTGCCCAAACGAGATGGGTTGCATTCGCTGCATCAGCACCCTCTATATTTCCACGAATGGTGTGCACGGGACCCGTCATGCCAGCAAGTGCGGATGGTTCGAGTCGGATATTTTCCGTGTCAGCAATCTGTTTTAACAGCTTGAACAGTGTACCGTCTGCGATGGTATAACAGCCTGCTAGAAGTGGTTCCATTGTTTTACCGACAAAGCCTGATGCCGTACCTACCGCAAGTCCGTCCGCTACGGTTTTATTGTCGAGACCAAAGTCTTGGACGGACATTTTGTCATGTAAGCCCGTCATCATCCCAAGCATCATACACGGGGAATGTGTTGGTTCCGCGAAAAAGCAGTGTACATGATCGCCAAACGTCAGCTTCAATCCAAATGCAACGCCACCCGGACCCCCACCAACTCCACATGGTAGATAGACAAACAAAGGATTGTCTGCGTCCACGGTGATTCCTTGCTGCTTTAATTGCATAGCTACTCTTTCCCCAGCAACTGCATAGCCTAAAAATAGATCGAGTGAATTTTCATCATCGATAAAGTGGCAGGCTGGGTCTGCATCTGCCTGACGACGACCTTCTTCGACAGCTTTACTATAATCATCTGCGTACTCGATGACGGTGACACCTTTTTCACGCAGCATGTCCTTTTTCCACTGCTTTGCGTCTGCCGACATATGGACAGTGACGTCGAAGCCGAGCTTAGCGCTCATGATGCCGATGCTCAAGCCCAGATTACCTGTCGATCCAACCGCAATTTTATGTTTGGCAAATAAATGACTGAATTCCTGCTCTGCAAACTTGGCATAATCATCTTCAGGTGAAAGTAAGCCATATTCAATCGCCAGCGTTTCCGCATGTTTAAGTACTTCGTAAATGCCACCACGCGCTTTAATAGAACCCGAAATTGGCAAGGCATTATCTTGTTTCACAAGCAATTCTCCAGCTATTTCTATGCTATAGTCATCTGCAAGTGCTTGTTTCATAGTTGGAATGGCCGTAAGAGGTGATTCGATGATGCCGTTTGAAGGCTTTGTTTCCGGAAAAACTCGCTCGATGTACGATGCAAAACGGGTGAGGCGAGCGGATGCATCTTGGACATCTGCCGCGGTTATGCCTGTTTTGGAAAGACCGGTTGCTGCCGATTCTACCAATGGATTAAGCCACAAAACTTCCTTGCGTTCCATCATCTGCTCGATAAGCGGTAAACGCTCTATCCAGTTATTTACTTCTGTTTGATCTAACACGGGCTTAGCCTCCTTTTTCCTCCCTCTATTATAGAATTCGCCTGTCTTTTATTCAAATATTCAAACACCATTTATAACCGAAATTTCACTTCATCACGTATTGCTCAATAAGCTCTTTTGTCAGTTCAAATCGTGGGTTGGTGGTATCATTTCCACCAGCTTCCACACCCATTACAACTGTAATAATACGTCGCCCCTCAAAGACACCTGTACTGACAAAACAAGAACCCGCCTGATCTGTATAGCCCGTCTTCAATCCATCGATGCCAGGGAAAGCCTGTGGCATACCTGGTAACATTAAGTTTGTGCTCCATAGCCGTGTGCCTTCACTTGTCGTAAAGTCCGTCATGCTTGCAATATCCAGTACCTCGGGATAGGTAGCTATCAATTGCTGTGCCAACACTGCGACATCTCGAGCGGATGATAGATTCGTTTCATCTTGTCCTTTGCCAATGTAGTCTCCATCCAGCCCACTTGCATTGTAAAAAGTCGTCTCCTTGAGCTTAAAACTATTGGCCTGCTTATTCATCACCGCAACAAAAGCTTCTTCCGTTCCGCTGACCATTTCGGCAAGTGCCATCGCCGCATCATTCGCCGAGCTGACAGTCATCGCAATGAAAAGCTCCTCTACTGTATAGGAGCTGCCCGTTACCATACCCAATTTAACTGCACCCGCTTGTTGGCTCATTTGCTGCACATAATCACTCGGCTCGTAAGTGCTTTCCCATGTTAATGTCCCGTTGTTTATGGCATTTAGCACGAGGTATTGTGTCATCAGCTTAGACATACTGGCAATTGGCAATGGTTGTTTACTATTGTTCTCATACAGTATTTCCCCTGTTTCCGCTTCCATTAAAATGCTTGCCTTCGCACTGCTATTCATATCAACTGCTTCCGAAATCAATTGCTTATCCTTCAACACAAAAGTGAGACTAAGCGCACAAATTACTACGATAACTACTAATTTCTTCATTTCGTTCACACCTTTTCAATTCTATCCTTTCATTATGAACATTAAAAATGAAGAATCTTGTAGAACATTTATGAAGAATTTCTTAAGTTTATCAGCGAGTGGCGTACACACCACTACCGGCTTTTCCGAATACAATAGATTAACGAAGTGGTGATGGGGGGCGTTTGAAGGTTGGGGCAATGGGCCACAGCGGTTCGAGGAGGCGTTCCTACAGTCGATGCGCAATCAGTTCGACAGGTTCATTGCTAGTACTTGTTTACAATCATTAGCTGGACCATTCAAAAAACCTCCGCTACTTGGAAAGGATTGGACTTTATCCTTTTTCGGCAGCGGAGGTTCCTTATTCAATCACGTCCCGGCGTGATTGCGTCCAGATTTTGAATAGAGCCTGAGGCCTACAGGATGTCGGTCATGCAGTCGTCGCGACAGGACGTCGCGAACTTAGACTGCCTTCCTGAACTACCCTCAAAATCTGTGACATCCGCCGGAGGCTTAACTTCATTCAGCAAATGTATTTGCTGAATGAAGTTATAATTTCGTTCGTACATCCCATAATTCCGGGAAAAACCGGTGGTCGAGCACAGACTTCAAATAGTTCACACCAGACGAGCCACCCGTTCCCATTTTGAAGCCAATGATCCGTTCGACCGTTTTCATATGGCGGAAGCGCCATTGCTGATGGCTATCTTCAATATCGACCAATTTTTCAGCGAGCTGGTACAAATCCCAATAATCATCGACATTGCGGTACACTTTGAGCCAAGCATCCGCCACTGTCGAATCCCCTTGATACGTAACGGAAAAATCGCGAATTAGCAATTCGGGCGTAATCGCAAAGCCTGCTCTAGCCAGCGCACGTATCGCCACGTCGTAAATACCAGGTGCATGATAGGCCGTTTCAAGTTCACTTGCCAGCTCCTGATCCTTCTCATAAATCTTCAAAATATGTGACTGCTTATAGCCAAGTGCAAACTCGATGAGCCGATTTTGATACGACTGGAAGCCCGACGCCCTACCCAGGCTTCCACGAAACTCCATATATTCAGCAGGTGTCAAAGTCGCCAGCACATCCCATGCCTGAATAACCTGCGTCTGCGTTCTCGATACGCGTGCCAGCATTTTAAACGCTTCCGGCAGTTCATCGTGTTCAATCAATTCAATCGCTGTGCCCAGCTCATGCAAAATGAGCTTCATCCACAATTCGCTTACTTGGTGAATGACGATGAACAGCATTTCATCATGATGACCGGACAAGCGTTGCTGGCTCGACAATAACGTATCGAGATGCAAATACTCCCCATAGGTCATATTCTCCCGAAAATCCGTGTGAATCCCTTCCTCATTCATGAGCCCACCTCCGCAATACAGCACGCACCGGACTACCATCGCCATCCCGCAGCGGTAACGGCAGCGCAATGAGTTCATAATCCCCCGGCTCAACTGCACGAAGCACGATGTTCTCCAAAATCATCACATCGTTGTCATTGAGCGCATGATGCGCCTCCAATATCTTGCTATCTTCTGGATCGACGGATGGCGTATCGACTCCAATCAGCCGAACCCCTCTCTCTTTCAATAAAGGCCCAATATCCGCACGCAACACGGTGAACTTCTTCGGAAATACATTCGCATCCGGACGACTCCCCGTTTTCAATAAAATCCGTTCTGCCCCTCCGAAATCAATACCTTCCAACTCCGCGCGTCCAACACTTTCAGCTCCGGTCACATCAATCACTCGCGCTCGTCCGATGTACAAGTCAATCGGTAAATCGAGCACTTTCTTGCCGTCATCATCAAAGTGAAACGGCGCATCAATATGTGTTCCCATATGCATGCTCGTTGTCATCTTGCCAATATTTACGGAACCCGTTTCTGCTTTGGTAAGCGCAACTTCATACGTAAACGGCGTGTCACCTGGCCACTCTGCAATATCATTTTGAAGCGGCTGTGAAATATCAATCCATTTCTCTGTCATGCCACAACACCTCTTTGATTGGTGAATTTTTCATAACGCTTGTCGTCCATAATGACTTTCAATTTCTGCACCGCATGCCAAACATCCTCAAAGGAATTATAAAGTGCTACAGGTGCTAATCGAATGCCATTTGGTGCACGGAAATCTGGAATAACTCCCTCCGCTTTCAGTGCTTTACAGATGCGAGCAGCTTCCTCATGTTCAAGCAAAATATGCCCTCCGCGCGAATCATCAATTGGATTGCCAATGGTAAAATCATAAGCGGACAGCTCTTCTCGAATTAATTCCATCATATAAGCTGTTAGTTGAAGTGATTTGTCACGCACACGTTGCATACCGACTTCCTCATATAATTCAAGTGCACCAATAACCGGTGCTAAACTGAGGACATGCGGCGTTCCAATCTGATACGCCGCTGCATCTATTGCAGGGTCCATCGTGTGATCCATATCAAACTGCGATTCTTGTTTAGAACCAAACCAACCGGCTAATCCGGGTGCTGTACCAAAATGGCTGTCATGAACGAACAAGCCCGCAACAGAACCAGGGCCTCCATTCAAATGCTTATACGTGCACCAAAAAGCAAAATCCGTTCCCCAATCATGCAAGGCATGTTCAACTGCACCAACCGAGTGACATAAGTCGAAACCAATAGGAATGCCACGCGCATGCGCCGCCGTTGTTAGTCGCTCCATGTCAAGTACTTGCCCACTTCTATAGAGCACTGCCGGCAACACAATAAGCGCAATATCCTCCGTCATCGCTGCAATAATATCCGCCTCATCTAATAATCTGCCATCGCGACTTTTGACACGAACGAGATGTTCGGTAGGATCATAGCCCTTTAAGATGAGCTGACTTTTTAACGCATAAATGTCTGAAGGAAAATTGAGTTCATCGGCAAGAATCTTTGTTTTATTTCCCCAAGGCTTGTAAAACGTTGCCACAAGCTGATGCAAATTTGTAGTGGTCGACCCCGTCGCAATTACCTCGCCTACTAGTCCCCCGACGAGCGGCGCCATTTTCTCCCCAACTGACTCCGACAAGTAAAACCACGGATTATCGCCTTCTGTCCAACCATCGATGCCTAACGTTTTCCACGAATCTAACAAATCATGCAGCGTTCGCTCGGCCCTTTTGGATAATAAACCGAGCGAATTACCATCCATATATATCGTATCTTTCAGTAGGTAAAACTCGTCCTTGTACTTTGCAAGCTCATCTTTGGCGTCAAGCCCCTGTGCATAATCGACTCCAAACATCCCCTATTCCCCCTTGTGAGAACTTTCAGTTATTCCCTTTTAGCATACCATATTGTGAACGCAAGGATTTATGACCGGCATGGAGCGTGTTATGACCGGCACAGGTGAGTTTATGACCGGCACAGGTAAGTTTATGACCGCCATGCCCCTTTCGCCACAAAAAAACCGACATTTCTGTCGGCCTGTTCAAAAAATTATTTAAACCAGCCCTTCTCCTTAAAACGAGAAATGGCTTCAATCCGATTCCCTACGCCAAGCTTTTCAAGAATCGTAGAAATATAATTGCGCACCGTTCCCGGCGTCAAATACAACTCACCTGCAATTTCTTTTGTCGTTCTGCCATCTGCGATCAGCCCTAGCACTTGGCTTTCACGCTCCGTTAACGGATTTTCTGTTTCATCATCCCCGTAAGCAATATCGACAAGCTCCGGTGCATAAATCCTTCTGCCATCCATAATCGTGCGGATGGAACTAACAAGCTCCTCAATTGGACTATCTTTCAGCAAATAGCCGCGTACCCCTGCTTTTCGGGCACGTTCGAAATAACCCGTCCTCGCAAACGTCGTTAAAATAATAATTTTACAATCTTCGCCCCGCAAGGCCTCTGCCGCATCCAGCCCAGTCATCACCGGCATTTCAATGTCCATAATGCACACATCTGGTTGCTGCTCCTTCACTAAGGCAACCGCTTCTTCCCCGTTTTTCGCCATCCCGACAACTTCCATATCCTCTTCCAGATTGAGTAATGAACCTAGAGCTCCGAGCATCATCCCTTGGTCTTCTGCTATAACAATACGTATCATGTCAATCGTCCTCCACAATATGTTTTATAATGACAGGAACTCGAATCGATAGTTTTGTACCTTCGCCCCCCTCAATTTGGAGGCTACCATTTATGAATTCGAGTCGTTCTCGCATCCCTTTCAGCCCACTGCCTGGCAACGTTTCTCCGCCTCTCGTAATTCCAATCCCGTTATCTTCCACTTTAATAACAAATTCATCTGGCAACTGTTCAAATGCGATTGAGCAGGACGTCCCATAGCTATGCTTGACAACATTCGTCACCGCTTCTTTTAAGCACATGCTCAACACATTTTCGACGATTGCTGGAATATTCGTAAACGCCGGATCACCTACAACCGTGAAATCCATTTCAGCCGCCTTCAAAATTTGCTGAATACGCATCAGTTCGTCCTCCAGCTTCATCGCACGCATATCCTCTACCAACTCACGTACTTCCTTCAACGCTGTACTGGCCGTCTGTCGTATGTCATGCAACTCTTTTTCAGCTGCTTGTGGATCACGCGACACCAATTTACCTGCTAAATCACTCTTTAAGCCAATCAACGATAACTTTTGTCCAAGCGTATCGTGGAGATCACGAGCAATCCGTTGGCGTTCCTCCATAATAATTAATTCTGAAATACGTTCTTTCGCATCCTCCAATTGCCCCTCCAAGTTTTCACGCTTATTGCGGTTATACAAATTGAACGGTAATAGAACCGTCCCAATGACAGAAATAAGGATGAAATGGACTTGTGGCAAAAACAATTCAATTTCGATGAAGAAACCTGCAACAATTGCACCTACCGTGAACGCAATATGAAGTCCATAAATAATGAAAAACCCGACCGGATTACGGATATTCCCTATGAAAAACGCAGTAAATATAGATAAGTATACATAACCGAATAATAACGTCATCACAATATTAATGACCATCTCAAAGCTAAGCCACATATAGACAAGCCCAGTTTTTGATTTGAATGAAAAGCGAAATGACAAAAAGAATAAAAATAATAACGATATCCCTATAGAAATTTCAACGGGGGAGGATGACCTAAAAATGAAAAAGAACGGTAAAAAACAAAAAATCACCCACGCATAAATACTTAGCAATGGATTTTTCGGGAAAATACTATACCAGCTCCGCATATTGTGCACTCACCATCCTCTCTCACTTTCATTATAGCAAAATAAACCAGCCACCCCATAAAAGAGATGACTGGTTGGCAATTTATTTTACATCCAAACTCGTGCGTTTTGGTTTCAAATCAATCGAAGCTCTTGCCGACTTCACAAGATGCTTAACTTCTTTGAAAGCAACGAACCTTTTTCGTTCTGGATCATACAAGCGGAAGCGAATCGATTCCAAACTTGATTTGATTGTAATTGTTGTTGCTTGATGAAGAGGTGGCGTCGATTCATGTGCCAATTCTAAATTGTAGTTCGGTACACGCGGTGCCAAGTGATGCACGTGGTGGAAACCAATATTACCTGTCGCCCACTGCAACACACGCGGTAATTTATAATAAGAACTGCCGTCAACAGCAGCTTTTACGTAGTCCCAATCAGATTCCTCTTCAAAATACGAGTCCTCAAACGTATGTTGGATATAGAATAACCAAATACCGAGCGCACCTGCGACGAACATAATAGATCCTTGAACAATTAAGAATGCCTGCCAGCCAACAAGTAAAATCATACCTGTGTACAAAACAACCAAAATCAAGTTCGTTAAATACGTATTGTTACGCTCTTTCTTTCGTGCATCCTTGCGATTAAAACGACTTGAGATTAGCACAAGATACAGTGGTCCAAACCCAAACATTACAAGTGGATTACGGTACAAACGGTAAGCGAGACGCTGCCATTTTGATGCTGCGACATACTCTTCAATCGTCATAACCCAAATATCACCAACACCGCGCTTATCAAGATTCGAGCTTGTTGCGTGATGGATCGAGTGTTCACGTTTCCACTTTTCATAAGCAAATAGTGTCAACACACCTGTCGCCGTACCTACAAGATCATTCATCTTTTTATTCTTGAAAAATGAACCATGCGTGCAATCATGGAAAATGATGAACGTTCGGATAACAAATCCTGACGCAATAACGGAAATTCCTAGTGTCAACCAAATGGACACGGACAAGCTTTGATAGGCTAAAAACCATAATAGTAGGAATGGAGGTATCGTATTGACAATCTGCATTATACTTTTCTTTTGATCGGATTTTGCAAATGGGGCCACATCTTTGTGCAGCTGCTTCGTTTTTTCTTTACTCATAGTATCCTCCCTAGTTGGATGTTTTTCGCTCACATACTTCTTACTCTCATAGTAAAGAACTTTCAAACTTCACAGAAGACATAGATGTCATGAATTCTAATATGATAAGTGTCACTTATTGTGAATTTATTCACAATTAATTATCTGTTTCAATTAAAAAAGCCATTCCCTTTTTAAGAGGCCACTGAAAAAGTCCTCT
>NZ_JAWLIR010000063.1:0-12613 GCF_033485195.1 Sporosarcina beigongshangi
GACGTTATGAAACAGCATTAACAAAATACGATTCTGAGATATAGCTAATAGGGTAAGAGTGTTTGGTATATAATTGCCGGCATTAACTCGGCAGTTATTTTTATGTTTTGTGTTCATTATAAGTACACCCTGTCCAAACAAGCAATAATATAGTATTATAGGTATGTATGTTCAAACAGACTTGTTCATTATATAGAGGTGATACAATTGATTTTTGGATATGCAAGGGTTAGCTCCAAAAACCAAAATCTATCAAGGCAATTACAAGAGTTAAAAGAGTATGGTTGTGATCGAATATATCAGGAGAAGCAATCTGGAAAAGATTTTGAACGACCAGTATACAGAGAAATGCGTTCGAAAATGCGATTTGGTGATGTATTGATCGTACATGATTTAAGCAGGTTTGGTAGAAATAAGCAGGAAATAATGGACGAATGGGAAGCTCTTATTGAAGAAGAAATTGATATTGTTGTACTAAATATGCCGATCTTGGACACACGAAAATATAAAGAATTAGAGGGTGTAGGACAGTTAGTGTCTGATCTGGTGCTTACTCTATTGTCGTGGATGGTAGAGGAGGAAAGAACACGTATCAGAATCGCTCAAAGAGAAGGAATTGAAATCGCAAAGAAACACGGGAAATTTCGAGGTGGTAAAAAGAGGTACCATAAGGATGCAGAAGGTAAGGATAGAGTTATTTTTAATGAAGTGGTTAGATGTTTAAGTGAGAATGTAAGTGTAATGGACATTCATCGTCAAACAGGTTTATCAAGAAACACTATTTACTCTATCAAACGGGAATTTGAAATTACTGAAACCAATCATAAAGCGGAGGAATAATAATGATTAAAGAAACGCTTGATAATAACGAACATGGAAAATTGAATCAAAGGAAAATTGCAATTTTAAAAGAGAACTTCCCCAATTGTTTCTCCGGGGATGCTCTTGATATTGAGAAGTTTAAAAAGGAGATTAATCAAGATATAGATTTTTCTTCTGAAGGCTATGAAATGAACTTTCTAGGGAAAAATTATGCTAAGTACATTGCTGATTCTATTGATACAGAAACAGTTTTGGTACCAAATGTAGAGCATAATTCTAAGCCCAAAAATAAGAAATCAGAAAACATATATATTACTGGTGATAATTTAGAAGCGTTAAAGCATCTGAGGAAGTCATATACAAATCAAGTAGCATGTTGTTACATAGATCCGCCCTATAATACTGGCGGCGACGATTTTGCTTATAATGATAATTTCAAATTCACAAAGAAAGAACTCCAAGATGTTTTAGGTATTGAAGAACAAGAAGCTGATCGTATTTTAAGTATGACTTCTTCAAATTCGTCTTCTCACAGTGCTTGGCTTACTTTTATGTTTCCACGTCTTTATCTGGCAAGGGACTTGCTAAGAGAAAATGGTGTAATCTTCATTTCAATTGACGAAAATGAACATTCACAATTGAAATTACTATGTGATGATATATTTGGAGAAGAGAGTTTTGCGGGTGAAATAATTTGGAAAAACAGCAGTAAAAATGACCAGAATTACATTTCAATGCAACACGAATACATCTTGTTCTATGTAAAGGACAAGAGAGAGAATCCAGGCAATTGGATGGAGAAAAAGGAAGGAATAGAGGAAATCTATAAAGCATTTGAGGGGTTCAGGAAAAAACACGGTGATGATTGGCAGACAATTCATAATGAGGCTTTAGAGTGGTATCAGCAGTTCCCTGAATCAAATCCAATATACTCCAGTAAACATTATTCTTGGATGGATGAAAGAGGGGTTTATTTCCCATCTGATATTTCCGGACCTGATTATGGTCAATATAGATATGATGTAATACATCCAGTAACCGGGGAAGTTTGTAAAGAGCCTGCAAGTGGTTGGCGTTTCCCACAAACAACGATGGATCAGAGAGTTAAGGAAAATCTTGTGCATTTTGGCAAAAGCCATAAAACTATTCCTAATAATAAAACCTATTTAAAGGATACAGAGTTCCAAAGTTTGACCAGTATCAAATATAGAGATGGAAGGGTTGCATCAAAGCAACTAACTACATTGTTAGGGGAAAAGGACATTTTTACTAACCCCAAGGATGTTGATTTAACAGCATTGCTAATAAATGCTACAACCCAAAGTAGTGAGGAAAATATTGTCCTGGATTTCTTCTCCGGCTCAGCGACGACAGCACAATCAGTTATGCAATTAAATGCTAACAATGAAGGTGATTTCAAATATATCTTGGTGCAAATCGATGAACCTGTAAAAAAAGGCTCTGCAGCTGAAAAACATGGTTATAAAACAATAGATGAAATAGGAAGAGAAAGGATTAATCGTGCTGCTCAATTGATAAAGGAGCAGGTAAATGCGGATATTGATTATGGCTTCAAACACTACTATGCGAAAACATTGAATGAAAGTATTATTGATCAAATTAAGGAGTTTGATCCGACCTTTTTAGCATCCGAATTAGAAGTTGAATTCGATAAAGAGACAATACTGACGACCTGGATGAATCAAGATGGCCATGGTCTAACCCCATCAGTCGAGGAAGTTAATCTTGGTGGGTATATTGGTCATTATATCGAAGACTATCTCTATTTATTGGAGAAAGGGTTATCACAACAGAATATTGATACCATTTTATCCAAAATAGTTGAGGATAAAAACTTCAATCCCACAAATATTGTCGTATATGGTTACAATTTCGTTGATTTTAACATCTTGATTCAACTAGAAACAAATTTAAAACAGTTGAGAATTGAAGAAAAGAATATAGAAGTATCTTTAATTAAACGATATTGAGGTGAAAAAAGTTGGATTTGATTTTAAAAAGAAACTTACCGCATCAAGCGATTCCAATCGAGAGGCTTTGTTCAATTTTCTCGAATGTTAATATACAAAAACCAATGAAAAGTATTGAAAATCCAATCATTGATATAAATAATCCCTATTTATATCAAAACATAAAACAACTGCAGGAAGATCTCCCCTCTAATATGCAGGGAGTCAGTCAAGATAAATCGGATTATATGAATATTGATATAAAAATGGAAACTGGTACAGGTAAAACTTACGTGTATACAAAGGCAATTTATGAACTCAATAAATTGTATGGTTTCAATAAGTTCATTATTGCAGTTCCATCTTTGGCCATTAAGGCAGGGACTGCAAACTTCATGAAGATTCAAAGCAATATCAATCATTTCAAAAATGTTTGTGGTTACCAAACAGAAATAAAGCTAAGAACAGTTGAGAGTATTAAAACAAAAAAGGGTTCAAAGAAATATGTACCAAACAGCATTCGTGATTTCGTAACATCATCAAATTTCCAAAAAAATACGATAGAAGTATTGTTAGTGAATATGCAACACTTGAGAGAAAGCAAAAACGGGGTTCTGGTACGTGATGATTATGATTCGCAGATAGAAGGCTATTATAGACCAATTGAGGCAATTTCTGCCACTAGACCTATTATGATAATAGATGAACCACACCGTTTCAGCCGTGAGAACGCCACGTTCAAATTTATTGAGGAACAAGTAAAACCACAGATGATAATACGCTTTGGTGCCACTTTTCCTAGTAAATTCATTGGTAGGGGTAGAAATAGAGTTGAAGTAAAGGATTACCAAAACTTAATATACGACTTAAATATTCATAAAGCATTCGAGCAAAACCTTATTAAAGGTGTGGCAAAAGAGCATGTTGAAAGTCCCGGTAATGAAGAAGAAGTATATAAAATCTTGAAAATGAAAAAAGGCGAGTTTGTTCGGTTCCAAAAAACAGCTCTAAATGAACAAAATCAAACAGTCAAAACAACAAAAGATTTGAAAGTACATGATTCGCTGAGCCTTCTATCCCCGAAACTTTCAGGTATTACAATAGATAGCATTTTGGCTACTAAGATTAATTTAAGTAATGGGGAAGAAAAATTTACAGAGGATGTATTTTTTGCGGATGTGTTTGCAACTTCTTACGTCAGAGAATCCATACGGTTAGCTTTAAAAAGGCATTTTGAAACAGAACGGGAAAATTTCAAACGAAAATTCAAGATTAAAACCCTAGCTTTATTCTTTATCGATGATATTGATTCATTTCGAGACAATAAAGTAAAAGAACCTTATTTAAAGAACATCTTTGAAGAAGAACTGAGTAAAAAACTAGAAGAAGAAATTGATAGATGTAATATCTTTGAATCAGAATATCAAGAATATCTCGAAGAATCCCTTGCTAATATTACTAAAACACATGCGGGCTATTTCGCTCAAGACAACTTATCAACTGATGAAGAAATAGAAAAGCAAGTGAACACAATTCTTTTCGAAAAGGAAAGGCTTTTGAGCTTAGTAGATAAGAATGGCAAGGCAAATACAACACGGTTCATCTTCTCAAAATGGACATTAAAAGAAGGCTGGGACAATCCGAACATCTTTACGATTGCAAAGTTACGTTCTAGTGGTAGTGATAACAGTAAACTGCAAGAAATTGGACGTGGGTTACGACTGCCGGTAGATGAAACTGGAAATCGAATCGAAAATGAAACATTTACGCTAAATTATATCGTAGACTTTACTGAAAAAGACTTTGTGAAAAAGCTAGAAAAAGAAATTTATGGTGATACATCCTTTGAGCAAAAAGTTCTTACAGCGGAGCAGATTGAAAAAATTGCTACAAATAAAGGCTTGAGTAAAGAGGAAGTCCTTATCGACCTTATGAGTAAAGGTTTTATTTCGTTTGATAGAGAGATAAAAACTGACAAGCTACAAGAATTCATTAACGAATACCCTGGAATATTCAATAAACTAGATAAGAATAGAGTCAGTGATCGAAATGTTGATAAAAATAAAAAGGTTGCTATTCGCAAGGAAAACTATTGGAAGTTACAGGATTTATGGGAACAGTTAAATGAAAAATACTATTTACATTTTGACCCGATTGATGATAGTGTACTTATTGGTATTGTCTCAGATGTAATCACAGAGGACTTGATAAACAAAACGGTTAGGCGAACCAAAAGAGAAGCATCGGAAATGGTACAGGGAGAACTGATTTTTAACGTAACCCTGGATTCAATTGATAGTTCAATTGATGATACTTTAAATTATGGAAGTTTTTTAAAGGAGATAGCAGAGAATACAAACATATCCATTCCCTTAATTCATCAAGGGATAGTAAAAGCCTCGAAGTTGAAAAAGATAGAAACAGTATTTTTCACCAGAGATACGGTTAGAAGTTTTTCTATTTATTTCAAACAGCGGGTTTATGATGAACTCCTGAAGATATATTCGTATAAAAGATTACCGAATACAAGAGTCCATCCCACAGAATTAACTGAGGAAAATGGGGGCCCTAGGGATTTCGTAAAGACTTCCGCTTATTTAGGTGTGAATGCAAGCAAAGGAACACCGGTGGAAAATTACTTGTATGACACCATTTTATTTGATTCTGAAATCGAGAAAAACAATATAATCGAGAATATCAGTAGTGTAGAGGTGTTTGGAAAAATACCAAAACGTACCATGCAAATACCTTTCATTGATGGAAGCACGTATAGTCCGGATTTTATGTATGTAATAAAGGATAAAGAAGGAAAGCCTACAATCAATTTAGTTGTTGAGAGTAAAGGAGTAAAGAAGAAGCAAGATCTTAGAGGTACGGAGGAGCATAAAATAGATGCTGCTAATAAACTCTTTGACATGGTTAAAGAAACAGGAATCAAAGATGAATATGGACAAACAAAGTTGGAAGACATAGGCAACGTGTTTCGTAGAAAAGGAATCAGCGTTAGTTATACAAGGCAAACAAACAACGAGAAGATACTTGATTTAATAAATGACTTAATAGACAATGGCTGAAAATCTACTGAACAATACTGGGATGGATAAGTAGTTTGGATAATTGATATATCCTCCTCGATCAAAGAACTTTTCATATGAAAGGAGTTATGGGAGACTATGGAAATTCCAATAGAAATCGTTTCCGATGAAAAAGGCTACTTAGATCGAGAATGTCCACATGAGGAATGTGAGTTTATTTTTAAGATCCATATTGAAGATTGGAAGAATAGAGTTTCTGATGAGAAAGTATATTGCCCAAGATGTGGACATATAGCACCTTCTGATCAATGGTGGACTCAGCAACAACTTAATGATATGAGAGAATTAGCCACGCAATGGGCTATTAGCGAAGTTCAGAAAACTATTCAAAAATCTTTTCGAGAAATGTCCAGGAGTTCAAATAAGTA
The DNA here is from genome assembly GCF_033485195.1 of Sporosarcina beigongshangi. Lineage (NCBI taxonomy): Bacteria > Bacillati > Bacillota > Bacilli > Caryophanales > Caryophanaceae > Sporosarcina > Sporosarcina beigongshangi. Next base: position 6,256 of record NZ_JAWLIR010000063.1, read on the forward strand.
TCTTAAAGTTTCATATAAGCCTGGTAAAAAGGTTACGTTTCACAATAACCCAATTGGTCAACAAGAAGAGTGGGAACTAGAAATTCTTTGTGATCAGTGTGGCACTAAGACAAGCGTTATAGGTACTGCATACTTTTGTCCTTGCTGTGGTCATAATGCTGTTGACCGAGTGTTTAATGTGTCAATGAATCGTGTAAAAAACCAACTTAATTCATTAAACGAAATGCAAGAACTACTCGAAAAAATCCATGATAAAGATATTGCAACAAACATGATTCAAAACTTGACAGAAACAAGTTTGAAAGATGTTATCTCAGCTTATCAAAAATTTGCTATGGAGAGCTTTAATAAAGGCTGTTCCAAAAAGGTAAGACCAAATGACTTTCAAATTGTTGATAAGGGAAGTGGCTTATTCACTAAATACTATGGTATAGGCTATGAAGAATGGTTAACAATTGATGAAATTGATTATATGAACGTAATGTTCCAAAGGAGACATATACTAGAACATAATAATGGTATAGTTGATGAAAGATACCTGAAAAACTCCAATGATACAACCTATCGAGTTGGACAAAGAGTAGTCTGTAAAAAAGGACACGTGGTTAAACTGTTAGAAATCATTAAAAAGCTATCAGCGAATATCTCTTTAACTGTTATAAAATTAAGATAGAAAATCTTTTTTTGAAACCGAGAAGATTATTGGATATTGCAATTAAAGCCTTTTGCCTCCGTAAGTTTTTTATAACCGTAGTTAAAACCGTATTCAAGTTATTAAATGTTGGTAAATAACGCTGGTAAACACTGATGTTATAGCGTTATTGAGAAACCGGGTTCGACTCCCGCCGTCTCCATACTATGAAATCGTCTGATTTCATAAAGTGTCAAACCCCTTGGTATACAAGGGCTTTTTCTTTTGTCTATGTCATCTAGTTTCATTAAACTTGTTTAACATATTTTTTAAAAAGGCTGCTACTTACATATTTAGGAAACGCATCAAGTTCTAATTGAATTCTGAATTGTATTATAACCTAGTGCTCGAAATTAGAAATAAGTGGTATGATGGAAGTGTTAAAACTAGGAGGTGATAATATTGGGTTTAACAATCGAAATAGAAGATAGTGTGAAAGAACTTATGAAGAAAAAAGGTCATACAATTACGTTAGCAAGCTTTATTTTAAGAGGATGTGCTGTATTAGAAGAAATTGAAGTTACATACAAAGAACCAAAAGATAAAACTCAATATCAATTAGTCGAGCAGGATGGATTATTCATCTATGTTCAAAAGACTTTGCGATTTAAAAACGATCAGGTAAGTATAGTTGTAGCAGGCATCGGACCTTTTAAAACAATGGTTGCAGGAGATTTAAAGAGATAAAAGTTTATTTTAGGGAAAATGAAATGAAGTGCATCATGTTCTCTTCGTACTCAGAATTATATTTATAGTCCGACGTTGACCTCATAATTCCTATTTTCATACTTACATATTTAGAGAAGTGTATTAATTTCTCAGGGCCTGGTACTCGACATTTTCAAAAGCAAATGTGAAAGCGTGTGCTGTTCTCCTTTAAGAGCCTTTCTAAAACAGTAGCATATGGTTTCCGAATCTATATAAATAGAAGTACATTCAAATAACCTTTCAAAATAATTAGAGTTAAAATATGGAATGTCTCTACATAGAAAGCTTATGATTTATTTTCAAGAAATTAAATCCTTTATGTCACAACGTCATACGGTTTCATTAGATTTCAACGAAATATAGTCAAAAGTTGAATTTAGTTCGATAGAAAGTTATTGAACTTATCAATCGTGCTTGTTTTGCCGTTCCCGTATTAATGAAATAATATATGTAAGCAAAAGAAGCCATTCCAGTATTGATAGGAATGACTTCAGCTTAAAGACAGTTCTTATTTCGATAAATGTTTTGGTAAGTAAATCATCGCTTTAAATAAATCGCCGTCTACATGGATTTCGAATTTTCCTTTTTGAATTTCAACTAGATTTTTTGCAATGGAAAGTCCTAATCCGCTTCCTTGACTGTTTCTGGATTCGTCGCCTCTTTTAAAACGCTCCATTAATTCATCTGCTGAGATATTCAATTCATTGGCCGAGATGTTTTTAAAGCTAATACGTATCTCAGCCCCTAAATCCTCTATATCTATATATACCCTGGACTGTGTAAGTGTATAGTTAAAGATATTCGATAATAGGTTCTCGATCGTTCTCCACAATAATCTTCCATCCGCTGTGACGTACACCTTTTCTTCCGGATAATTGAGTTTGATGTCTAAACCATTTGCTTCAATTTTGTCATTTAATTCGCCAAGTCCTTGGGTAATTAAAGACACGATCGCAATTTTCTCTAAAGACACGGGGATATTCCCACTTGAGGCCTTAGAAGCCTCAAATAAATCGTCGGTTAACAGTTTGAGCCTTTGTGCTTTTTGATCAAGTACCTCAATATAGTTATCGACTTTGGTTCGGTCCTTTTCATTTTTCAATAAATCCACATAGGTGATAATGGAGGTCAAAGGATTTCGTATATCATGTGATACATTGGTAATCAGCTCCGTTTTTAATCGCTCGCTTTTCAACTCGCTATCGACAGCCTTTTTCAACCCATCCGTGATGCTGTTTACATTCGTAGAGAGCCTTGCAAATTCTCCATTCCCTCCGACTTCAATCCGATGATGTAGATTTCCTTCCTTAATAATTTCAATTCCTTCCTGAATGTGTTGAAATGCCTTTACCTTTTTAAATGCAAACCAAGCTGCGATTCCGATTGTGATCGGGAACATGAAAAATGTTAAAGCGATAAATATTGGATACCCGATGACGATGAGTACTGTCTTTACGGCCACGTTACCGCTTTTATATACCTCTCCAATAAATTTCACTAATCGAGAAATCAACGTATACAGCAATGTATGTTTGAAAAACGTTCTATTTTTTATTTGCTTCACTAGGATTAGAATTAGGGTAAGTTCAAAGGCAGCAATAAGAAACGTGATGATTATGTTTGTTACAGCCATGTTGCCAAAAAGATCATATACCAAGACGATCCATAGCGGAAACAGAAGAAAACATAATGCAAGATTGACGTCATTGTACAAGTTATCTACTGGACGGAAGTGTAACGCTTGATCATGAAATGACCTTCTGCCAACGACAGTCACCAAATAAATAAAGGCAAGAACGAATCCTGCTAAATATCCTACTATTTGATATAAGTTTGTTGTGGCAATGGTCTTTTCTGCTTGCCACTCTCCCATTTTTTGATTTAAAAATGGTTCTGGAAATGCTATAAAAACAACGGTGTTTTCGAGTGCTAATTCATCCATTTGTTCTGTAACCCAATGCAGATCATGATTCTTCTCTGTTACTTTCGGGTAAAATTCTCGTTTGTATTCCTCAAACAGCATATATGCAGGGTAAGTTTCGAACTGTTCCTTTTTAGTCTGTGAACTGTTCGTGAACTCATGGATGCCATCACTAGCATAAAACAATGGCTCATATTCATCGAGATTTTGCGAAAGTATATGATACTGTCTCAAATCATCCTTTATCATCTGTTCTTTCACTTGAGTAAGTTCGTTTTTATATTCTTCTTTAAAAATTTCGAAGTTCTTTTTTTCACTTAGCTCATGCTGGAATTCTCTAGAATGATAAAACTCCGAATAAAACAAGTCATTTTCAGCCGATTTCAATTCATCCTGACGAATGCTTTTGCCACTTAAAATATGTTCCTCACTCTTATACTTTCCTAACAGTAAGGTGAGATCACGAATCAAACCCTCACTTTCCTGAACGTAAGCCGAGCTCTCGAAGTAATGATCTTCAGTGATGCTGCCAAAATTGCCATCATTCACAATCTCTACCTCAAAAAAAGCTTGTACAATTCCCGTTATAGATAGAATGGCAATGATGAAAACAACAATTTTCGTTATGATTGAATGACTAGTACTTTTCAACTTTATATCCAACTCCCCACACTACCTTCAAATATTTTGGTTCTGAAGGATTGATTTCTATTTTCTCTCTGATTTTTCTAATATGAACAGTCACAGTGTTTTCCGGATTAAAGGCCGGTTCCTTCCATACCTTTTCATAAATTTCCTCGATGGTGAATACTCTTCCGGCATTTGCCGTTAGAAGCTTTACGATTTTATACTGAACTGGTGTAAGATGAACATCCTCGCCATCGACGGTGACCTTTTTACTTTCATCATCGATCACTAGTCCTCCCGATTGAAAGAGATTGCTCTTCGTTTCAAGTGCTCCAAATGTGGTATATCTTCGGAGCTGGGATTTCACCCTGGCAATCAGCTCCAACGGATTAAACGGCTTACCCATATAATCATCCGCACCTATATTTAAACCCAGAATTTTGTCATAGTCCTCTGATTTGGCAGAAAGCATAATTAAAGGAATACTATTTCTTTTTCTAATTTCCATCGTTGCACGGATCCCATCCATCTTCGGCATCATAATGTCCATAATAATGAGATGAATGTCATGTTCATTGATGCTTTCAATTGCCTCTAGCCCATTAAAGGCTTTGAAAACGATATAGCCCTCGTTCTCTAAGTAAATACCTATCGCATCAACAATAGCTTTGTCATCGTCACAAACCAATATATTCATGCAGGTCCACTCCTATATGTACGGTTTAACATGTCTTTCACACCTCTTGTTATTCGCATAAAGAAATCATATCAACCAAACCTTAACAAACACCCGACGCATTTCTTAAGATTTCCTTAACAAAAGGTTTCCTTCGATAATAGTAAGGATTTATTAAGAATTCTATCAAGCATTTCTTAAGATTTCTAATTTATAGTCAAGATAAGGTAGCGGATGATGGAAAGGAAGATATAGATGAAAGTAAAAAAGATTTTTCTACTATTAACGGATACAGATACGATGTTAACTAGGGTGATTAAGGCCTACACGAAAATGCCCTATAACCATGCCTCGATTGGGTTCAGTTCCGAATTAGCAGAAGTTTATAGCTTTGGAAGGAAAACGGTCTATAACCCGTTTATAGGGGGATTTGTTAAAGAGGATATTCATTCTATTTTGTTTCAACATGCCGATTGTATCCTTTATTCCATAACGGTAACCGATTATCAAATCGAAAAGATGCGTAGTTACATTCAAAGAATGGATGCGCAAAAGGAAACATATAACTACAATTTTATAGGATTGTTTGGTGTAATGATGAAAAAACCTGTCAAAAGAAAAAAGGCCTTCTTTTGTTCTCAGTTTGTAGCTACTGTGCTAAAGGAAGGCATGATCATAGACGGTGAACAAGACCTTTCTTTGATAAAGCCGAGTGACTTGCCCCATTTGGCAGACTTTCGATTGGAGTTTGAAGGGAGTCTAAAAGATTATCAAAGAAGCGTTATAAACGAAAGTACCTCAGGACTTTGTCAGATTGTTTCTATTTAAAAAATCTGAAGGTATTTGGGTAAATGACACTAACCCGATGATAGATTTTGACGCATCAATGTTTGGATTTGAAAGCAGCTTACTATTCGAAAAATCCAAGCTCCATGATTATTTATCTTATCATGGCTACGCAATTTATTGGAAGGTTTATGAAGAGAAAGTTTCCAATAAATCGCAAAATGCTTAATTCAATAGAGCTTCATATCGATTTGGAGTCGTTGATAAAAGAGTCAATAATTCAGTGTGCGTGGAATTTTTGTAAATGGCAATATTCTTTAACAACCTCATCTGAAAATGTGGATATTTATGTTGCGATTATTTTAAGGAGAAAAATAGTAGCTGCTGTTCTTAGTAGTTTATTATTTGCATTGATTTTTTCATTACCTGGCGGCTTTGAAGAGGACCGATATCTAAATTTATATTATTTAAACTTGATGATTGTAATTACGTACGGTGTTATTGCTTCCTTCTTTAGTGACTGGCTTAGTAGGAAGATTTCTAAAAGAACTTATACCCGTGAAATTACCTCTTTCTTAATTCATTGTTGCTGCGGGGCAGTATTACTAGTTTCTGGTCTTGGTTCTGCTATCTTATTCTTTATTATTGATCGTTTATTAGGTAAGGTGAAAATTGGATGGCTGTCAGTAATCATTGCCTTATTAATCGTAGTACTAGTATTTATAATTATGATTAATAGGTAGGCGAAATAAGCGAATTGACCTTTACTGTACTACCTGTAAACGTATATTCGATAAAATCCTTGCTTCCACAGAAGGATTTTTCTTTGTTTAAAAGTATATTATTAAAAGTGTATCCGATTTCCTCATTTCCCTCTATATAAAGAATAAAGAGGAATGACCACTATAGTAGACCAGCAAGTTATGTGAGTATTGCCGACAGAATGAGC
>NZ_JAWLIR010000064.1:0-12510 GCF_033485195.1 Sporosarcina beigongshangi
TAATGATTAGCCTCCTACTCGATTTAATCAATCGACACCGCAAACAAATCATTCAATGCCTCGCTCATCGTAGGGTGTGTGAAAATCGTATCGCGTAAAAATGTGTACGGCAATTTGGCTTCCATAGCAAGGCGAACGATATTGATCATTTCACTCGACTCTGCACAAAATAAGGTACACCCTAAAATCTTTTGTGAGTCGGGATCGACAAGAGCTTTTAACAGCCCGTCCGTTTGTTGTACAACACGTGCACGTGGAATGGCAGCCGCGGGGAGTGTAACGACCTGGTAAGCAACACCTTTCTCCTTCGCCATTTTTTCATTCAATCCGACTTGTGATAAAACAGGGTCAATAAATACGGAGTAGGGCACATTGTTGCGTTGTTTTCTTGTATAGTTTCCGGCGCCAAACAGTTGGTCCTTCACAATCCGAAAATCATCTAATGAAATATACGTGAACTGAGGACCGCCATTGACATCGCCTAGCGCCCAAATATGATCCACCGTCGTTTTCAATACATCATCGACGACAATGGCTCCTCGCTCACTGACCTCAATAGAAGTATTTTCGAGTCCTAGCCCTTCTGTATTTGGCTTTCTTCCTGTAGCCAGTAGCAGTGCATCTCCATATACTTCCGCTTGATCGGAGTCTCCTGCTTGATAAGAAACAACCACGCCACCATCTCGATTTTCAACGGACTTCACTTTACTGTCGACAATAAATGTGATGTTTTTCGACTCAAGTACTTTCTTCACTTCAGCCGCAATATCCCGATCTTCATTGCGTAAAAACATGGGAGAGCTGTCAATGACGATTACTGTTGAACCGAAGTTTGCATAAATTGAAGCAAACTCTAAGCCAATATAGCCCCCGCCAATGATAACCAGCTTGTCAGGAAACTGATCCAACTGTTGCAAGGTCGTTGAATTATAGACGAAATCAGCAGTCTTCAATCCTTCAATGGCTGGAGTAATCGGCGAAGAGCCTGTGTTAATAAAGAATTTATCGGCTGACAACTCAAGTGTTTCATTGTCAGTTGTTACTTGAACCGTACTGTTATCTAAAAATGTAGCGGTTCCCGTATAGACCGTGACGCCTTCCGCATCAGCTAGCATATGAAAATTTTTATCGCGTAAAAATGAAGTTAACCCATCTTTTTGTTCAATCGCATTTTTATAAAAATCCTCGTTAGAAGCACTAGAAAGCTTACGTTCATTCGATTGATGAACGAGTGATTTTGTGGGAATGCAAGCAATGTTTATACAAGTCCCTCCGTACATCTCAGCAGACTTCTCAATCATCGCAACATGCTGGCCATTCTTCGCAAGCGTTGAAGCTAATGTTTTTCCACCTTTACCAAACCCGATGATAATTGCATCAAAATGATTCATAATTTCACGCTCCTCTTTTAACTATTGCCTTGTTGGTGGAAGGGTAAACGTGTGGGGAAATATTGAAGTGAAGAATAACCCTCAACAGTCAGCTTATCTATATATGTTGACCTAAAAAATCTCTCAACAACGCTCGGCGCTTGGGGATGCCTCCCGCGATAAGCCTAATAGAAGACCGCTATTAGTCTTATCGCTTCGGCTACCCCGGTAAGGCGCCTTCGCTGGAGACTAGATAGAATCATTGCGCAGGCATTCGCCTATGTAAGGTATAATCAGAGTATTACAACATCGAGGGGGATTTTATGGATTACTTATATCACCCGTACCAATCACAGCGTCATACTGTATTTGCTAGAAAAGGAATGGTCGCTACATCTCAACCTCTTGCAGCCAATGCAGGATTGGAGATTATGCAACAAGGTGGCAACGCGATAGACGCAGCCATCGCCACTGCGGCAGCGCTAACAGTCGTTGAACCGACTTCAAATGGAATTGGCGGCGATGCATTTGCACTCGTGTGGGTGAAGGATAAGCTCTTCGGACTCAATGCATCCGGTCCAGCGCCTGCCACATTAACGCCCGCAGCCGTGAAAGCACTTGGGCATGACAAGATGCCGGTTCATGGCATGGTGCCGATAACAGTGCCCGGTGCGCCAGCTGCTTGGGCGGAATTATCACGGAGATTCGGTAAGCTACCATTAAAAGAAGTGCTGGCACCCGCCATTCGCTATGCAGAAGAGGGCTATCCATTGACGCCAATCCTCGCGAAATACTGGGGATTCGCTTATAAAAAATTCAAAGAAACGCTCACGGACGATGAATTCACAGCATGGTTTGACACCTTTGCACCAAATGGCCGTGCACCTGAAACCGGTGAAATGTGGTCTTCGCCAGGCCATGCGAAAACACTACGGTCGATTGCGGACACAGATGCGCGTGATTTTTATGAAGGAGAAATTGCGAATCAAATCGATGCCTGTATGAAAAAGTACGGTGGGTTTTTATCTAAAGAAGATCTTGCTGCCTACAAGCCGGAATGGGTTGAGCCCATTTCTGTGAACTATAAAGGGTACGACGTATGGGAAATTCCACCGAATGGTCATGGCATGGTTGCACTTATGGCGCTTAATATCTATAAGAAACAAAGTAAACCACAATGGAATTCGGTCCAGACATTCCATGAGCAAATCGAAAGTATGAAGTTAGCCTTCACAGACGGCAAAGCATTTATTACAGAAGAAGCGGATATGCCAGTCGAAACGGCACATCTATTATCGGAGGAATATGCCGAAAAACGTTCCGCATTGATTGGTGATGAAGCACTAGATCCACAACAGTATGACTTGCCGAAAGGTGGAACCGTCTACCTGGCAACGGCTGATGAGGAAGGGAATATGGTGTCCTTCATCCAGTCCAACTACATGGGCTTTGGTTCGGGCATTGTGATACCGGGAACAGGCATTGGCCTGCAAAATCGCGGACATGACTTTTCACTGGAAGAGGGTCATCCAAATGTATTGAAGCCGGGGAAACGAACGTATCACACGATCATTCCGGGATTCCTATCGAAAGATGGACTAGCAGTTGGACCATTTGGTGTCATGGGTGGCTATATGCAACCGCAAGGCCACTATCAAGTTGTGCTCAACACAGTGGACTTTTTACTGAATCCACAAGCGGCATTGGATGTGCCGAGATGGCAATGGATAGAAGGCAAGAAAATACTGGTGGAGCCGGAGTTTTCGAGTCATTTAGTGCAGGCGCTTATTCGAAAAGGACATGATATAACCGTTGCTAAGGATAGCGGCAGTTTTGGACGAGGGCAGATTATATGGAGGAATCCGGTGACGGGTGTGCTGCAGGGAGGCACGGAATCGCGGACGGATGGGGCGATTGCGGTTTGGTGAGGAATTAAAAAAGGTACTTAGCTCTGAAACAATTGCGCGTTGTTTTCAGAGCTAGGTACCTTTTTGTGGTCTAATCATTATTGGTCGGAAGTTGTATTGGTATTCCCAGAAGCGTTTTCATAAGCAACTAAAGTTACTCCTAATTTATCCTCCAATACATTCAATGCTGCTAATTGTTCATGGTTCAAATCTGCTATTGCAACCTTATCAAGTGGCATATCAAATCCCCCTCTCCAATTTAGCTATATTGTATCCGGTGTAGGTGGGATTATACGCTTGAAATCAATACCGATGAAGCGCCCTCGCTCAAAGCTAGTTGGAATAGGGTTTTCAATGGGTAAGGACCAAATAAGGAATGTTTAGCTCATCCTCTTCGCGAATTCATTTCATATTTATTGGTACTTGTAATTAGTCGTGGATTACTGATAAAGGAAACTTCCAAACCAATCGGTTATTATTTTTAGTATCTTTTTCAGTGACTTGATAAGGAGTTCCAGCTAATTTAACTCTACCTGTATATTGATAGCGATTGCTTTTATGTACTTCAAATAGATGCAAATCCACCTTATTCGTGTCAGATTCAAACAAAGTAATATTTTGATTGCCTGTTAAAGTTTGATCGCCTGTCTGGCCCATTCCTGTGTAATGTAGAATATTGCCTTGCCAATTATCTAAATAAAGGCCCAGCGTATGGTTCATGACTAGAACAAGGGTAGTTGTTTTATGGGACCTTCTCATACCACCCTGAGGAGAGCATTTGAAAGTTTGTGCAAGTGTTTCATTATCAATGATTGCATTACTTTTGAGCTTATTGATATCTTCCCTTTGCAGTTCAAACCATTGATCCAGTTCGGATTGAAGGAAGTAAGGTTTCTTTCCTCTATAAAGAGTAGGAATGCCTGCTTTTCTTAACATCGTTAAACTAGATGAAGTTAGGCCATATTGTTCTAGCGTTTGTTTTACGCTTAAATAATTATTATCCAAATGTAGGCACACTCCTTTTTACTCAATTTATTCAGTCAATTGTATCAAAGAAGTTAATGAAATTGATAGATATTTGATCTTTCGGGGAAAATCTATCCAAATAAAATACATATAGCTGGTTTGAAAAAGTTATTGTAGGGGATCGGATAGATAGGTGGAAAGGAGTGCCTAATTTGAAACCAATGATCCAGTATAGAATTCAAGAAACAGCAGTCCAAGTGATTCGTGATGATGGAAAAGTCGCGATTAAGAATGGAGTGTTAATAGAAGGAGAGCAGCTTTGTACAATTTACAATTTGGATGAAGAGTCGTTTTCATTTGTTTGTGCCATGATTGAGGATTTGGCTCATATACTTTCATCCCAGGGCTTGTCGATGCAAGTAGGTGATTACGAAGAGGAAACAGAAGAATCAGTAGGTGTATGTGATGAAAAAATGCTTTACGTCTGCAACGAGTGTCATGAAATGCACGAAGATGAAACATACATATGCCAGGTTTGTGATTGTGAGAGCTTGCGGCTTGTCCCTGAATCAGAACTGATCAATTGAGTCGGGGGGCGCAACAAAGAATTTCAAAAGTGCATCAGTTCAAGTGCTGAATGAAAACGGGGAAATAATTATTGATGATGGAATATTAATAGAAAGTGATGAAATCTGTGCGATTTATGATACAAATAAAGGCTGTTTCGAGTTCATATGTGAAACGCGCTTTGAATTGAGTATCTTGCTTACTGCTCAAGATCTGCGCATAAAAAACCCAGATGAAGAGGAGCGCTTATGCTCGGAATGTGGAGTGCTGATGCAAGAGGGGTTTGTCTTTGAATCGGATGCCACGCAGTATTGTAGTGAGGAGTGCTTGACCCAAGTGATTACGTGGGAGGATTATTTGGTGATGCATGATAATGGCGATGGAGATGTTTATTGGACGGATTGGTATGATTGTTGAAAAAAGAAATTACCTTTACTTTTCATGGGTAGCATCATTTGATTTTCTTGTAATCATCATAAGGATCATAGTCTTCATGATTATATTCAATACATTCGTAAAACAGTATTTCGCCATGTTTATTAACGATGACATGCTCCTTCAACTCTAATTCAAAGACTATTCCTTCCGCTTCAATAGCCAAATTGTTTCGCTGAGCTAAGGCTACTAATTCATTTGTTTTAAGACCGTGAGCTTGATCCCACACAACACTAACTTCATAAATACCAGGCGTATCCGTTTTCTTTATATCGTGCTTACGCTCAAAACCAATAAACGCACGATCTGTATCTAATACATACAAATCTTCAGGAGTAAAATCATCCGGAAAAACAAGTGTACTTCCTTCTACTTTTGCATGTACAGGCATCCTTAGCTGCATCGTTCTCGTTGTGATGAACGATAAAATATCCTCAATTCCGCCCGTTAATATCGCATAACCATCGACCCAGTTTGCCATCATGATCCCTCCGTAAACAAAAATGTTTTATATCAATTAAACATAATGGGCCGGGTGGCTTATGGCAATCCTTACATCGGAAAGTTCATAGAATGGCCAAAGAAAATGTATAGTCCTCATGATTGTTGAAAATTGGCGGTAGATGTTGGATAATGTTTGTATACAGATAATTCGGAACTAAATTTAATGTGAATAGAAAGAAAAGGTGAGCATCATTAAGAAAACAGTGCATGTTGTAGGTGCAATTATTGAAAATGATAACAAAGAAATTCTTTGTGCACTACGCGGACCAGAAATGACGTTACCAAACTACTGGGAGTTCCCGGGGGGCAAGATTGAGCAAGGTGAATCAAAGGAAGAAGCATTAAAGCGAGAGATTCAAGAAGAGTTGGGCTGCACGATCGAAGTTTTTGATCATGTTGAAGACACGACATATGAATATGAAAAAGTCATTGTGAGATTAGAGACATTTATAGCGAAGGTTGTTTCAGGAATACCAAAAGTCTCTGAACACGCGGAATTAAAGTGGATGACTAGACAAGAGTTACCGTCACTTAACTGGGCACCCGCAGATATTCCCGCCATTGAAAAGTTATCGAATACAATCCTGAACAAATAATATAAAGAAATGATGTGATGTTTAGATGGAAAGCTTTATTCGTAATTTAACAACATCATTACATGAAGGATTTATCGATAAAAGTCAAAGTAATTCTGGAAGCTTTAAGCCGGAGCTACTCATCAATAATGAAAAGAAAAATAGTCATGTATTAAATACATTACAGGAGGAACTTGCTACTAGTGAGGACTTCCTTTTTTCAGTTGCATTTATAACTGAGAGTGGGTTAGCTACGCTAAAATCCTTGTTTTTGGACCTTAAAGAAAAAGGTGTTACGGGACGTATATTAACTTCTACCTATTTATACTTTAATCAACCAAAAGTGTTTAAGGAGCTTATGAAATTAACAAACATAGAAGTACGATTAACTAATTTAAAAGGCTTTCATTCTAAAGGTTACATATTTAAACAAAAAACACATTACTCGTTGATTGTAGGAAGTTCCAATTTAACTGCACATGCATTGAAAGTGAATTATGAGTGGAATGTGAAATTGACTTCCCATGAAGATGGCGACATTGTTCATCATTTTAAAAATCAGTTTGAAGACGTATGGTCCAACTCAGAATTACTTACTGAAGAGTGGATAGAAAGTTATGAAATAGAGTACGAGAAAAATGCGGACAAAAGGTTAGCTGAGCAAGTTATTGAGATACCTGGAAAGTATACGACCAATGCAATTGAAGAGTCTTTAAAAATAGTACCAAACAATATGCAACAAGTTGCATTACTGCAAATTCAGGCAGTTCGTGATGAAGGAAAAGAAAAGGGGCTCGTCATTTCCGCAACGGGTACTGGAAAAACGTATTTATCCGCATTTGATGTGAGAAATTTTGCACCTAAACGCATGTTGTTTATTGTTCATCGGGAGCAGATTTTAAACAAAGCAAAAGATGACTTTCAAAGGATTCTTGGTGGTATCAGTGAGGATTTTGGGATGTATGTAGGGACAAGTAAGCAGCTGGATAAGAAATATCTATTCGCTAGTATTCAAACCCTGTCAAAAAAAGAGAACCTAAGCCAATTCGATCCAGCAGATTTTGATTATATATTGATAGACGAAGTACATAAGGCTGGTGCAGCTTCTTATCGAAGAGTAATTGATCATTTCAAGCCGAAGTTTTTAATGGGCATGACAGCTACACCTGAACGGACAGATGACTTTAATATTTATGAACTGTTCGATTACAACATCGCGTATGAAATCCGTTTACAAGAAGCGCTTGAAGAGGACATGCTTTGCCCATTTCATTACTTTGGCGTGACGGATTTTGAACATGATGGAGAGGAAATTGACGACGCAACCCTTTTATCAAAGCTTGTTACAGAAGAACGTGTCGATCATATACTCGAAAAAGTAGATTATTATGGTTTTTCTGGTGAGAGTGTAAAGGGGCTAATGTTCTGTAGTCGAAAAGATGAAGCTGTACAGTTGTCGCAGGTGTTGAATGAGAGAGGATTACGGACCGTAGCTTTGTTAGGCGATCATTCTCCAGAGGAAAGAGAACGTCAGATAAACCTATTGGAAAATGGTTACCTTGATTACATTTTAACCGTGGACATTTTTAATGAAGGAATCGACATCCCATGTATCAATCAAGTCGTCATGCTAAGACAAACGCAATCGAGCATTATCTTTATCCAACAGCTGGGGAGAGGGCTACGGAAGCATGATTCAAAAAGCTATGTCACGATCATTGATTTTATTGGGAATTATAAAAATAACTATCTCATTCCCGTGGCTTTGTCAGGTGACCAATCTCTAAATAAAGATAATATACGCCGTCATACGAAAGATACGAGTTATATAAAAGGTGTTTCAACGATTAACTTTGAGGAAATTGCCAAGAAAAAAATCTTCAGCTCCATCAATCAATGTAATCTAACTGCATTAAGGATTTTGAGAGATGCGTATACTGATTTGAAAAAGAGGATTGGCAGAATCCCATACTTATATGATTTTATCGAAAATCGTTCGATAGATCCTGTAGTAATTGTGAACGGCGATTTAGAAGTACAGAACAGGCCCTCGAATTATCACCAATATCTGTTGAAAATGAATGAAAAAGTTCCGGGTTTAACAGAATATGAAGATAAAGTTTTAACTATGCTTTCGATTGAAATATTGAACGGGAAACGAAAGCATGAAATTATTTTGATTGAAATGTTATTGAAACAAGCTGAAGTTTCACATGATGATTACTTGGAACAGCTAGTAGCTAACGATTGTCGGACAGACAGGGGAACCTTCAATTCTGTAAAATGGGTTCTGGATCTGACGTTTTTTACACAGGCTAATAAAAAGAAGTATGGTGAACGACCAATTGTGGAATCACATGAGTCTGGCCAATATCAGTTCAATGCATCTATCCAAGAAAGTCTGGCGAAGAATCAATACTTCACAAAATTAATTAAAGATGTCATAAAAAGTGCTAAAGAGAAGGCGAGAAAATTTCAATGTGGACAGCCGCTTACATTGTATGAAAAGTATTCAAGAAAAGATGCGTGTAAACTTTTGAATTGGAACAACGATGAAAGCTCGACGATGTACGGATATAGAACTAAGTATGGGACATGTCCGATATTTGTAACTTACCATAAAAATGATGAAATTGAATCAAGTATAAACTATGGTGACGAATTCTTAAACCCGCAACTATTCAGATGGGATTCCAAAAGAGGAACAAAAGTAGAATCAAAAGATGTTCAAAAAATCATTCATGCAGTAGAAAATGATATAGAAATTCATATTTTTGTACAAAAAAGTGACGATGAAAAAGGTTTTTATTATTTAGGAAAAGGATTCCCGGACAAGTCTAGTGTCGAAGAAGGTAGAATGGCAGATAAGAATGGGAAGGAACTTCCGGTTGTGCATATGAACATGGTGATGGAACAGGCTGTGGAGGGGAAGTTGTATCATTATTTGATGGAGGAGTGAAGGGATAGCTTTATTAATGATATGGGAACCGTACCATAAGTAATCACTTGTTCGCTCTATTAGACACAGGTATCATTGTAATAGGTCTATTAATTGAAAGTTCATGCGTTTTGAAGAATGGGAGATTTTGTTTTTTAGAAAGATATGAAAATTGAAGTTTATGTTGAAGTAAACAAATGAAGAATTCATTTTGAATTAGGATGAGTGTAGTGAAAAGGAAAGTTTATCAAATCTCACGTTGTATAAGAACACGGGGGAATTACTCTTAAGTAAAAGGACTTGTTGGGAGAGAAGTGAGATGCAGACTATTTCTAATGGTGAATTAAAGAATAAGATAATTTCTATATATGAATCAACCCTTAAAAGTAAACTAGATAACGTTGCTATCGAAATCACAGAGTTAATTGAAAAATTAATAGATATTAAAGTATCCAATCCTGATGAATATAATTTAACACACAATAATTCAGGTTATTTAGGAAGATATTATAAAGTGGTCTCAAGGGTTAAAAGTGGTGAAAGTTTAGGAGAGAAGTTAGTAAAAAAAGACGCTTTATTAGAAATCAAAAAAGAAATTGAATTTACAAATATTGATGCAATTGTTGATGATCTTAAAAATAGGTATTCAGATTTGATTGGTATAAAGGTTTTGGGGGATTTAAAAATTGACGTCAATAATATTTTGAAGTTAATTCAAGACAATAAGAATAAATTTATAAATAATGATTCTTCGAAATATATAACCTTTGAAAATATAGAAAAACAGCCTGATACCATGACAAATGGAAGTGAAATCATTAAAATTGATTGTACCTACCATAATGATTCTGAGAAACATAAATTCGAATTGCAAATTAAAAGTCAACTAACTTCTGCATGGGGAGATATGGAACATCAGCAATTTTATAAAAATAATAAATTTTCACCAGTAAGAAAAGCCCATGAACCTATAATGCAAGATGTGGGAAAATTAATAGAACAGTTGGATACTCTGTTATTAAGTATAAGGATATCGGAGAATACTTATCAAATAAACGAAGAATATTGGGGATTTACAAGTGATATTCAAAATGAATTTTCAAAAATGCTAATAGATTTATTTGAAGTTAGCGTTGATGCAATCATCCCTCAAGTATCAAAGTTGTTATTTATATTGTTCGGAATAGTGGATCCTAATAAGGATAATTATAATTTGGAGTTGGATATTCTTGGTGATATTGAAAGTGGTAGATTCAATAATATTGACTACGGTAACGATAATTTTATATATAACTTTGTAAACTTTCGTCAGGTGAGATTTAAACTCAAAATCATAGAGAGTATTATGCTTGTTTGGTATTCATCGAAAACTCAAGTTAACACATCGGAAGAAAATTATATAGAATTTATAAAATGGTATTTCCAAATGTACTTGAAGATGATTGAGGGAATGTACGAAATTGATACGGAAGATGAAGAAGTGCCATTTAGCCCTATTTTTTATAATGCAATTAATAAAGCGAAATCGGAAAGCTGTTATATAGAACCAGACAACTTCAATGAAGTGGTAGAGTATTATAAGTTCACCAAAGATGCTTATATAGAATGGATCCAAGAAGAGGAATCCGTGTTTCCTCTGGAGGTTCTTTATGCTATCAATTATCTCTTTACTCAACACCATATTAATGAAACCCCACTTAAAGATATTGAGATAAGCTTAGAAAAGAAGATTGTCATTCCAAAATTAGACGAGTATGTCTCAAATTTAATAAAAGATGAGGAACATACGCTTAATGAAAAATTTATTCAAATTAGTAAAGATATTCAAATGATTTTGAGGAGGGGGGAGTATTAATGCAATATATAGCACAAAAATATTCTCAAGGTGATCAAGAATACTTAAGTTTAGTAATGGATTTAAAAACTATCTATAAGAATTCGCAAGCATTGATTTATGGTGTCGATGAATTTGGATATCAGCGCCCATTAGATATAAGTCATTCTAATAAAATAAAAAATAAGGTTCTTGGAATTGAAAAAGATATCTTGTTTCCAACTTCAATAATATTAGGTTTAGATGAGGATGAGAGCACAAATATAATAACAAATGTTTCGAATTTTGCCGATCAGTTGTCATCTAGTGTAGTTTATTTTAATTTACCTGAGAACATAACATATAAAGTTTTTAGAATAATTGATGGTCAACACCGAATTGCTGGACTTTCAGCTGCAGCAGAACAAAATCCTGAATTATGGAATCTTCCGCTAAATATAATTATATTATTAATGTCTAAAGAAAAAAGAATAAATGAGCTCAATGTATTTAAAGATATAAACTCTACAGCTAAAAAATTGAAAACAGATTTAGTAATTTTAGCTAAGCAACAGTACATTCTACTAGGTCAAGAAGATTTAAAGAATAAAAATGATATGGAATCATATGTAGCAACTAAGACAAGTTTTATCTTAAATGAGGAGATAAGCGGTAGTGTATGGGAGAATGCAATAAAATTTGAAAAAGAAATTAATAGCCAATTAGGGGTAATTGGTGTCTCAGCCTTTAATAAAGCGATAATGCCATTAGTTAGAGAGAGGGTAAAGGATTTTAATTTATACGAAATTAACATAAGCTCTTTAGATGAGGTTGCTGATGGTTTAGCAAGATATATTAATACAGCATGGAGTTTAGTTTTTGATAAATGGAAAGATTGTTTTGGAAATTATAACGTAATATTAGATTCAGATGAGTACCAATACCGTTATAATAGTTCGTTTTATCTTCAGAAAACTACTGGAGTAAATGCAATAAGTCAGATTTTGTATCAACAAAATGAGAAGAATAATCCTTTAGAATGCTTTAAAGCCATTATTGATAAGAGTCCTTTAACTTCGAAGGATTGGATTAAAGGTGGGAAATTAGCGGGGCTTACATCTGGTTCTGGGTTTAAAAAAGCAGTTAATCTGATACAGGTCGGAGACAAAAATAAATTCGAATGAAGATTTAGGTGCATCTCCGCTTATCTCTAGGTATTTTGATCATCATTACTTTCGATTTTGTACGGCAGTTTCAACTTTTACTACGGAAACTGTTGAATTATAATTATAGAAATAGGGATGTGTAAGTATCAATTGAGAAATCATAACTTCACACAGCGATAGAAAAAAGTGGGGATTAATCGTGCTAGTTAAAATAAAAAATGAGCTGTCTAATAAGTCCCTAAAATTAAACAGGTGGAGAAAAACGAGTC
>NZ_JAWLIR010000065.1:0-528 GCF_033485195.1 Sporosarcina beigongshangi
TTCGAATCCGTCCCCCACCACCAATTTACAGGGGCATAGTTTAACGGTAGAATAGAGGTCTCCAAAACCTTTGATGTGGGTTCGATTCCTACTGCCCCTGCCATTTTTCTCACATATTGTGGCGGTTGTGGCGAAGTGGTTAACGCATCGGATTGTGATTCCGACATTCGGGGGTTCGATTCCCCTCAGTCGCCCCATGATTTTGATAAATGAATAGTTATTATGGCGGTCGTGGCGAAGTGGTTAACGCATCGGATTGTGATTCCGACATTCGGGGGTTCGATTCCCCTCGTCCGCCCCATTTTTTTGGGGTATAGCCAAGCGGTAAGGCAACGGACTTTGACTCCGTCATTCGTTGGTTCGAATCCAGCTACCCCAGTAGTTTCGCGGAAGTAGTTCAGTGGTAGAATACGACCTTGCCAAGGTCGGGGTCGCGGGTTCGAATCCCGTCTTCCGCTCCATTAATCTACGGCGGCATAGCCAAGCGGTAAGGCATGGGTCTGCAACACCCTTATCACCGGTTCGATT
>NZ_JAWLIR010000066.1:0-11340 GCF_033485195.1 Sporosarcina beigongshangi
AATCTACGGCGGCATAGCCAAGCGGTAAGGCATGGGTCTGCAACACCCTTATCACCGGTTCGATTCCGGTTGCCGCCTCCAATTTTATAAATGAATAGTAACATGCCCGAGTGGTGGAATGGCAGACACGTCGCACTCAAAATGCGATGCCGCGAGGCGTGCCGGTTCAAGTCCGGCCTCGGGTATATCCTGGTCTTTTCCAGTTAAGTTGAGAAGGCCTAAAGCATCTACAAACGTTGATAACACAGCGTTTGTAGATGCTTTTTCTTTTGGGTGAATACGATAGAAAACGATAGGTTTTGAAAACTTTATGCACAAATTGTGCACAAGGATTACACAAACATGTTCTCAAAGATTGAAATTGTTTCTTCTTCATCTTTTTCTCTCATCTCATCTAAGATGTGCGAATAGGTCTTCCAAGTTGTCTCTACATCCTTATGTCCAAGTCGTTCGCTCACATAGTTCATAGAAACCTTTTGATTGGATTCGCCACCATATAGAAGTACACTTGCATGCGTATGACGTAAGCCGTGCAAATTTAATTTTTTAATCTTTAATTCATCTAGTACTTTGTTTAATAATTTATTTACATTGGCATTGCTGATCACTTTATATTTTGAGGCTTGGCTATAGAAGACAAGATCAAAGTTATTTGTGGGAGTCGTGATAAATAGCTGTTCAAAAGTATCCATAGTAAATTTGTTAACTTTAATAACACGTATAGACTCATCATTTTTTGTTGGTCCAAATCCTTCAGGCGAGTTCTTTGCATAGCCCCAAGTCTTTTCAATGTTAATTGTACTGTCCTCGAAATTGAAATCCTTCCTTGTCAGTCCCACCATTTCACCAAAACGCATACCTGTTGATAGCGCAAGTAACAAAACATAATATCCCAAACCCTTATCTAACCGATTGACAACTTCTTTAAAAAGCGCCTTGCTTTCGTAATAGCTAAGGTGTTTTTCTTCTGATCGCTTTGCTTGAACTTTCCACGTCAATGTAACTTTCCTTGTAAAGTCAAAGGGAATAATCATATCTTCTACAGCATCACGTATACAAGCCCTGCAATGATAATTTAGTTTCTCTACAGTTTCTTTACTGCGTGTGCTGCCGTAGTCATTAATGAACCCTTGATAATCTTGCCGTGTGATTTTTTGTAAAGGGGTATCTTTAAAGTATGCTTCTACTATTTCTAGAGACCGATCATAATGATATTTGGTTTGACCTTTTATATTCTTCTTATATAAATCGATCCACTCTTTGAAGTACCAAGCAAAAGGTTCATCTTTTAAATTAGCTATAATGCCCCTAAGTAAACTTGCTTCGACTTCTCCAGCAGCCACTTGTGCTTCTTTTTTTGTTCGGAAACCACCTTTTCTAATTTGGTTTCCTTTATTACTAACTATATATTGCCAGGTTTTTCCTCGTTTTTGAAATGACGCCATTATTCTACTTTCCCTTCAATAATATTATTTTGTAATCTATCCAAATAAAGTACTTTCTGATTTAGTAACCATTTTTCTAATCGTACATCTGCAAAAGTATGTTCCACATTGAATAGAGTCGCAATAAGACCAACAGCTTCTTTTTTTAGTTGCGGTAACTCTAAATGGTTCAACATGAATGTTGGAACGCAGAAGTGGAATGCGAATTGTTCTGCCTGCCATTCCTGATACTCACGGAAGGGCTTGTTCATTGACCACTGATAACCTTCATGACGCAAGATATGAGCCAATTCGTGTGCGAAGTCTTGCCAAATGGCTTGTTTAGATTGGTTTTGATTTAAAAAGATTCGATAATCACCTCCTAAATTATTTGCTTCACTTGGTTCATCAAAGTAATAAATTTTTATTTTCAGCATTGTAGAGATATCTTCGATAAGATCGACATGATAAATTTGTGCAGGCTCTAAGATTTTTAAAGACTGATAAATCGAACAAACTTTTTCTTCTAATGAAGATAAATATAATGTTTTCAAATTTAATTCGACACCTTTTCGATAGTCTAGAATGTATGTTCGTATGATGTTTATAATAATACCCTATCTTGAATAAAAAGATAGGGTTAGTAACTCATATTTTAAAAGGTGTTTCATTTGTCCTCATTTTTAATAATATCCCACATTTTCCTTAACTTTTGTAAGTCTTCCTCATCAGAGTTGGGTAATTCTGAGTACCAACGTTTTAATTCAGGGTCGGAAATAGCCTTTTTGAATTCTTCTTCGTCCATGTTCATCGGTGAAGAGTTTTCCGTGCGGCCTAGAAGGAAGTCTGTTGAAACGTTATAAAGATCCGCTAACTTCTTTAATGTCTCTGTATCAGGATCTCGATAATCTCTTTCATAGTTCGATAATACAGCATTTGTAATACCGACTTTCTTCGCTACCTCTACTTGTGACCAATTTCTTTTTTCTCTTTCCTTTTTTAAGTGAAAGCCTAAACTCATATGATCACCATTTCCATTTTACTTTTCTATAAGTAATTATACCCTAACTCAACGTAAAGTTAAGTCTTTTAAACTAAAAGTTTAATAAACACTTGACAATAAACGTAAAGTTGAATAAGGTAAGAATATAAATTAAACTTTACGTTGAATAAAAGTTTGGGTGGTGAATAAATGACAAGGTCAGTAAATGAGAAACTCAGATTTATCCGAAAGGAATTAAATTTAAATCAATCAGTTATCGCAGATACACTTAGCATTACAGTACAATCTTACAGCATGAAGGAAAGAGGGCAGCGACCAATTACTACAGCTGAATTAGAAGTAATTGCAAAACAATTAAAAGTACCTGTTGCTATTTTTTTTGAAGGTTGATTCAACGTAAAGTTTACAATGTCGAACTTAAAATTAAAAGTGAGGTGAATCATTATGGTACAGCAACTCTCAGTCAATCTTACAATTCCAATTCCACAAGATTCTGTATTAATTAGAAAGGTGGAACTAGAAGAACTAAGAAAACTAGAACTAAGTGGTGTGTATTGGAACATGAAAGAACTAGAACATCGTACAGGCAAAAAACACGAATGGTTGAAAGAAAATATTCTATTTCGGCAGCAATTCCGAAAAGAGCTTGATAGCGAAAATGGCGGTTATGTTTATTATCCAAAAGGGAAAGGTCAAACTTGGTCTTTTCAAGCATCAAAGATGTCAGCTTTTCTTGATAAAAACTTTCATAGATTTTTCAAGTAATCGGTATAAGAGAAAAAATAAGTAGTTGACATGCAATTCACATTACAAACGCAGAAATTAAGAAAGGATGAAGAGACATGACTTACTTTGTAGTTCAGGTTCGTAGCGGAGCGGAGATTGAAGTGAAAGAGATGTTGAATACTGTTTTGAATAGAGCAGGGGATTCAATGGTTAAAGCTATCTATGCAATGGAAACATTCACAGAAATTATTCGTGATGACAATACTGCTGTAGATCTTTCCGAGTTAAACACAAATGATATTTCTGAACACTTGTATGTAAAGAGAATTCAAGCAGGTTTAAACAACCTTCGCATCGCTTGCGACAAACTGAAAGAATACAAAGATGCCAATTCTCTTGTCTTGCTTGAAACGTACAAAGACAGCATCCGTGAACTTTCTAAAGACTTGAGGGAAGTCCGAAAGAATACGAAGAAAATAAGTAGCGTAATTAGCGGATATATTTTAGTAGAATTAAATGTAGATTTTTATTACTTCCCGGATAATTTATGGCATTTAGTAAAATCGGTACCTAACGTAACAGGAATTCCAAGTAAGTACAATGTTCCGCAAGAAGAAATCGATGCTTTCTTCCAACAGATAGATATTACACCAGAAGTGGAAATGCAATTTGAAGAAATTCTATCAAGTGATGCGTTTGTTGAAGCAAGAAACGAAATCCTGCATGAAGCGAATAAAGTAGTTGGTACCGTAGAAGAAAAAGTTTTACTCGAAAAAATTGATATTATTGCAACTAAAGTTGTTGATTCTGTAAATGAAATGAAAAGTGACATTGATTCCTCTAACCCAATTATGAGAAACGTAGAACGATGTAAAGCGTTTATTCGTCGTAAACGTCAAACAGTTGTGATTCCTATGGATTTATTCTTGGCTCTTTATAATGAGATTGAAATACAAAACCTTATCCCAGCCCAAAGTTCTTTTGCATTTCTTAAACGCTTTAGATCCATATTGTATAAAGACGATAAGATGGTGAGTTTGGAATGAATGAATTCATTGGGAAAGTAGTAAAAGTTCTTTATAGAAATGAGGATTTCCTGATTGCTAAATTGCAAACGGATAATGAAGAACTCACAATTAAAGGAAGCATTTATGGGGTAAATAAAGGTGAAGAAGTAAAGGTTCGTGGGACATGGGAAAATCACACGCAGTTTGGGAAACAGTTTGTTGTAGAGTTTTGGGAAAGGCCGTTTCCGCAAACGAAAGATCAAGTGATTGCATTCCTAGCATCGCCTCTAATAAAGGGATGTGGGCCGAAACAGTCAGTGGTCATTGCTGAAAAGTTGGGTGAAGACGCTTTGATGATAATCAGCCAACAGGGTGAGGCGAGTTTACAAGGGATTAAAGGAATCGGAAAGAAACGCGCTAGTAACATAGTAGAAAGCGTTAGGTCTACGTTTGAGGTGCAGAAAATCATTTCGGAACTACTTGTATTCGGCATATCCGCTTGTATGGCGATGCGGCTGTATAAAGGATATGATTCTAATACGGTAGCAGTTGTTACAGAAAATCCATATAAGCTAACAGAATTAAACCTGATAGGGTTCTTAAAGGCTGATGAAATTGCTCAAAAGATTGGTATATCACCCTTATCAGGATACCGCATTGATGCTTGTGTGAACTATGTTCTAAAAGAAACATGCTTCAGTTCAGGCCATTGTTATGTGATGGAAGAAATTCTGCTTGCAGAAGCTGCACGTGCATTAAACCATAATACGATTGAAGAGAACAAAGTTTCGATGGATGAATTAGCACAAAGTATATACCGTTTAGAAGAGAAACATATCGTTATTGAAGACAATTGCGTTTACCCAAAGTTTTTATTCACATATGAAGACAGGTTAGCTCAGAAACTTTCAGAAATGAAGGGTTCTCGGGATGGCGTAGCATTGCCTTCGTTAGAAAAACAGATAACCAACTATCAAAAGAAGCAGGGAATCATCCTAGCTGAGAAGCAACGTGATGCGATTAGGCGGTTATTTGAAGAACAGATGTTAATACTCACTGGAGGTCCTGGAACAGGTAAGACAACCGTTATACGTGCCATGATTGACATGTATAAAGAGTTGCATCCAGAATTGATTATATGCTTAGCGGCCCCGACTGGAAAGGCGAGTAGACAATTGTCAGAAGTAGCTGGACATGACGCATCTACAATCCATAGGCTCATAGGGTATCAACAAGGTGAAATCCCTACCTACAATTGGCAAGATAAACTTTCTTGCGATTTGTTAGTCGTTGATGAAATGTCGATGGTGGATGTTCAGTTAGCCAGTTTACTAATGGATGCACTTGAAAATGATACGAAAATTCTCTTTGTAGGTGACACGGATCAATTGCCATCGGTTAATCCGGGAAACGTTCTAAGCGACATGATTCAGTCGGGATTACCAACAGTGGCTCTAACAGAAGTATTTAGACAAGCACAAGAAAGCCAAATCATAAGTAATGCCCATAGGGTTAATCAAGGAAAATCACTTCTTATCGATAGCGATAAAGGTGATTTTTATTTTATTCATCAAGAAGATCCAAAACGAATCGCAGACTATATTGTAAGAAGTGCTTTACGTTTTCAAGAATTAGGTTATTCCATATCGGACATTTTGATATTAAGTCCCATGAAAAAGGGCCCTGCTGGAACAATTATATTGAATGATCAGTTGAGAGACGCTTTAAACCCTGCTGACTCGACCAAAAATGAATGGAAGATAGGAAAAAATCTATTCAGACTCGGTGATAAAGTTATTCAAATTAAAAATAATCAATCTAAAGGCGTTTTTAATGGCGATATTGGTGTGATTACTAAAATTTCAAAAGAAGTAAATGAAAATAGTGAGACCGTTGAGAAAATGACATGTGATTTCATGGGAATAAAAGTATCATACGAAAAAAGCGAAACCAAAGAATTAGAATTGGGTTACGCAATCACGATTCACAAATCGCAAGGCGGTGAAGCACCTATTGTCATAATCCCTGCTACGACAAGCCACTACGTTATGTTGGCTCGGAATTTAATGTATACAGGCATGACTAGGGCAAAAGAAAGACTCGTTTTGATTGGTACAGAAAAAGCGATGGAGATTGCTATAAGAAATAATAAACTGACAGAAAGAAACAGCTGCTTATCAAATCGTATCACCTCGTATACCGAATATAACAACCGATTCAGTACGGGCAATGCAAGCGGTGAGAGGGGGTGATATAGAAATGGACATGCAGAACGCTTTAGAAGCAGCAGAGAAGCATGCTAGACTTCGTGATGGTGAGAAGTTAGTGGATGTAGCTGCTGTCGCAATAGAAGAACAGAAAGCGAATGGGCAAGGTTACGCCCTTTACAAGTTAACAAATAAAAACAAGGCATTATTTGTTCAAACAATTCAAGAAAACCTCGATGTGCTTATCAGGAAAGAATTCCTGACAAATGCAGAGTTAGGTTTTCTTTTTTCTTTGATGCCATTGGTCCAGCTACACTCAAATGGCATTACCGATAGAGAAACCGGACAATTTATGACAGTCTCAGAAATTGCAAAGTATTTAAATCGTGATCGAACAGGAATTAGTGCAACAATCCAAAGTCTTTTAGTAAAAGGAATATTATTTGAACTTGTAGATTCACAAGAGATTAAGGAACATAAAAGAAGCGTTACGCGAAGACCATTATTTATGAATCCCGAAATTATTTACGCTGGAGATCGGAATAGAATAAATGCTACATTATCAAAATTGGTTATCGAATTTGATAAACTGGAAAGAAAGAAGGCATTGCTTTCCTGGAAGTTATGGATAAAAAATGGAGAAGAGTTCGGAAGGTTATATAGCAGGAAAAGTTATTTGGAATTCAAAAAACTGAGATGAATTAGCGAGGTGTCGAGAAAATACGACACCCATTATTATTGATTTATATAGGTTTCCAACACTTCATTTTGAGGGTGTCGAAAAAAATCTACACCTTCTATGCGCATATTGAAGGGAATAATATGAAAAAGGGGTGTCGAAAAATATCGACACATGTGTAGATAAATCTCTACACGTAAAAGTCAGTGTAAACGTTGTTGTGAAAGCATTTTTGGGGAATTTCAGGAAGCCTCTCTATCTCACTCTTATATATACAACTGCGATACTAGAATTTTCACCTGTATTTTGAGCGAAAAGTGCGGAGGAAAGTAATTGTAATTTAAAGCGTATGATATGTCAGTATGTTTTATAAAAGATTGCAAGCCTTATTATTTTGCAGTAGTTTTGGAAATGGAAACTGGAACGAATTAAAACCTGGGCTGAAAAAAGTGAGGGATTGCGATGTCTGCTCTTATAGCTCTTCAATTATTCAGCCCATGTTTTAACGCATTCAACGCCATGATCCAAATTTATTATAGTGAATATTTATGTGAATCAAACCCGTTCAGTTGAGTGGTATAAAAGTTGAAGTAACGATTCAATTAGATCAAATTTAGAATACTTTTCCTTTTTCAAAAGGTTTTTTTGGGTATCTTTGCTATAATGGTATTGAGTATTAGGAAAGTTCTTGAAGTTCAACAATCGGGCCATTTTGCAGAAGAAGAGAAGGGGGGAGTAATACTATTAAGCGCTTAATTGTTATTTCACTTATGACGGGTTTATTGCTTTTATCTGCTTGCAGTCAAGATAATATAAACTATTTCCCTTCGAAAGAAGCGGCCTTGGAAGAGTTTATTCAAAGCGATGGAATTAAAGGAAGTATTGATTTGATTACAACGATGAACGATGAGGAATTGTTAGTAATTCAACAAGATAAGAATAGTTATTTTGTAGGTGAACTGTTGGAAGATAAAAAGGGCTTCGCTGCTAACAGAATATCAGCCAATGTTGTTATGGAGTTAGGTGGAAGTTGGGAGTTGAAAACAATTGCCAATCATAAATACACAATCTACTTTGAGAAAGAGCAGGAAGATCAGAATTACTTCCCTTTATCGAATAAAGATTATTATATCTCAATTATAGAAGGGCATCAGGTAAAAAAGGAAGATCCAGTCTTCACGAATTCAATAAAAGATATTAAAGCGATAAAAGATTAATTGGGTAATCGTTGAAGGTTATTCGATGACCTATATTCCGTAAAAGGGCGCTTTTACGGAACACAACCGTTCCGCAATAGGTCCATTTTATCGAAGGAAAGATATATACGCTAAAAAGCACAGAAATTATTCTGTACTTTTTAGCGTTCTTTTAATTGACTTTAAGAAAACGTGATGTAATATATATATTACATAAGCAATATATATATTGCGAGAAAGCAGAGGTATCTATGAAAAATAACGTGAAGATATCCCGAATAAAAGTTTCTATGAAACAGGATGAATTAGCGACAGTAACTGGAGTAACCCGACAGACGATTGGTTTAATTGAAAAGGGAGACTATAATCCAAGTCTGAATCTCTGTATTGCAATTGCAAAAGCATTAGATAAAACACTTGATGAATTATTTTGGGAGGTAGATTGAAATGGAAAAAACGTGGATTGCTAACTTATTATCAAAAGATGAATATAGGGAAAAACGATTTCTGTATTTTGTAGCTGAATCAGTATTAATTTTAAGTATATTGCTCTTTCTATATTTAATTGTTGATTCTTTTTTAATTGATTTAAATGTTCCTGGCGATATGATGGCACTTATTTCTTTAGGGTTTCTGAGTATTTATATACTTTTGAGATCTACCTTGACGGGTATTGAATACCCTGAAATTGCAACAAAAGCAAGATATAAAGAGGAAAAACGTTCTAAAGTTTATGGATCGATTCGTTTCGGAATCCTATTTATAATCGTTTATGGTGTATTTAAAGGTATTCCAGCTAACTTACAAGAAGTAGTAAATGTTATTGGACCAGCTATATTAGCTGCGATATTTTTCTTTCTTTTAAATTATATTTCTTTGAGAAAGTCATATAGTAAAAACCGAGAATTGTTAGATGACTAACATAATTTCGATTGTGACTTTGTAAGAATTTATTCTGGAATCGGACGCGATTGCGGAAGATCATAAGCCTAATTCCTCGTTCAATATATGGAGGAGTTAGGCTTTTTTATCTTTCAAAATCCTTAACGTTGTAAACTTGCACATTCTTGACGTTACCGCATTGTTAAGCTCATTGGCAGCGAGTGGTAAGCTTTGCGGCAATCGCTGGTAAAAGAGATGGCGGAAGTGGTACATTCTTAGTGCTGGTATCAATTTGGAAAAGGTTTGTAAGCGTCAAGTAGCGTTTACATGGTTCAATAAAAATTTGTGTTAAAGGATGATTCTTGATGAAAGATCATATGAAAATAGATGGTAAGCTTCTTCGAATAAACAAACGTTTTTCACAATTGAAAAATAATCAAAAGGATTGGATCGCAACGGAACTTTATAAACTTTATCACGATAAGATGAAAGAAAGATGTACAACAAGAAAGCTTCCTCCTGTTCACCAAGATATGGTGATATCATCTCTATATGAACAGATTCAGAATAAAGAAATATGGATACCTTATAGCGAAGTAAAAAAATATACAGTGAGTAAAACCACAAAAATAGTGAAAACTTTTAAAAAACAATTTCCTGAGTTGAGTGAGGAAATCGAAGCCAATCATGCTAACAAATAAAATGTAAGTCATTATTAAGTAATCGTTCCATTTGCAAGAAAGAAGTATGTCTGATTATTTGATTTAGAAACGGCCTTTTCTATTCATCATATACGTTTATGAAAGGTTCGAACTATCTTCCGATACATGAAAGCTGATATAATGGATATATCAATAAGCGAGGGGTGTTATTTATGAATGAAAAAAACATAAGTATAGAACGCCAAAAACAAGTAGAGTTTGCAGTTGGAATGGCTGCAATTGACGGTGGAAAACCGAGCGCATTTACACAAAATCTTTTAAATCAATATGAACAAGGTCAGGTTTCATCCAGCCAATTGAAACAAGCAATTGTTGAAAAATATATAAGGCCATCACAGTAATTTATGGATCCATATGTGTATTCAAATACAAATATTTTGATCAACAAATTAAATATTAAAGATGAAAAAGAATTAATTGACGTTGAAGCACAACTAATCATTGCAGGTATTCTGGATATTACTTCTATTTTTGCTGAGATTAATTTCCAAGAGTATCGAAGCTTACAAAAGATTCATCACTTTCTATTTCATGAACTATATTCATGGGCAGGAGAATTCCGCACAATCAATATTTATAAAACTGAACGTGTTTTAAATGGATTATCCGTTGATTATAGTAATGAAGACCAAATCACTTCTGATTTGAAAGCAATTTTCAGTTGGGCTAATTCTAAACTGTGGAATTACTCAAATCCTCAGCTTGCAGAAGATTTTTCAACGTTGATGACCAATCTTTGGCGAGTTCATCCTTATCGAGAAGGGAATACCCGAACCCTTTCGATTTTCATGAAACTATTTGCTGAAGCAAATAATTTAGGCTTTAACGCTCAATTGCTTTCACAACATGCAGGGTATTTACGAAATGCTCTGGTTCTTGCGGCGGTAGAAGAAGCTTCAGAACCTCAATATTTACTTAAAATGATTACAGATGCGTTAAACTTAGATACTCTTAACATGGTCCAATTAGGTGATGAAGAGTCCAGTAATTATCAAGTAATTGGGCAATACGATGTTTCCAAGTATGAAGAAAAACCTTTCAAAACAGATTTCGATACGAAATAATTTCATTTTACAAACCGATTGAATAGGCTCTAGTCATTCAAATAATTTTTATTTTGCAAGAGTGAAAAACTTCACTTTTACCATGCGTTCCTGTAGTAGCAATAATTAATAAAAGTTTCAGCTTAAAATACAATCTGGTTTTAAGTTGTCATTTTTGATGAAGTTGCGATTTACATTGGGTTTTGTTAAAGTGAAAGTATATTCTTTATGTTATTAAGTCACTGTTCTACTGGTGAAAGTCGTTATACTTTATGCATACGCAGAAAGAGATTCGGCACAAATTTTCAGCCTTTGTATTCCTTATTTAAAGGAGAGGTTAGGCAGACGAATTAGACGTCAATAAATTGCTTTTGCTTATCAAAAGAGATACTTACGCATTTTGCGTGAACTATATTAAAACCGATTATTTAGACTGACATAGCGATATGAG
>NZ_JAWLIR010000067.1:0-10391 GCF_033485195.1 Sporosarcina beigongshangi
TCTAACTTTTGGGGTGCACATCATCGAAGGGCTATTTCTGTTGTGTTGTACTTGTATGATTGGCACAATTGTTAACGCTTTAAAATATATGGTGAAGCAATATAGCCCGTTACGATCTTACCATTCTGAACTGCTCGAACTGGATACCAAGCAAACAGGTTAGTCGAATTTTTTTGTTCATCGTATACAGGCGCTCCGATAATTGTCATTTTATCCGCCGTAGTTGTTGGAATAAGTGTAGCTTGCGTATTTGGTTTTGCACGCATGCCCGAACCAGAGTAGCTAACTACATCGCCCGCTTTCAATAACTCCTTAGAGGCTGTTGCTTCTTTGGATAAGCTAAACGATTTCTTTTTGAATTCTATCGTATGATTCGTATCTGCACCATAATTAAAATCATCTTTCGTCATTGCAATCGACTGAATATTTGTCGTTACTAAACCATTTTTACGTAACTCCTGATACACTTTCTCCTGGTATGCAGTGCCATTTCTTTCGCCCGTCGCTTGATAAAACGGGCTATTCACTGCCTTTGTGCCGTTATAAGCCATGATAGCAAAATACCAGCTTTCCAGACTTTCCGGATTGTGATTGGCGACTTTAGGCAAATCGCTTCGCTTGAAATTGGTCACTAAAAAATCAATGCCCGCCTGAATATTATAAGGCAAATCATATTTCAAACGTTCCACATTATATCCCGCTGTATTTGTTATTTGCATTAAACCAATCCCACCATCAGCAGTAATAATCGGTTCGCCGTTGGCATCGAAATGCTTCCAGTTATTACTTTCTACAGATGCAACAGCTTTGACGATTTCCGGTGGAATTACCGTGGCTGATTGGTTAACAGCTTTCGTGATTAAACAATTCATCGTCTGACGATCTGGGTTCACACGACTCGCTGGATTATATCCACATACATTCACCGCTAAGCGGAATCGGTCATTCTTAGCTCTTGCCAAAAATCCAGAAAAATCTGCACGCGTCACTAGCTTGTCCGGGCGGAAGGTACCATCAGAATGACCTTGTGTGACACCCGCTGCAATTACTTTTCGAATCGAGGAAAAGGCTTCCGAACTTACTGTAATATCCTTGAAAGGAACCAATTCCTCATCAACCATTGAGAATGCACTCGCAAGGAAAATCGCCATATCAGAACGTTTGACAGGCTCATTCGGATAAAACTTTCCATCTTTATTACTCGGAATAATGCCTTTTTCATACGCAGATTGAATGGCACCCGAAGCAGCACTTGAACTAGCTACATCCGAAAAAACAGTTTTACGTTTCGCCGTATTCAAACCTAACGTTCTAGCAAGCATTAGTATAGCTTCTCCACGCGTCACATTTTTATCCGGAACAAAACGGTTATTATCGTAGCCCTGTATAATGCCTTCTTCAAATGAATACATCATATGTTGATAAAAGGGATGCGTAGTTTTAACATCAGAAAACCCTGCTGCTTCAACTGTTCCTCCACTCCCCATGAATACTAAAACGATAGATAATAATAAAAATGTTATTTTCTTCAAAATTATCTCCTCCTTACAACTAGACTACTATAATTTACAGTCAATTGGAAGGTAAGGGAGGATGGTGATTTTTTGGTTAGTTGGAGACTTCGAGAGAATGGTTGCACACCACTATCTATTCACCTGCCATATAGCCAATTACTTCATTGCGATTAGGGTCAACAAGTATTAAAGGGGTACCAGCTACAACATTCTCTTTATCTTCAAAAGAAACAATGACTATTTCTTTCCCTTCATACGTTTTATCCAGCAGCTCATAGCTGTTATCAGCAATTATTTTCTTTACTTTCGCACTTTGCCAGCCTTCTTTAGCTGTGTCATTCCATCCTTTTTCTTCGATAAATTCCCAAGCAACTTCTCTAACTTTTTCATAACTATCTGTATCAGTGATATTCCCTACATCTTGATTATTTGAACAACCAACAAGCAAAAATACCGTTATTGCTAAATATAAAAATTTCAACTTCATACCCTTTTCACCTACTTTTCTTATTAGTCACTTTCTCTAGGTGCCACAGCCAGTTTGTAACGAATTTCAATTCCTAACGTCTACTCAGTATACATACAAAATAGTAGGAGTTGAAACGATTGAAGACATTTGCAAAAAGGTTGTCTGTTCTCTTGTCAGTTGTTATTTTGCTAATGGGATGTGGAGGCAACGGAACACAAACTACTCCTTCATCTAGCTCAGCGAATGATAAAGAGACTTTACATGCAATAACTGATTTTAATATTGTTGAGATGGTAAGAGGGGATGAAATTTTAGTAGGTTCTACTTTTTATAAAATTGGTGAGCGTACGAAAATGTCCACATTAACCAAACAAACACTTACGATTGATGACCTCCAGCCTGGGGATCTTGTATCTGTAGAGGATACTGGATACATTATGACTTCGTTTCCTGGCCAAGGCGCTGCAACAGCGGTCGTGCTGCAAAATGACCCGGAAAGCCTGAAAGTCAGTGAATCTATCCGACACTTTTTTGTGAATCAAGAAACAGGAGATACCATTTCTACACGTATTAAAGAGTTAACATCGGAAGCCATTACACTTCATTTTAATGAATGGGAAATACATGGGAAGAAGTACGAGGCAATCATTGACCGGGCAACCAATTCATTTACTGTTAAAGAAATTGAAAACGAGGAAGCCATTGAGCAGGAGCGGAGAAATAAAGAAATGGCCGAGGCACATCCTGAAGGAAGCACAGCAGGCCATATAACCGAAATCTTTAAAAATGGGTTTAGAATTAATATGGCTGACTATACATTCTCGGATGACATTCAGTTTAATAATGATTTAGGTGAGGAGCTGACTACTGCTATCAAAAACATTGAAGATTATATAAAAACGTAGTAAAAAAATCTATTATCTTCGAAGTTTTTTAACGGTTATCTGTGCGTTCAATCGGGTAAAGATTGTTAATGAAGTGGAAACTGCGATTGGAAGCTAAAAAAGTAAAGGGGATGCTTGTTTTGAAAAAAGCATATAAAACGGAAGTTCTCCTCACCGCTGCCCAACAACAAAAAGTGAATCAAACAATCGGGGTTTGTCGATACGTCTACAACCTTTACTTGGATACTGCACAGAAGCATTACAAGGAAACAAAAAAACATCTGTCGGGTTATGACTTTTCAAAATGGCTGAACAATGTCCATACACAACAAACCGATCATTGGATTAAAGATGTCTCTAGTAAAGCTGTGAAGCAAGCCATTATGAATGGTGATAAGGCTTTTCGGAACTTTTTTAAAGGGTTAGCTAAATTTCCCCAGTTCAAAAAGAAGAGAAATCAAGATGTGAAAGCTTATTTTCCGAAAAATAATGCAACTGATTTGACAGTAGAACGTCATCGTATCAAAGTACCGACAATTGGCTGGGTTCGTTTGAAGGAATTTGGTTATATTCCAACGGATGCAACCGTCATAAATTGTACAGTATCGCAAAAAGCGGGTCGGTATTTTATTTCTGTGTTATGTGAGGTTGAAGAAGTACGAGAGGCTTATGTCCCAAAACATGATGGAATTGGCATTGACTTAGGAATTAGCACTTTTGCATTTTGCAGTCATCATGTGCAGTTCGACAACATCAATAAGACTCAGCCAGTTATTAAATTGGAAAAAAGCCTGAAGCGACAACAGCGGAAACTGAGTCGCAGTTACGAACAAAATAAACATCGAAAGAGAGGTGAATTCTGCGCTAAAAACAGGCAGAAACAACTGTTAGTTGTTCAAAAATTGCACGCTAGACTAGCGAACGTCCGACAGGAATATATTCGGTATGTGGTGAGTGTGTTGGTGAAAACCAAACCAACGTATCTTACGATTGAGGATTTAAACGTCAAAGGCATGCAGAAAAACCGACATTTATCTAAAGCCGTTGCACAGCAGTGTTTTTCGGCTTTTCGAGAAGTACTGACGGATAAATGTCTCGAGAAGGGTATCGAACTGCGACTAGTGGATAGGTGGTATCCCTCTTCTAAGCTTTGTTCAACTTGTGGGTTCAAAAAGACAACACTAAGTCTTTCTGAACGGACATTTGCCTGTGACAATTGCGATACGGTTCTTGACCGAGATGTGAATGCCAGTTTAAATTTGAAATACGCAAAAGAATACACGATTATCACACAACGATAACGTGTATATGTAGGGTGGGCTACATCCGAATTTACGCCTGTGGAGTGCTAAACCAACCGTAGTAGTGAGCCATTGACGAGGCGGGGTACGAAGAAGCAGGAAACCGTCTAGCGTAGAAGAACTTACATGTTTTTCTGTGTTTTTAGTAGCAGCTGAACAAGGAGGGTTTTCAAATAGGCAGCTTCGTCAGTGTTGATTATGACAGGCTGGATCATGACGCAACGATTGGAAAAGGCGTACTCTCTGAACTAACTTTATTAACAAAGGAAGAAAATCCAGAGGTCAGAAGCTGGATCCAATCAGTTATTGAAGGGGATCTTTACGAAAATCCTGTAATTATGTTCTATTACACTGACCATTATCGAACGTACTATACAATCCGCGTTGCTGACCTGAATGACAACACGCCAGATACGTTTGAGATGAAGTATGATGTGGAATCGGGGACATACAGTGTTACGGTCAACCCGGGGTGAGGTTGGACGGCTCTCATTACTGTGAATCCTACAATTGACTTTGTTGGTCACTCCCCACACGGTAACCATCAACATATATTCTGAACATTCTTAAGACCTGAGATTACTTTGTTTCTTCAGTAGGCATAAATATGCTAGTATCATGGTAGGGCAAACCTTACGAAAGTAAGAGACGCAAAGCCACGGGCCTAATTCGATTACTCGTTATGGCAGCCAGCTACCGAGTGCTCCTCACTTTAATACTCGTTAAATAAAAGAGAGGTGAAGAAATGAATAAAACGGTAATGATTATTGATGACTCACAATTTATGAGAAATCTAATCAAAGGAAGAATTGTAGAAAATGGGTATGATGTTATTGCCGAGGCCGGGAGTGGAGAAGAAGCTATTGAGCTATACAAAATCCACTTGTCTGCTATTGTCTTATCAGATATTACTTTACCCGGTTTAGATGGTATAGCTACATTAAAAGAGATTAAGAAAATCAACCCAAACGTTCATGTAATTATGTGCTCTTCTCTTGGTACTCAAGATTTGATTATCGCTGCTTTGCAAAATGGAGCAAGTGATTTCATTGTCAAGCCATTCTTTGATAACCTAATTCCCGCACTGAACAAATTAACAATGAAATAAATCCATCCATGATCAGTCCTATTTTCTATTAAGTTTCAATCAGGCATCCTTCAATTGTATAAGGGACTATCGCACTTCTACCCATTCCTTCGTTCGAGTCGTTGGCTCGATCGAAGGGATTTTTTTGCATCGCATACGGCACTGTTAGAAATAACTCACGTATTCTCAGGAGTACGCTGGTAATGAATAGTATAGATATTTTCCAGGATATAGAAAAAACCTCGATCGATTGAATCGCCCCTATAAAGGAACTCAAAACTGGTCCCTTGATTCATGTTTTAGTAATCGTGTTTACTGCTAATCTGTTTTCAATCGCCATACGTAAATTCGAGATGACACCGAGAAGCAATACTAACGACATAACGATTTTTTCAAAAGGCGTTCCTAACAATTGTTGTATAAACCCAAAAGTCCAAAGTATTACAAAAAACCAACATATACCGGTTATTGCTCTTTTGTATTTGTATAACCTATTTCCGCCGACAAGTAGTGTAAAAACCCCGCCTATAATCGAAATAATGATATTGATAATTGATATGGGTAGCTGGGTTGCTAAGGATTCTGATCGTCCCCCATTAACCCATGTAAATGGAATAATTCCACTCATAATAAAAACTTGTATTAAGAATGTCAAAGCATAAAAACAGATTCCCAAATATACAGCGGTTTTCATATTCACATTTCTAAGTTTTTCTAACATACAATCACCCCATTTCTTCCTGTTATCATTTTATTTGATTCGGAACTATTGTATTCCTTTATCTATTGCCTTATTTCATGGGCACAACATAATTGCCCTCCACCGATCGCTCGATTGAAGGGCTGTGTTTTATGGTGTTGCACTTAGTTGTCAGAAGCGTGTCTGAATTACACGCGTGACTTTGGCACCGTGATTTAAATTTTGAAATGACCGATAGCCGAATGCAGATCATCGCTCAAGCCAGCCAGTGTGTCTGCGGCTTGTGCCACTTCTCGGATTGCACGTAGCTGCTCATCTGTTGAAGCACTGATTTCTTCACTAGCAGCCGCTGTTTCTTCAGCGGTTGCCGCCATTGTTTCGATTGTTTGCATGACCATCTCTTTATGTTCGACGACTTTATTTACTTCGTCATATACGCTATTGATTGATTGTTCTAGGTTGTGCATGAGTCCTGAGATATTGCCAAACGTTTCCTGCGTTGCGTGTACGACTTTTCCTTGCTCCTCGAATGTCTCACCGGTTTCTCTCATTTGAACCGAAACTTGGCGGGAACCATTCTGTAATTCCTGTACGGTTGCTTTAACCTCTTCCGTTGCATGGGCGGATTGCTCGGCAAGCTTCCGTACTTCATCCGCGACAACGGCGAAGCCTTTCCCGTGTTCGCCTGCACGCGCTGCTTCAATGCTTGCATTGAGCGCCAGCAAATTCGTTTGCGTAGAAATTTGAGTAATCGTCTCCATTACAATACCAATTGCGCCTACTTTTGTTTCCAGATCCCCAATAACATCAGCCATCGATTGTAGATTCGTTTTCCAGCCTTCAAATGAACTTTGAAGTTGATTAACTTGGACAAGTCCACTTTTATTTATCTCTTCTGCTTCCCTCGCAATGCCAGTCATGACACTAGCTTTTTCCTGAATTCCGATGATTTGATTGCCTAAATGGTCAACTGTACTCGTTACATCTTCGGTATCATGGGCAGATTTTGTTGCACCTGACGCGATATCATTAATGGCCCCTACCATCTGTTCACTGACGGCATTCGTTTCTTCAGCAGAAGCACTTAGCCCCTCTGCCGATAACCGTACTTCATCGACGGACCGATTAACGATTGTAATAATATCCCGCACCTTTTCCACCATAAAATTGAAATTGAAAGCGAGTTGCCCGAATTCATCTTTCGATTTTACATCTGCATAAGCATTCAAATTACCATCTGCAACTTCGGTCATCGCATTCTGAACGACGAAAAGTGGTTGAATGATTCTCGTAATTAGTAGCCATAAAATAATGATAACCGCAACTTCAGTAGCAAGAGCAATTACGAGTATAAGATTGCGTGCCGCTGTTACTGAGCCTTTAATCGCGCTCACATCATAGACCGTCCCTATTTTCCACCCAAGACTATCTAATGTTTGAAAAATACCAACTTTATTTCCACCATTTTCTTTGAACTCTAATTTCCCTTCCGTAATGCCGTCTGCATACATAGCGGCTATATGCTTTTCCTCTATACTGCTTTCCCCTTGTGTCATCGGATGGACAACCGCTACGCCAGTCGCGTCGTAAATAAATTGATAGCCTTTAAATCCTGGATCTATTTCGCCAATACGATCCGCTATGGACGTTAGCAGCATATCAACACCAATCGCACCAACAAACTCTCCATTTACTACCATTGCTTTTGTAACCGTAATGACATAACCGCCTGTAAATGCATCGATATACGGGTCTGTCCATATAATTTCATTTTGATTTTCCTTTGCCATATGGTACCAGGGACGTGAAGTTGGGTCGTAGCCATCAGGTGGAGGTGTATCCCCGACAAGCTTTGTATGTTTATTTTCAAATCCAAAATAAATAGCCTCTGTCTCCTTCAATTTTCCTTTGTAGGTTGAAAAAGCATCCACGATGCCCTTATCCAAAGCTGCTGTCATTGCTGTTTCCCCAGTTTGCGTACCAATATAATTGGTAACGCCAATATTTTCAGTCACCATTTCCAGGCCATATTCGTACTGCATAAGAAAATTATGTATTGAATAGTTCATTTCCTTCACTGTCACTTGGCTGCTATTCAAAACGTTTTGGGTTGCATTTTTCTCCATTTGAATGCTAACAAGTGAATAAATCAAACAGACAGAAATAAAAAATACGATGAAAGCTCCAAATACAATTTTTATACGAATCGATTTCATTTTTATCCTTCCCCCGCTCCCATTATTCTGAACACCATTTACCGGTTATCTTTATAGTATAGTCTATAAGTCTTATAATAGAAAGAATATTTTAAATGGTTAGAAAATGTAGAGGTTTAATCGAGTTAATGTCATAGGTTGGCTTTTTATGACTGACTGTGTCTGCGAAATTCCGGCACCGAGATACAGAGAAAAAGCCCTTCGATGCTTAATCGAAGAGCTACTTTCATTGGTGTCGAATTGTGTGAGTGAATGAGTGACGTGTACCTCCATAAAGAACTGGCACTTGGACTATTTATTGCTTATTAATTTTCGGATAATAGACTCCACTACTGCTTGATCTAAAGATGTAGCTTCTACAATTTGATCCATCGTTAAGGATAGTTTGAAAAGTCGCTTGACCGTTTCTTCTTTTTCTAACAGTTTACCCTTTTCTAGTCCTTGTTCTAAACCCTGCTCTATGCCCTGTTTCAGACCTTTTTTTAGCCCTTCTTTTTCCGCCAAATACCGGGCATCATCCAGTCTCGCTTCTTCATCCAAAATATACTTTAATCGTGCCTCGTAGGCATTTATCTCTTCCCTGGATCGACTAAGATCTCGCCAGACCCCCAGTGCATCATCCAACTTTTCATCTTTCATCGCGAGTTCCTCCAATTCCTGATAGATTTCGTTGTACACTTTCTTTTTCCGTCCATCCACCATCCCAAGCAACAGTAGCCATCTGGCGAGAATATCATTCCACGGATCTAACTTCTTTGAATCCTTTATAGTTTTAATATACCACGATTTAGATATTCTTTCGTTTTTCCTAACCACCGTAAGTATAGCGATTATCGACCCTTCTTTCCTTTTTCAACACCATATACCGGAAGGAAATAAAAGGAAATTGTCATAAATGAATACACATTTCGATAATGCCATTTTGAAAAATCAATAACACCTCAATTTTGGAATTTGCCCCTTAAACGCGAACCAAATTCCGGATTTGAATTCATAGGGTGAAGAAAAAATATTTTTTCTTGTCTAATAATATGGGCTTGTCCATTAAAGAAATGAGAAAGCCCTTCAACCGATTTCTTGGCTGAAGGGCTGTGTTCTGTAGTGTTATACCAGGATATAATTGAATGACCATCGGTGCCGGGAAATGATTACCTAATTATACGAGTGACTGACAATGAGATACTAATTGCTTATTGCTAGGCACCAATTTACGATCTTTGTGCAGCGCTTATGTTAATCATCGTAACAATAGCAT
The DNA here is from genome assembly GCF_033485195.1 of Sporosarcina beigongshangi. NCBI lineage: Bacteria > Bacillati > Bacillota > Bacilli > Caryophanales > Caryophanaceae > Sporosarcina > Sporosarcina beigongshangi. Next base: position 9,427 of record NZ_JAWLIR010000067.1, read on the forward strand.
TCTGGCAGGATAATATATACAAAAAGACCTACTTAGGAGGATTTCCTATAAATCGTAAAGAACGCCGAGATAACTACCCTAATCCCCTCTAGTCCTCCTATAAACCATTCTAATTATCCTCTTCTATGAATACTATTATTGTAAATGGAGGGGTTTTCATGAATGGGAGAAAGTTTAGTTGGTTACCAGTTCTATTTATTTCAATGCTTTTTCAACTTTTAATAGGACTGATACTAGAATACGTGGAACTAAGGATTTTCCCTCAATCAATAATGTTCATTTTTTCATTTTCCAACATTTTACTTATAGCAATAATTGGCGGATATGTTGCAAACTATTACTACATCAAAAATTCACTAGACATCGGGGGAATAAGCGCCGTTTTATTCATTATCATCAATCAATTAATCCTCGGTTACGAAATATTAAACCTCAGAACCGCCGCCATTGTATTAATCGTCTACTTTATTGGTTGTTTTGGTGCATATTTACATCACAGATATCCAATTAAAAGAAAGACATAAAATAATAACGCTAGTTTATTCCTACGTTCAGGTGCCGTTTTTCCCCCTCTCCCTTATAATAAAAAAAGGAGGCAAGGAATTTGTTTAATATTGAAACCCATAGTATTGAGGATTACTCTGCAAAACAGGTTCCGCCGGATTTCAAAACTGCTGCAGACAGATATCCAATTATTACTGATGGTCGAGATACCCGCGGATACAACGTCGAAATAGAAGGTATTGATGCTTCTCTTGACCCTATTCCCCCCGATGCAAAATGGGGGTTGCAGCAAGCAAGGCTAAGTGCTTGTTCTTACCTCGTAAAAAAGTATGGCTACTCCCCATCCTCCTATTTCAAAAGCATTTGTTTTGCTAACGGCAGAGATAAACCTGTCACAAGATACATTAAAGTTGTAAATCGATGAAAAGCTGGGATTTCTGTTAATGCTGTTTCATAACGTC
>NZ_JAWLIR010000068.1:0-9872 GCF_033485195.1 Sporosarcina beigongshangi
ATGAACTAGTAAAGCCGCTTTTTAAATATTTTTTGAGAATACTATAAAGATAAAAATATTGAATTAGATAAGTGAACTGAGTGTAGGCGATTTATCAGCAGTAGCTGAAGTGTAGTTGAAGAAAAGCACTGACCCTATATAAGTAAGACCACAAGTCTAGAATGACTTGTGGTCTTACGTTACTATCTATTATCTTCGGTATAACCGTCACTTTCAAGATAAGGTATGTCGCCAATGGAAGACTCGATTCCTTCATTATCCAGTTCGGCCTCGTATTGTTCGGATGCATCAGATCTAACGAAACCGCGTGATTGTCCGCTTATGTCTGTGCCTGTGAACTCCTCAATCACTTCCGCTGCTCCGTCTTCGATATCATTGTCGTATAATGTGTTATAGCTATCATGGTCGCCCGTGAAGTCAGAAGGGGTTTCCGAGGTACCAAACTTTGCGATTTCTTGGAAGCTGTCTTCGCCATCGCGAGCTGCACCGTGCCTTCTATTGGCAAACGAATTCGAATTGGCCATAATCAGGATATCTGCTTCAACAGGTGGATCATTGGGTACTTCTCGATCAGTAGCATGATCGATGCAATGAGTTGTGTAAGGGACAGCCTCAAGCCGTTCAAATGGAATATCTTTTTTACATACTTCACACTCCCCATATGAGCCTACTTCCATCGCTTCTAAGGCGTCTTCCACTTTTTCTAACTCAGAGTTCGCGTGTACGTTTAAAGCCATGTCTTTTTCGCGTTCAAACAGTTCTGTGCCCATATCTCCAGGATGGTTATCGTATGTCGACAGTTCTCCAACAGCATCTTGTGCACTTTCTTTACTATCGGTTTCTTCAGCTGTTTCGGCCAAATGCTCCTTCATTTCCAGTAACTCTTTTTTTAGCGTTGCTAGCTGTTTTTCATTCAGCACGTTTTGTCACGTCCTTTTTGGTAATACCTACAGTATGTGCAAAATTTATTGAATTGATTAATAAAAAGCCTGAAACACCAAATAGAATTGATGTTTCAGGCTTTTGAGTTATAAAATATATCCGATAAGTATGCTGATGCCGAGCAATAGAGCAAATAGTGTGTTTGTCACAGCCGTATTTTTCATGGCAGGCATGACTTCAAGTGGTTGCGTATATTTTCGAAAGACGCTTATTGCTGTTGCAGGCTTTCGTATGCTTAGGAGTATAAGAAGTGCCCACGGTGTAAGATGACCGAAGAGAATGAGTGCAATAATCCAGCCATAAGATATGATGAAAAAGAACATTAAGATTGTGATGGCGTTGGGTCGGCCAACAAGGATAGCGAGTGTTTTCCTACCACCTTCAGTATCCCCTACAATATCACGAATGTTGTTCGCCATCATGATACCGCCGACAAGTAGCATACTTGGAATTGAAAGTAGCACTGCTTCAGCTGTGACGGTTCCCGTTTGGATATAAAAAGCAATGAGGATGAGCAACATGCCCATCACAATACCCGATACCAGCTCTCCAAAAGGTGTATAGGCAATTGGATAGGGCCCACCGGTATAAAAATAACCAATCATCATGGACAAAACACCAACAACTGCGAGTAGCCATGATGTCTCCATACAAATATAGATACCAATGAGAACGGAAATTCCATATAGTAGGAAGGCGAGATTTAATACAGTTTTTGGTTTGATACCATTGCGGACGATTGTGCCCCCGATACCGATGGAATGCTCTGTATCAAGACCACGTTTGAAATCATAGTATTCGTTGAACATATTTGTTGCCATTTGGATGAAAATACTGGCAATTAACATAGCGAAGAATAAAGGAAAATGGATGTTGTCGCCAGGTAACGCAATCATGGTACCAAGAAATACAGGAGCGAACGCTGCTGTTAGGGTATGTGGACGTGTCAGTTGCCACCAAATACGCCATCCTGTATCTGCTTTAATTGTCTGTTGCAAAATTTTTCTCTCCCTATCATTTTGTACTATAACCATTGTACTCTAAATTCGACAAAGTGGACATGCTGCCTGCTTATTATGTGCTGTAATGTCGAAAATTCGGTATGATAGAATAAAGGTATTAGTATATAACGAGTTGAATGAATGTACGGAGGGAAAATGATGAACCGGAAGTTGACTGCTACGCGCAAAAGCCAAGTGAAAATTGACAATCATGCAGTACGATTTTTTACGGAAACCATTGATGCGGGGCGAATTTCACCACTTGCATTTTTTGAAGCGGGGGATTCCTGCTATATAGAGAAACGTTTTTATTGGCAAAATGGAGATAAAACGATGACGCTCGTCGGAATAGGCCATGCGACTGTACTAACGAGTGATAGTGCCGAGGAACGCTTTCAACATATTTCGATGGCCTGGAATCGTTTGCGGGCTGCGCTTATTAAAGAAGAAAAGGATATGGATCCTGTGTTGTTTGGAGGTTTCTCCTATGATCCAAAAAGTATTAAGGAGACGGAGTGGGAAGCATTTCCGTCTGCTTATTTCGTAGTCCCTTCTTTCCAATTGACCATTAAAAACGGGAAGACGACGATTTCCATCAATCTAGTGACGGAAAGCAGTGAGGCGGCAGAGGAGTTCGATCGATTGCGAGATGAACGGGATCGCTTAATTCATATTGCGCAAGTGGAGGATTTTAATCTGTTAGCAAAGCCGGAAGTTGCATCTATTGAGGAAATTGCGAAAGATAACTACATGCAGGCTGTTGCAGATGTGACGGATAAAATCAAAAAAGGAATTGCTGAAAAAGTTGTTATCGCACGCTCGGTACAGCTTAATTTTGCTGAAGAAGTACCAGCTGTCACTGCATTACACCATATTTCAAATGAACAGCAGGAAAGTTATCATTTCGGTCTACAAAAAGAGGGGCAACTGTTTTTCGGTGCTACACCAGAGCGTTTGATTGAAATATCGAATGGACGGGCGTACTCGGCCTGTGTTGCGGGATCTATTAAACGTGGCAAGTCTGCAGCGGAGGACCGGGAATTTGGTGAAGAATTGCTCGAGGATCATAAAAATCGGGAAGAGCATCAATATGTTGTCAATATGATTTCGCAAGTATTTCAGGCTTTTTGTACAAATATTGCGATGCCTAAAGCACCAAAACTTATGAAAATTCGTGATATCCAGCATTTATTTACCCCGATTGAGGGGACAGTGGAGCAAGGAACTGACATTTTTAGTTTGGTTCAAGCCCTTCATCCGACACCTGCGCTTGGTGGAGTTCCGACAAACATATCGATGGACATCATTCGATCTGTGGAAAATATGGATCGGGGATATTATGCTGCGCCGATTGGCTGGACGGATACGGCAGGCAACGGTGAATTCGCAGTGGCAATCCGTTCCGCTTTACTGGACGGTAATCGTGCGTATTTATACGCTGGTGGTGGAATTGTTGCCGATTCTGAGCCGGATAAAGAATATGATGAAACATGGGTTAAATTTAGACCGGTTATGCGGGCGCTTGGAGGAAAATTGAATGGATAACCGTAGTGTACTGACGGATTATGTACGGCGAATGACAGGTGCGCTGATGAATGCAGGTGTGAAAGCAGCGGTCGTTAGTCCGGGTTCCCGTTCAACGCCACTTGCCTATGCACTTGCTTCGACAGACAATCTAGATGTTTATATGCAAGTTGACGAACGTTCGGCAGCCTATTTTGCACTTGGCTTGGCGAAGGCATCTGGACAACCGGTCGTATTACTTTGTACATCAGGTACGGCTGCATCAAACTATCATCCAGCCATTACAGAAGCTTATTATGCGCGCGTTCCACTCGTCGTTATAACAGCGGACCGTCCGCATGAATTAAGAGAAGTGGGAGCACCGCAGGCGATAGATCAGATTCGCATGTACGGTGAGCATGTAAAGTACAGTGTGGATATGCCTTTGCCAGAAGATAATTCGGACATTCATGATTTTATTGATCGGCATATTAGCAGGGCTTTGTCAGTTGCGACAGTAGCGCCTTCTGGACCGGTTCACTTGAATGTACCATTCCGGGAACCACTGTTGATCGATTTCGATCGAGCAACGCCGATCTCGACGTTTAGTCAGCGTATCACTGGGAGCACTGCTTTAGATCCAGCTACAGTGCAACTCATAATGGACATGCTTGCGAAATCGGACAGGGGGCTTATTGTCGCAGGTGAACTACCAATTGGTGTGGATAAACAAGCGTTTTGGCAATTTGCCAGTGCGTTACAATGGCCTGTGTTGTGCGATCCGTTATCCAATCTACGTTCAGAGATACCCGAGCAGTGTGTAGCACTATGTATCGATCATTATGATGCTCTATTGAAAAGTACTGTTTTTAGCGATAAAGTTACTCCAGATACCGTTATTCGATTTGGCGCACAGTCGGTGTCCAAGCCGCTAGCGCTCTATTTAAAAAAAGTAAGACCTTCGATCGTTATTGCTGTGGATGAATCACCAGAATTCCGGGATTCACTCGGTATTGTTACACATCATGTTCAAACAACACCGGAAGCGGTTTTCCAAATTATTGTGAGTAAACGAAAGACAGCTTATTCGGAGTTATGGGCTACAGCGAATGAACTAGCATCTGATGTGACGAGTCGTTATAAGGGAGTCACTGGTGATGAAGGGATCTTTGCAAAAATGCTAATTGAGCATTTGCCAACGGGGAGCGATTTGGTCAGCGGTAGCAGTATGCCGATTCGCGATATGGATACATTTTTCAGAGCAACAACGAAAGATGTTACTATTTTCGCTAACCGGGGAACGAATGGTATTGATGGAGTAGTGTCAACAGCGTTTGGAATTCAGACCGCACGCAAGCGACCGACATGGTTATATATAGGTGATTTGTCGTTTTTGCATGATGTCAATGGTTTGATTGTCAGTCGTTTTCATGACACGGACTTGACGATTGTCATTATGAATAACGATGGCGGTGGAATTTTCTCTTATCTTTCACAAGCTGGGGTTACGAATCACTTTGAAGAATTATTTGGTACGCCGACTGGTTTAACATTCAACCATATTGCAGCGATGTATGATGCACAATATGCCGCTGTCAAGTCTGTCGAAGAGTTTGAAGCAGAGCTTTTGCGTGTCAAAGACAAGTCTGTACGCATTATCGAAGTGTTTGCGGATCGCCAAGTGAATGTGCAAGCGCATCGTAATCTGTGGGCACAAATTACAGAGAGGCTTGAACGTGATGTCTGATAGAGTCGTGAACGTTCGGGGAATAGACATCCATGTCGTCATGCAAGGCGAAGACAGCTTGCCGACGATTGTCCTATTGCATGGCTTTACGGGGAGTACGACCACCTGGCAGGAAGTCACCGAGCTGTTTAAAGGGAAATTTCGTACAGTCGCGATTGATTTAACAGGTCATGGGAAAACGGCGGCACCAAAAGAGATTGCTCGTTATGCGATGGAACAGCAAGTAGAAGATCTTGAAGCGCTTTTTGACATACTGTCGCTCAATCTATTCACGTTGGTTGGCTACTCCATGGGAGGTCGCGTTGCACTTGCATATGCGGTTCAATATCCAAGACGAGTATCATCACTTATCCTTGAAAGTTCTTCACCAGGGCTCAAAACAGTTGAAGAGCGGACAGAGCGTGAGGTGGCAGATAATCGTTTGGCAGATAGAATCTTAGAGGACGGCTTACCGGCATTTGTGGATTTTTGGGAGAGTATTGCGTTGTTTGATTCACAACGAGTGTTGTCAGAGGAAAAGAAGTGGTCAATTAGAGAAGAGCGACTTAACCAGCGTGAAATGGGTCTTGCAAACAGTTTAAGAGGGATTGGAACAGGCAGTCAACCGTCGTATTGGCAGCAACTCCATACGCTCAATTTCGCCATTATGCTCATAACGGGAGAACTCGACACAAAGTTCGTAAATATTGCCCGGGAAATGATTTGCAAATTCCCGAATGCACGCAATGAAACAGTTGCAAATGTTGGACATGCAATACATGTGGAAAATCCCGCTGTATTTGCTACAATGGTAGAGAAGCATATTTTAATTTGAATCAGCAAAGCGGTTCCACCGATTCAACCTAAAAGCCTCCGACGGATGTCACAAATTTCGACGAGGCGAAATGGATAGCTTTAAAATCGAGGAGGGTCTATATGACACGTCAATGGGAAACACTTCGTACATACGAAGATATCAAATACGAAAAGTATAGTGGTATCGCAAAAATAACAATTAACCGTCCGGAAGTGCGCAACGCATTCCGTCCAAAAACCGTAATGGAACTAATCGATGCATTTTCGCGCGCACGTGATGACGCGAGCATTGGTGTGATTGTTTTAACAGGTGAAGGCGAGAAAGCATTCTGTTCAGGTGGCGATCAATCTGTACGTGGTCACGGTGGCTATGTGGGCGATGACGAAATTCCACGTTTGAACGTACTTGACCTACAACGTTTAATCCGTGTGATTCCGAAGCCAGTTGTGGCAATGGTTGCTGGTTATGCAATTGGTGGCGGACACGTTCTACACGTCGTTTGTGACTTGACGATTGCGGCAGATAATGCGCGATTTGGACAAACTGGACCAAAAGTAGGTTCTTTCGATGCCGGTTACGGTTCAGGCTACTTGGCACGTATTATCGGTCATAAGAAAGCACGTGAAATTTGGTTCTTATGCCGTCAATACGACGCACAGGAAGCGCTTGATATGGGACTTGTCAACACGGTTGTACCATATGCGCAACTGGAAGACGAAACCGTTCAATGGTGTGAGGAAATGCTTACAATGAGTCCGACTGCACTTCGTTTTGTTAAAGCAGCAATGAATGCAGATACGGATGGTCTTGCAGGCTTGCAACAAATGGCGGGTGACGCTACACTATTGTATTACACAACGGATGAAGCGAAAGAAGGCCGCGACGCGTTTAAAGAAAAACGTCAACCGGACTTCGGTCAATTCCCACGTTTTCCTTAATAAACGACACAATAAAAAGCCGCCTAATTCATCGGGCGGCTTTTTTTCTGACTGAACGGAGGATGAAAAATGATTCCAAATTGGCTTATGCAGCGAGCGTATTTGACGCCGGACAAAACAGCGTTATCCTTTGAGGACGAAACCTGGACATTTATCGAATTACAAGAGAGATCAATGCAACTTGCACGGAAACTGACAGCCAACGGTTTAACGGAAGGGCAGCGCATTGCATTACTTGGTCGATCCAATGCAGACATGGTATTCATCATCCACGCTTGTATGCTAGTTGGACTTGAAATAGTCATGTTAAATAGCCGACTGAAAACTAAAGAAATGGAGTGGCAACTGGAGGATTCAGGTGCTAGCGTAGTAATTGTTGCAGATGAAATGAGTGAAGCAGTCACTGACTTGGCTGTCCCTCAACTTCCGTATTCGACAATAGAACGGAGTGCAGAACAGCGGTTTGACGTTCAAGAACTCTGGACAGCAGACCGAACGATTACGATTATGTATACATCTGGCACGACAGGCTTCCCGAAAGGTGTCCGTCAAACTGCGGGGAACCATGTTTCCAGTGCGCTGTCCTCCGTTCTTAATCTTGGTCTACACGACAATGATGTGTGGCTTTGCGCGATGCCGTTATTCCATATTAGTGGGTTTTCAATTCTAGTTCGATCAGTTCTTTACGGAATGGAAGTCAGATTGTACGAGAAATTTGATGCCTGTCGAGCGGCGCAAGAAATTCGGGATGGTTCAGTGACGAGGATGTCTGCTGTGTCACTCATGTTGGGCAGAGTCCTTCAGGAATTTGAAAAGGACAATGCAATGGCTCATCCTTCCTTCCAAACAATACTTGCAGGGGGCGGATCGTTGCCAGTAAATTATTTAGAACGAGCGGCTCAGCGCAACATTCCCATTTCTCAAACATATGGCATGACGGAAACGAGTTCACAGACGGCGACGCTGGCGGCAGGCGATGCGATACGTAAGATGGGTTCCGCAGGTAAACCGTTGTTTTTTAATCAAATCAAGATAAAGGGTGCGGCAAATGCTCGGGATAAAGGGGAGGTACTGGTACGTGGCCCACATGTGACGCCAGGATATATCGGTCGGTTTGCAGATACCAATCCGCTGGAAGATGGCTGGCTACCTACGGGGGATATTGGTTATTTTGATGAAGAAGGCTATTTGTATATTGTCGATCGACGGTCTGATTTAATTATTTCAGGCGGTGAGAATATCTATCCTGCGGAAATTGAAAATGTCCTCGTGGCACATCCAAATGTTAGTGAAGTGGGCGTATGTGGACAAGAGCATTCTGAGTGGGGAAGTGTGCCAGTAGCATTTGTTGTAGCAACGGAAGATGTCACGGTGGAAGAATTGCTATTGTTTTGTGAGGAGCGATTAGCACATTATAAAGTACCGAAAGCGTTTCGCTTTGTCGAAAAACTACCGCGTAATGCATCGAATAAGTTGTTACGGCGGGAATTGAAGGAATGGTTGGACTGAATATGAGTATTTTTGAGCAGTAAGAGAAACTGTTAGAATTGTCTTGGCAAAACTCTAAACTGTCATGGCAAATTGTGAAACTGTAAGGACAACTGCCAAAACTGTAATGGTAGATCGTCAAACTGTAAGTACAACTACCCGAACTGTCATGGCAATAGCTAAGTTAATCCAAATTAAAAGACTGTGCTGCATACCGGAAGTCATCCCAATATGTAGCACAGTTTTTATTGTATTATTCGCCGCTCAATGCTTGCCTCAACGTTTCAATATTCCGTTCCATCAAGGAGAAATAGTCTTCGTTATGCTTCACATCATCGTCTGTCAACACGCCAAGATTATGCAGTGTAAGTGCTTCGGCTCCAATTTCCTTGCGTATAACCTCTGTTGGTTTGGATGAAACATTTTGTTCAAATAAGATATAGCGTACATTTTGTTCTTTGGCCAGTCCAACAAGCGTTGCCAATTGTTTTTGCGAAGGCTCACTTTGTGAGTTCAAGCCTGCAATGGCGACTTGCTCAAGGCCGTAGGGCTCAGCAATGTAACCGAATGCCGCATGGGAGACAAAGAATGTTTTAGAGGGTGCATTGGTTGCCATTTCTTTGAATTTGCCATCGAGATTGACTAAATCACTTTGCAACTGCTCGAAGTTTTTCTCGAACTCAGATGCCATTTCAGGTGCTTCTTCAACTAAAGAGTTTTTGATGGAAGCCGCGAGTTCGACACTCAGTTTTGGAGAAATCCAAACATGGGGATCAAGTTGGCCGTGATTGTGTCCCTCTTCATCATGACTTTCCTCTTCAGGGTCATGTCCTTCTTCATCATGGACCTCCTCTTCAGAATCATGTCCCTCTTCATCATGACCTTCTTCAAGCATTCCTTCAGAAATACCCTCTGCGGTCGCAATCATTTTGACATGTTCATTTTTTAATGTCTTTTCTGCATTTTCTACAAAACCCTCTAAACCGAAGCCGATATAGAAGAATAAATCGGAATCCGCGAGTGCGATCATATCTTTTTGGGTAGGATCAAAGGTATGTTCATCAGCTCCAGGTGGGTAGATGGATTTGACATCAACGTGCTCGCCGCCGATTCGTTCTGTAAAGTATTGCAAGGGGTAGACAGTTGTATAAACAGCAAGTTTTTCGCTGTCGTTTGTCAGTTGTTCTGTATCCGCACCTTTATTGCCACAAGCAGCAAGTAGCAGTATTGTCAGTAATGAAATGACGACAATCATTTTTTTGTTCATAAGAAAATCTCCTTCATTCAGTTAATAGTAATCATTACGATTTAGGTAACTCGCTTTATTATCATACAAGAGAGTTGTTCATTTGGCAACTGGAAAGAGAACTTTATTTTCATTCAGCAGAAGACTCCACCACTATAGGTGGCGAGGTGAATGCGATTTTGTTTCCCTGTTCAGTGGGTGTCCAAACGCC
>NZ_JAWLIR010000069.1:0-8185 GCF_033485195.1 Sporosarcina beigongshangi
CGTTATGAAACAGCATTAACATTTTACTCAGTAACGTATTCGTTAATATCCCACTGCATTAAATCTTTTTTTGATTTAACATTTGGTTTTGGAATATCATAATGTTTTTCGTATTTGCACATTTTGCAGGAACAATTCAACTTCGCTTTAGACAATTTTCCGGGATGCTTAATATAAGGATGTACGATATCATCCGTTGTATCCACTCCCCAGGCATATCTTACAATCTCTAGCTTCCGGCTAATTGCCCGCTTTCTTTGATGGTGATAATATGACCTTGAACGATTTTTCATTAGTGAAAACCTCCCTTGAGAATCGTACCGCCCGCAGGGGTCCTCAAAAGGTTTTTAAACCCCTACAGGCAGGTACTCAACGTTTTCACTAGATTTCTATTTAAATTCATTAAATGTCCTCCTGTTTGTTCTATTAGCAGTATATCGTATATAGAAGTTAATTCATCGTTTTTTTATTTTGTTTATAGGAGACTTATAAAATGCCAGCATTGTACCGTGTGTAGTGTTCATTAAATTAAATGTCCAGTGCTCGCATTCAGTGTAATAAACATACTACGATCTTTGATAGAGTCAGCAAAATACGCATGGTGCAATAAAAGTGTAATAGAATAGGTGACGCTGGTGGTCGGCCATTGTTTTAAGCAAAGAGCAAAGTTCTCTTTGTCCTGAGGCTGTAGGTGCTCTTATCCACATTCGTAGCATTAATAGTAGTTTAACCATAATAAATAATCCATTCTTGAGTGGGAGCTCATAATGGATGGATTATATCATCTCCTGCTGATTTCCTTGAACTGGGTTAATCAAAGAAGAAATCGCTTTTGTGATGCGCTGGCCTCACATGATACGGCAGAACAAGTATTGGGCGACGACATTTTGAAAAATATTGTATGTGAGCTAACGAAGGTGATCAAAGAAAATATGAGCATCGACTGAAATTCACGAGATTCTGCAAGAGTTAAGAAGCGAATTACAGTTCGAAGACTGCTGAAGAAGTACGGCTATCTACTCTTGTTCACAAGCAGTTCTTTACTCTATCCCTAGGCTTACTAGTATACTTAACTGATGATAGAACTCATTCGTATAATTGTGTTTAGAAAAATACAAAGTATAGAAATCAATTGAATTTACGATTAGAAAGTGGGAAGATACGTGGCAATTATTCAAGTGTCTCAGCGTGAAGGATCCAACTACAAAACCATTCAGGTTGCAGTAGAGGCAGCTCTACCAGGAGATACAGTGGAAGTTGATGAAGGTGTTTATGATGAACATGTAACAATCGATAAGCTGCTCGTTCTCCGAAGTTCAGAAGGTGAAGCAAGCTCAGTTCGTCTAACAGGAAGTGTTCGTATCGCGACAACGGAAGAAGTGCGTATCGAATCGATCAGTATTGGAGGAGGCACTGGTCCAGTGGACTATGGTTTACATATCGAATCAGGAGATGTAACGCTTCACCACTGTCTTTTCTCTGAGATTCAAGGAGTTGCAATGCGAGTGGATGCAGCTGCAAAAGTATCCGCAGAGCATTCGAACTTTCAAAAAAACATCCAAGGGATTGAGGTATTAGGGCGTTTGGCTTTGTTCGAATGCATAGTAGAAGACACGGTCAAGTCTGCACAAATTAGTGTGCGCGCGGGAGGAGAAGTCGCGGTAACGAATTCCGGAATTTTAAGTGGGCAAGATGCTGGCCTTTGCTTGTATGAAACGAGTCGAGCAACAATCACCAAAAGTTCATTCATCGGAAATCGCGGGGTTCAACTTCGTTTAGAACAAGACAGTTCTATGGACGTAGAAAGTACGAATTTTTATTTTGGACATGTCCAAGGAATCTATTGTGATCAATCTAAGGGTGTCCTGAAAAATTGTGTCTTTAAAAACCAAAGTTTGGAGCATGTAGCATTTACGAATGGATCCCATATCAAAGTCGAGACAAGTACGTTTGAAAATGGTGAGGCTGAAGGAATGAACGTCAGTGGTTCATCAGTTGAGCTATCCGACTCACAGTTAAAAAACCAAAAAGGAGACCAAATTTCCTGTAACGAACAAAGCAAACTCTCGATTACAAAAACACAGATCCTTTCGGGTGAGTCTAGAGGAATTGTTTCCGGAAATTCCACGTGTACACTCATCGAATCTGAAGTGAAGTACAATCAGATGACGCAACTCTCTGCGTTTACTCAAAGCGTGTTCACGATTCTGGGTTGTGAAATTGAGAGTGGAAACAATAAAGGAGTTTACGTGACAAGTAGTCAAGTGACTATTTCGGATTCTCTTATTAGCCATCATAGTGGTGTACAGATTTTTGCTTCTGAACAATCGGAAGTAATTGTGTCGGCGACCGAAGTAAAGAGTGGGGATAGTGCAGGGATAGTTGTGAAAGAATCCAAGTTGACGGCGGCCAATTGCATCATCTTCGGTCATAAGGGATCCAACGTTTTACTCAGTGCTGCGGCTAAAGCAGAAATTACGGATTGTAAAATATCGAGTGGCGATAAGAACGGCATACTTGCAGGTCCTGAAGTAGTTATTTCAGTAGAACGGTCAATTTTGTTCAATCATAAAAGGCCACAAATAAGAGCAACCGAATCTGCAGAAGTCTTTATAACGGAATGTGAAATCTATGACGGTCAATCGTCAGGAATCGTCTTGAGTCAGGTGGAGCGTACTGAAGTGACCGTAACTCGAGTACATGGTCATCGTGATGATCAAATCATCTTGCAAGATTGTTCAGATGCTGTATTCACTGGGGTGCAAGTGATGAATGGAAAGAAGGCTGGACTGAGACTCGAGCGTTCGGTGCCAGTTCTTAACGACTGTTCTGTTGAGAACAACGAAGCAGGAGATTTAGTTCGTTGGGATGACAGTGTTCCTGTGCTTACCGATACGGACTTGCAGGTTCCACCAATCACTAGTAAATTAGGCGGCAGTGCTGGACATTCTTCTACTGTAGATTCATCACCTACTGATCAGAAGGATGTTTTCATGAGTGGTTTGAACGGGTTTATTGGACTGGAAGATGTGAAAAACAAAATCCAGGAGTTTAAAAACGTAAGCGACATTAATCAATTCAAATTAGAGCGTGGAATGAAAGCTAATCCGATGGTAGCACCTCATATGGTCTTTCAAGGTAATCCGGGTACTGGTAAAACGATAGTCGCTCGGCTTATAGGGAAGATTTTTAAGGAACTAGGTTTATTAAAGACAGGTCACGTAACTGAAGTGAAGCGAGAAGATCTCGTTGGAACGCATGTTGGTGAATCAGAAGAACGAACGAAAGTAATTATTAAGGAAGCTATGGGTGGCGTCCTCTTTATAGATGAAGCGTATACGCTTGCAGCAAGGGGCAATTCTAGTAATGATTTCGGAAAAAAAGTAATTGAAACGTTGCTTCCTGCAATGGAAAATTCTCGCGGTGAATTCATTGTTATCGCGGCAGGCTATACCGAAGAAATGAACCGTTTCCTTGCGTCTAATCCGGGATTGAAAGATCGTTTTACTGAAAAGATTCACTTTCAAGACTATACACCAGATGAGTTGCTTCAAATCTTCTTAAGTCAGTGTGAAGGAAGCTATGTGCTTACTCCTGCTGCCAAACAAGCAGTTTATGAGGAGTTCGTGGAACGTTATCGTATGCGCGATGAAACATTTAGTAACGCTCGAATGGCACGTATACTATACGATCAAATCGGGCTTGCTCAGTCGATGAGAATTGCGAAACTTCCGCGTGAAGAGTGGACGGAAAAGGTATTGACGACGTTTGAAGAACAAGACGTTGTACAAGCGGTACAAGAGCATGGCGTGAAGACGTACGAAGTTCCAATCGATGAAGTACTACTCGCCCATAAACGTGCAGAACTCCATCAGTTTATCGGCCTTGGTTCTGTGAAGGTTGAAATAGATAAAATGATTGAATTAATGAGATACTACAAACGAGAAAATCATTCTACAGAGAAATTGATGAACCACACGCTGTTGATTGGTAAACCAGGGACAGGTAAAACCGAGGTCGGTCGTGTGCTCGCTGGTATTTATCAAGCGCTTGGATTATTAGAACGAGGCGATCTGATTGAAGTAGATCGCAGCGATTTAGTCGGTAGTCATATTGGTGAAACGGAGAAGCTGACAGCCGGGCTGATTGAACGAGCGATGGGTAGTGCGTTCTTTATTGATGAAGCGTACACACTTGTGAGTGGTGGAGAGAATGACTTCGGGAAAAAAGCAGTGGAAGTGTTGTTGAAAAAAATGTCCGATCGACAAGGCCAGTTCCTATTAATTGCCGCAGGGTACGAAAAAGAAATGAATCAATTCTTAGACAGTAACCCCGGACTCCGTCGACGTTTCGGACTAACGCTCCATTTTGAAGATTATACACCAAAGGAATTAATGGAGATTACCGACCTTTATAGTAAAGGGTACGGCATAACAGATGAAGCAAAGCGTACATTAGTTCTTCACTATGAAGAGATTTATGCACGTAGAGATAGTCATTTCGGAAATGCCGGTCTTGCTAAAAAAATAGCGAAAGAAATGACGCGTAAAGTCGATTATCGAATGGCTGTGGCGAGCAATAAACAAAATAGGCTTGCGCTCGAAAAAGAAATTACGAAGGATGATTTAGTTTTGTTGGAGAGTTGAATGATTTGTTGTTTTAGTACACAGGTAATGGAAAATGATTCGAAGTCCCCTTTTTCGCATAATCCCCTAAATTAATTCCAAAGTCATGTGAAATAATTATGAAAAATCTCCCACTTATTAATATGCAAAAAATTTAGCATATTAACTTGGAAGAGTCTAGTTTTGAATCTGGGGGAATTTGAAAATATTCCATGCTTTTTGGAGGGGATAAAGTGATCGTTTACACAAATATGTATTACTATCCCTCGTTGAAAATATATGCTGAAAGACTTCGAATTGCTTCTGAAGAAAATTATCAAGAGTTATGGGGATATTTTTCTGGGAGATTTGGTGATGAGTATGATCGTATCTCTCGCTCCATCGGAGTACCCATTCGAACAAGAGTATATCGTCTAAGTAGGAGTCATTACAAAGATCAAGGTCATTGGTGGAGGATTTATTTGTTTTCGGGGAAAGAAGCGATAATAGATACCGTATCCATTGTCACGCTAGCGGTTATATTATTGTTTTATTTATTATAGATATAGGTGTTTCCTTTTTTCTGAGCTGCTAGAAAGTTTGGTCGGGTTTTGTAACCAGAGGTTTGAGAAAATTATTAGGGCTCTAAGAGTCAGTAGATTTTACCTATGGGGTGTATTACATTTTAAACGCTAAATTGATTATGATCAAAACTGAAAAGGAACGCATGTACGAGTGACATGAGTTCCTTTTCTCCGATACGCAAACGCATGTACGAATGACATGAGTTATACGTTTCTCTGCTATTATATTCATTATCACAAGAATACATACATTTTGTCAAGGAAAGTAGGTGGGTACTTATATGAATGAGTCTAAGACTACAGATTTAATAATTTGTTTTGATGAGAGCGGCAAACAAAGTAGCGATCCTATTCAGTTAATGGGGGCGCTATGTATTCCATCTTCAATTTACTATCATTCAGATTTTACTTCTTTACATAAGCTAAATCAAAGCTATAATTTCCACTGGACTGATTATGGAGGTTATTCAAAAGATAGGCAGGGAATAGAGGAATTGTTCGATTTGGCATTGCCACTTGCTCCTTATACTCAAATGAATTTTATTCATTATTCTAAGTCAGCCCTAGATCAGCAAGCTCGTGTATTTTCAAAAATTTATGATTCTAAACAAACTATTGTAAGTGACACGATATACACAAAGCTACCAGAACGCATTTGTTATGGATTGTTACGGGGATATAGTGAACACAGTCAAGTGCAAGCAAAAATAGTAGTGGAGGATGCAACAGAATATAGATCTAAAAATCTTGCTAGTAAGATGCAACATGCGCTGAATATCCATTCAGTTTATAGGGGGGAGTCCTTTATGATTACTGAATGTGATTATCGTGCAAAGGGTGAAGAGATTGGTGTAGAGATAGTAGACTTATTTTTAGGCATGCTCGGTCTTATTCTGGATAATCCGATTTCTTCTGGCAATAAGAAAAAAGCGAAAATCAACTTAACCTTAAAGTTACTAAAATACAATAAGATACAGCCATTCTTCAGGAATTTACGGTTATTTCAATTAAAGAATTCAAATCAATTAATTGAAGCTAGTGTAGAGGCAAGTATAAAGTTATTCATAGCGAGAAATTACGAAGTATTTCGTTCTCTGTAATGCTTATGGATTACAATTTAGGCAGTGAACGGGATGATCTTTTCGGTAGTTGGAACGTGCGTAAGAAGGAATTGTTTACAGCAAAATATATTAAAAAAGTATGGCATTACCTTATCTCGATGAATTTTCCATAGTGATTTGGATGTCAAAAACGTATCCCCGAATTCTATTGAAGGAATTCAAGGATGCGTTTTTTGAATGATGGTGATTTCATCAATCATTAATATTGAAATGAGGTTATCATCACTACTAACTAGGATATAGTAACAGTATACATCATGTGAATCGAGGGATTGATATGAAAAATGAAATGGAGAAACTGAGGCAGGAAAATCTTTATTTGAAACAATTATTGGTGAAAATGATGAATCGAGAGAACACCTATGTAACTGGAAAAGTAGTGAGTAAGCTATCTTCAGTAGAAGAGAAAGTCAGTCTCTTAAACAGCCTATTTAAAGGGAGAAAGGACGTCTATGCACTGCGCTGGGAGTCGCAAAGCGGAAGTAGTGGATATATACCTGCATGCGCTCTGGAATGGCAGAAACCGATTTGCCAAAAGCCACTTATTAAATGCAGTCAGTGTCAGCATCGCCAATTGCTACCTTTGACTGATCAAGTACTTAATGAACAGTTGAACGGTGAAAAGACTATTGGAATCTACCCGTTATTATCGGATGGCACCTGTACTTTTTTAGCGGTTGATTTCGATGGGAGTCAATGGAAACAGGATGTGAAATTATTCTCGGGAACCTGCAGGAAGTTGAATGTACCATTTCATATTGAGCGTTCCCGTTCTGGCAATGGGGCGCATGTCTGGATTTTTTTCACTTCATATGTGATGGCAGCGACTGTAAGAAAACTAGGGATGTACCTTTTATCAAAAACGGTGGAACGAAATGGTGGGGTTCAGTTAGCATCATTCGATCGTTTGTTCCCGAATCAGGACGTTTTGTCGAAAGGTGGATTTGGTAACCTCATTGCATTGCCACTCCAAAAGGGACCGGCACAATTAGGGAACAGTTTATTTGTTGATGAGCATTTTAGTGCTTATCCTGATCAATGGATGTATCTGTCGTCTGTTCAAAAAATGACAGAGCAAGAGATTCAGTTGGTACTTCGTGATCATGATAACGTAAAAGAGGAACGTTCTTTCCTGATGCCTGACAAAATTAGTGTTGAATTAAAAAATGGTATTCATATTGATAAGGAAGGGATTCCTTCAACTTTATTAGAAAAAATGGGGAACGTAGCATCTTTTAATAATCCTGAGTTTTATAAAGCGCAAGCGAAAAGGCTGTCTATTCATGGAATTCCTCGATTGGTCCAATGTGCAAATGATGGGCAGAAGGAGCTCATTTTACCACGTGGTTGTTTAGAGGAGCTACAAAATTTGCTGAAACATGAATCTATTCAACTGGACATTTCAAACCATTCTTATGCCGGTGAAAATATTGACATCGACTTTCATGGGAATTTATCAATGCAACAAGATGAAGTCGTCAATACATTACTTGAGAACGATCATGGCACACTAGCTGCAACTACTGGTTTTGGTAAGACCGTTGTAGCTACTGCTGTAATGGCCAAGCGGAAGGTTAATACATTAGTCATTGTCCATCGTACGCAATTAATGAAGCAATGGGTGGAACGACTTGCAACATTTTTGGGTGTCTCCCCAAAAGAAATCGGACAAATTGGTGGAGGGAAAAACCATATAACCGGAAAAGTTGATGTGGCAACAATCCAAAGTTTAAATTATGGGGGCCAATTAAAATCTTTTATCACACAATATGGACAAGTTATTGTGGATGAATGTCACGTTATTTCAGCAGTTACTTTTGAGAAAGTGTTACAACAAATTCGTGCTAAATATGTATTGATTCACACCCAAAAAGCT
>NZ_JAWLIR010000070.1:0-7330 GCF_033485195.1 Sporosarcina beigongshangi
AACAGGTGGAGAAAAACGAGTCGCTTTTCTCCACCTGTTTTTGTATCTTTTTGTTTAGAATCTGAAAGTGGCTGACGGATACTCGCTACTTGTAGGAGATTGCGAAACAATGCGACAATCCCGAATTCAGTTCTGGACAGCTCTTTCCAAATGCCTAGTTTGTCAAAGGCTTAATAATATAGTCTTCCCCAAGATCAATTATATTTAGGTTGAGGTTTTTTGTCATTTCTTTTATCTCTTCTGGTTCAAGCGATGTTCCTATAATTGCTTGCCCCTTCGTTTTCGATAGCACTTCGAAAAGTTTTTTTTGGCTTTTTACTGCCATTTGCTGCTGGCCTGGTTCATCAAATACCATAAGTCCCGGATGGTTTCCATAAAACCGTTGACTTGTTTCATAGATGGCAATTACATAAGACCAAATTAAGCGAATATTATCGCTGGCAGAAGAATCAAATTTGATATCAAAACCGCTGACAATAGGCGTGTATTTATCATTGGAAATCGTTATTTCATTCATATTAATACTGGAAAAGATAAAATTCTCCAACAAACCTAGAAATTCTTTCTCGAAATAAGTTAACTTTATCTGATCTTGCTCCGAGAAATAATTTTTCGGTAAATCTTTGTGCCTATCTAAGTAACTTCTCCACTCCCCTTTTATTACTTCAAAACGCTGTACCATCTTTTCAAAAGAGCTGTTTACTTCATATAATTTATTTAGAAGAATTTTTAATTCTACTAACTTTTCTAATTCAACTTTAGACGGTAATTTAGGGTTTTCGTTTAATTCGGATTTATATAATCGTAATTCTCTTCTGGCGTTATCAAGGTGTTCGGAAATTGCAGCTAGTTTTGATTCTTTATTTTGTATCACTTTTTGGGATTGCTTTACACCAAATTGAAGCGTCTTAATTTGTTCTTTTATAAAGAATATATTCTCTGACAAATCTAATGGTAGAATATTTGTTTCAGGAGGCATAAGTGAATCCTCGACATGTTGGTTACATGTTGGACAGATACCATGTGAAAAGGTTGAATCAATATCTGAGCCTAGTTTGTAAAGTTTTTCTGCTTCTTGGTTTCGTTTTAAATCCACTTCCAATTTTTTTAGATTCATATCCATAGAGTTCTGGTTGTTTTTTTCCAGATATAAATCCTGCCTGATAGAATTTATTTCATTTTGCAATTGCAATACTAAAAGTTCCTGCTCTTTTACTTTCTTTTCATATTTTGATGTTACATCTGATATTTTTACTATATTATAATTCTCTTTTTCTTTTATTATACTTTCTAATTGGAATATGCGATCAATAATGGGTATTAGATTTGTCTTTTCGTCATAAACATTTAAAGATAGTATATCTAAAAGTGTAGGATTTTCGGATAAACTAGGAACTTCTGAGTGAATAGTGACTGCTAATTCCTCTATATCTTGTTTTAAAGTGGACCATTTATTTGTGAGTAAAGCTTTAATGATTTTTAATTCATCGCGTTCCTTGGCATTCTTGGTAACATCCATTTTTAATAGAAATTCAAGTGCGCGCTTGGATAAATCCCTTATTCCGAAACTTCCTGAAATAGGTGAATAAAAACCATTCCAACCTTTATTCTGCTCAATAAAAAATAAAGGGAAAAGTGTCTGAAGGTATAAAATTCTATCGCTGCCTTCGAATGTGGGAACTTGTGGCAACTCCCATTCTAAAAAACTGGACAAAAAGGAATGGAATCCCGCATTCTCTGATGCAGAACCTTTCATATGAACGTAAAAGTCGCTGAAGCTTACGCTCTCCCTCTTAGATAATAGAGCACCGAAATGAACTCTAATTAATTTTTCATCAATGCTAGAAGATTTAATCCATCTAGTCAGTGTAATAGTATCTCCCCTATGATTGGCAACTTCTAACTGTACTTTTGATTCTAGGACAGGAACTTCTTTTTCTTTAAATAATAGTTTATCTTTTAGCACTGGTTTCATTGTTTTCGCATTTCTTCCACCTAGCATCTCTTCGATTCCTAGTGTGTAAAGGATTGAATTTAAAGCGGAGCTTTTTCCCTTTGTATTTTTAGCTCTTAGTATATTAAATCCGTCTTTAAAAGGAATATCAGTACCAAATAACCCTTCTGGCGTATCGATCGTTATTTTTAGGTGATTCAATTTTATTCGATTCATGAGGGATACCTCTCTTTAAATAATTGCAAAATATAAGAATCAGATAGGCTCTTTTTAATTGATATCAAGAACTTTTTTTCTTCTAATAGTACATCTTCTTTTATTATACTTTGTACCAAATGGTCCCCTTTTACGGTTAATGAGAACTTTCCGGTTTTTTCATTAAATGATAAAACATCCATCGCTACACCATAGTTTAGTGCTCTATTCAGAAAAGGGTCAAAACGAATAACTGGAAAGTGTCTTGTTTCTTTTAATTTGAGCAGTCTTTCATAGCGACCCTCATTTTGTAACCCCCAATTAAATAACTGTAATTTTAAGAGAGATGCGGTTTGTTTTGTTGATGAAAAATGCAGGACAAGAATAATCTGTGAAATTCTGTACATGGGTCGTAGTTCAGGTGGGATAGGGATTTTTTTCCTATTAAATCTAATTTCCTTTATATCTTCAAAAGGTAAATCCATTATTTCAACCTCCAAAATCTAATGGACAGTCAATTAACCAGCTTGCAATTGCTTCGTGACACAAATCGTTGTACACTGAAAACTCGAAAATATCATGAAAATTTTCTCCCATAAGTGCTTTCTTATATTTTTCTAAAGTATCATTTAATAACTCTTTTGGTGCTAAATCAGATAGTAGTACTTCTGCTTCTAAATGACTTGCAATGGAGCTCTTTATCTTCACTTGTTTCTCATATGCAGAACTATATGTCTGCTGCATATGATTTAAAATTTCTTGACCTTTAATATAGTTTCTCACTTGTAAATCAATATATTTATTTGTACTCTTAGATTTGGTTGGTTCATCTAGACCGTGAAAAAGATTCCCTATTTTCCTATCCAGTATTGTAATGGATGCCGTTTGGCATTGTTTCCAGTTAATAATCTCTACCTCATCAGGTATTGGAACATTAATATTTATCTTTTCATCTAAAATTTGCTTTGCCTTAATAATTTCTTTTCCATAAAATAACTCATCATGTGCAAGAACATCAAAAGAGTCATCCAATAAGTCCTTCATTGTCGCATCAATTCTATATTCAATGGCTTTTTCATGGCAGTGCTTAATAAGCGCTTTATTTGTGATTTTTGGAGTGATGAAAATCCATTTTTTGATTTTTACTCCTTGAAGGAACGTCAGTAATTGGCTCTTGAATTTTTTTAATTTACCTAAGTCCCTAGTGATTTTGTCCCTTTGATGGTCGTAGAGTTTACTGGAATCATATTCTTCATCGGGGCAATAGCATTGAAAAACAATTCCGTCTCTTGTAAATCCCTCAATACCTAAATCACCATTGGTATGTGCAGTCATCTCCTGATAGCCATCAGCTTCATATTTCATTTTTAAAAAGGCTTGACAGTGCTCTTCCCAGCTGTCCCCATTGTATGTACCAAAAGATGTTCTGAACATATTTACCCTCCGTACTAAAAGTAAGAATTATAGGAATAAATTAATGGTACATTACTTCCACAATTTTAGCTACTATTCGTAAATAGTTTATTAGGTATATTCAAACAACATACAGGTATATATCCTATTTTTTAACGAAAGTCTGAATAAAGACATACGAAAGTGACACGTGTGCCATATTTCAGAGCCACTTAGGACAAATTCTAGGGACACTTAAAACAGACAAAGAGCCACCTTCTATAGGATCGGTAGTTGCCGCATTCGGCTGTTGTTTAACTTTTCTCTTAATATCTCAATAGTTAATAAATCCCCAAGTTCAATCAAAGCTGCCGCGCTGTGCTTGCTGGCCTGGTGATTTGAATCGAAAGGAAAAGTAATCTTTCGATTCAAATCACCAGGGTAAAGGGGGAATTAGGGTTTTACTAATATTTCTATTCCCTCTTGTCTCGCATTGGGTCAAGTGTTACTCATTCGCGTAGCACCCCATTCCTTGTATCATGTACCAAACGTTCTAGATATTTTTCTTTTGCTGCTCCATACATCTCGTAAAATTTAATGTTGTAAGTTTTTAGTGGTTTCAAATATAATGGATGGCTTTCGTTTGTCCTATGCGGATCTATTTCTTGTCTCAAGTGGCTCTAAAACATGTCCGAGGTGGCTCTTTCAGATGGCGGTATTCAAAAGTCATTTTCATTTGTCTTATTTTTAGGTCAATTCCTTTTTACAAATGTACTACTTCGAAGGTATTTATATTGTCTAAATAATTTAGATTGGTTCAATTTGTGCTGAAGAGAATTATCCCCTTTTATGACAATATAAATGACGAAAAAGATTTGAAGGAAATTCAAAATATCCCTCGTAGAGTAGATTTTTCTAAATCATCTGCTCTACGAGTGATATTGTATTCACGATACTTATATTTTCACGTAATCTCCAACGGCATAAACCCCAATCCATATAGACGACCTCAACCATCATTGGTAGTATAAGACAAGCACCACTACTTTCAAATAATGCTGAATAATGCAGATATGGAGAATGACATGAAGAAGTTTGTATGGATTGCTTCACTAATTTATTGTTTGAATGGGTTTGGTCATATAAAAATAGGTACCTGGTTCTGAAACAATTCTAAATCGTTTTAGAACCAGGTACCTTAGTTTATGATTGTATGGGGTAGGTAATAATCACTAACCATCCTCTTTGGCTATAGATATACAAAACTACACGAAATCATTTTTTTGATTTTTAAGTATCGAATTAAAAACGGTTTAAATTATCATTCATATTACATTTTGGGGGATTGAAATGAACATAAACGTTTCTACATTAATCACGTCATATCTTATACCAGGAATTATTCCATTTATCTCTGTTGTGTTTGCTTTTATAATAACTAAAATACATAGTGAAAGAGAATATAAAAGAAACCTAAGAATACAAAGAATAAAGTTACTAACGCTTTTAAAAAAAGAAGCAGAGATGTATAAAAGTTATCGTTTTCAAAAAAATACTCACAGATCAAAAGAATTCATTACTATTAAATTAATAATAAATAGTCCATCATTTAATGTTGAAGAACATGCAAAACTTATTGAGTTGTCCCTCGAGATGGAAAGAATAAATCAAAATATTGAAATTGCAATTAATGCCTCAACAGGTTTATTATCAACTATCTTGGGTGGTTATTTGAGTAATGTATCAACTGGAAATCCTTTAATGGCATTCTCTAATTCTCGACTTAGAAAGTTCATTATGGGAAAAACTCATGCAGAGCAAATTGGCGAGAGTTTAGAGAAAATGTTTGAGAAAACTATACAAGATTCTTCCAAGGAAGCATTACCAATAATAGAGGGAATAATTAATGAGGTAGATAGACTTATCTCAGTTGAAGCGGGTAAATCTAAGTTGAAAAGGTAAATATGTAAAAAAGTAAATTTATAGTTACCTGTATAGGGATATTTCTTATAAGATATGATGAGCAGGAATGAGAAACATTTCGATAATATACGTTCCATAAAGCAAAATCTGATGTTCAATAAGTTATCAGGGGCACTTCATCTGCAAGATGGCTCAAAGCATGTTGTTTCCGTTAAACTTGGTGGTTATGTAAAGCTGAATTGTATTGTGAAAGTAGATAAAGAAACGATTTTGGATGACTCTCTGAAGTTAGAGTTTCTTCCGTGGGATAATAAAGAAAAAATTGTTCCCTTTATTCAACAACAAGTTCAAATGCATACTAAAATAGTAAACGACCATTTGCCGGATGAGGAATATTTATTTGATGAAACCCATCCGCGATTGGATGCGGGTTTATTCGATCATGTTGCACATGATATCCCTACACCCTTTTACGTGAAAAAACTACTAAAGCTTTTTGAAGAACAACTGAATGATCCTACTACTAAGACACGAAAAGCCACATACGAAAAAATCATTTTTGATAATATAGCCAACTACAGCAGTGAATTCATCGAGCTATTCCAGCAAGCTCAATTCGACGAATCCATTGTACAACAAGAGGCATTATGGCTTCTTAAGCATGCAGCGCATCGAGAGGTTGTGAAATTTTCAATCACTGTACTCGGATGTACGGATTGTGAAAAATATAAAGAGCTATTGTTCACATTAGGTATGCATGAAGAATTCACACCCTATGTCCTTTTTGCGTTGAAAAATGGCACAATTCGAGCCAACACCCAGGTTTGGCAACTAGCTCAATCCGTTCGTGGTTGGGGAAAGATTGCGGCTGTTGAGGGGTTGGAAGCAACGACGCCAGAAATAAAACAGTGGTTGCTCACAGAAGGCTGTAGCAATAGTATTATGGATGAGTATTTAGCCTATACTTGTGCCGTAAAAGGAGAGCTTGACGTAGCTTTATACGAAGAAACGATTTCGAAAGAGCTGTATGATGGAGCAGGTCTTATCATTCAAGCCCTACTTAATGAGCGTTCAGCTGAAGGCATCGAAGAGTATCCGTATGCAAGCGCAGTTCTTTCGCGTTTCGTGTACCATGCGCGTACACACTGTCAAACGCTTGAGGATTTTTATCCGCTCATGAAAATAAATGGATTTTTAAAAGCCGATAGTGAGGTTTGGGAAGAACGGTTTAATGAACAATGGAAACAACATGAGTACACTTCTATTCAGCAAGCGATTCAACCCTTTATGAATGATGCTAAGTGGCCACGGCTTGTGATGGATGCACTACAGCAAGAAAACAACGTAAAGGCACTTGAAATTGCTTTCTTTTATCAATTAGATGTTTCGCAAAATTTGTTTGATATGCTAGAGAAAAACCCCACAAACAGTGCACTATATGTGGCTGTTATGGATGCAAATAATCGTAAGTACATCGAAGACATCTGCACATTTGCGGAAACGCATTTAACGCTAACAAGTCTATCAAATGAAGAACAAAATTGTCTGCAATGCATTGTTCAAGATTTGTATGGACACGAAGGAGTAGGGGTGCCACTCCTTCAAGCTGCTCTTGCATCAGATAATGGAAGCCTACAATACCATGCACTCAGTGTACTGGAAGGATGGTCTCCGTCAATTGCGCAACAACCTACCCTGCAGGAAATCATTCAGAACATTGCAATGACGACAAAAGACAAAGAAGATCGCGAGTTAGCAAAAAGATTGTTGGAAAAGTGATAAAGTGTAGATGTGTTTTCTCCCCCGGATGTTAAACTAATACTTTTTACATAATCTCCAGCGTAGGCGCCTAACAGGGGTAGCCGA
>NZ_JAWLIR010000071.1:0-6763 GCF_033485195.1 Sporosarcina beigongshangi
TCTAACTTTTGGGGTGCACATCAATGACTTCAAGGCTGTTTTTGGTTTTTATACTATTATTTAGTAGATCTCTTCTTCTAATTTCATATTCATTTCGTTATTATGATATTTTTGGAATGAGACAATAAGCATGTCCAGATGCTCCAATTGCTCCTCATAATTTAAAATGGATGATAGAACATGCAGAAGATGGTAAGTAGAAAACTCCTCTTCTTCCTTTGTAATCCCGATCTCCTTCGCGAATATCTCCATTACTTCATGGCGCTGTATATAGTCGTCGTTTTGGCTAGCGCTCTCCTTATCAACCTTCAACTTACCAACAAATTTTAAATGGAGTTGTTCATGATAAGTGAGTAAAGTGTCCAAGCGTTCCTGAACCATCATTCGGAAATGCTCTGGTAGTTTAATCAACTCATTTTCAAATTGATGCAATCTTTTCAAGACATCATAACTGCTTTTTGAAGTAGCGACCATTTGTCTATAAATCACTAGCTTTCTCGCCTTGGTACGTGAATTCTTTTTGAAGTAGCTCCGTTCTTCTTTAAATAGAAGGTAAAATTCTTCGACTTGTGTCAGACGCTCTGCTAACTTTTTAAGTGACTTCTTTGTCGCGATATGTTCAGAGGCTTGTCTACCAGCAAGTCGGGTCCAACGAATAATCTCATCTTGTGCTAAATGGATAGACTCGAACAGTTTCGTTTCATATTTCGGTGGCATAAATAGCAAATTGACAACGAAAGCCGCTAAAACTCCGATAAGAATGGTTAAAAATCGTAGTAATGCAAATGATAAAAACTCATCGCCTTTGATTTCCATAATGGCGATCATGACGACAAGCGCCAGTGAAATTGATTTTTCCAGTCCCAGTTTAATCATGATTAAGATGATGATAACTGCCGCAAGACCAATAACGACTAGCTGATGACCAAATAGAAGTACAAAAGTAACGGCAGTAACTGCGCCAATGAGATTTCCTTGAATCTGTTCGATAATTGTCAAATAAGATCTATAGATTGTCGGTTGAATGGCAAAGATAGCTGCAATCCCTGCAAATAAGGGATTTGGCAACTGTAACAGCTCTGCTAGGAACAATGCGAATACAATCGCAATGCCCGTTTTAAAAATGCGGGCACCAAGTTTCATAGGAATATTCCTTTCTGCTAAGGCCATTTTTCGCTACTGTACCTTAAAGTGGTAGCGTGGTCAACCGTTCAGTAGTGTTGCCAGTTCTTTAAAGGATTTATCGACTGCAACGAGTGTATCTTTAATGTCTTGTTCTGTATGGGCAGTTGTTAAAAACCATGCTTCATACTTCGATGGTGCAAGATTAATGCCATTTTTGAGCATCAGTTTAAAGAATTTTGCAAAGACCTCACCATCTGTTGCCTCAGCTTGCTCGTAGTTTTCTACTTTTACATCTGTGAAAAATAGTGTCAAAGCTCCGCCCAAACGATTTGTTGTTAGCGTAATGGCGTGCTCTTTTGCTGACGCTAATATACCGGTTTCAAGAATGGTACCAAGACGATCCATTTCTTCGTAAACGCCAGGTGTTTGAAGGACTTCCAAACAAGCGATACCCGCAAGCATGGAAGCAGGATTCCCAGCCATTGTTCCAGCCTGATAAGCAGGTCCTAGTGGAGCAACTTGTTCCATAATTTCTTTTTTACCACCATAAGCACCGATTGGCAATCCGCCACCGATAATTTTACCAAAAGCAGTTAAGTCGGGAGTAAGTCCAAGTAAATCTTGTGCACCACCATAATGGAAGCGGAATGCCGTAATTACTTCATCATATACAATCAAAGCACCTTTTTTGGCAGCGAGTTCATGCACAAGTGGTAGGAATCCTTCATTAGGTTCAACAATCCCGAAGTTTCCAACGATTGGCTCGACTAGGACACAAGCGATTTCATCTCCCCATTTTGCCATTGCTTCCTTATAAGCCTCTGGATTATTGAATGGAATTGTGATTACTTCTTCAGCAATCGATTTTGGAACGCCAGCGGAATCAGGCGTTCCAAGAGTCGCAGGACCAGAACCAGCAGCGACGAGTACAAGGTCAGAGTGGCCATGGTAGCAGCCTGCGAATTTCATGATTTTAGTTCTGCCGGTATATGCGCGTGAAACACGGATTGTTGTCATAACAGCTTCAGTTCCTGAGTTAACGAAACGAACTTTAGCCATACCTGGCATTGCTTCCTTCAACATTTTTGCGAATTTTACTTCATGGCGTGTAGGTGTGCCATATAGAATTCCTGTTTTAGCTGCATTCACAATGGCTTCAGTAATATGCGGATGTGCGTGCCCCGTAATAATCGGACCATATGCTGCCAAGTAATCAATGTATTGATTGCCGTCGACATCCCAGAAATAAGCGCCTTCTGCACGTTCCATTACTGTAGGTGCTCCGCCACCGACTGCTTTGTAGCCGCGTGATGGACTGTTCACTCCTCCTACGATATGCTCGCATGCTTCATTATAAATTTGTTCTGAATTTGATCTGTTCATAAATAATTCCTCCGTTCAATTGATCACCCTTCTATTGTAAACAAAATAGAGCGTATACGCCAAAGAAATTGAAACTATAGAGGATGTTCGATAGGATTAAGAAAAGAACATATAGGAGGAATAGACGATGACGACACTTGAAGGGTTGCATGCACCTGAATTTTCATTGCCAAATGAAAAGGGAGAGGTAGTTTCATTAAAAGAGTTTGCTGGTAAAAAATATGTAGTTCTTTATTTTTATCCGAAAGATGCTACGCCAGGCTGTACAACGCAGGCTTGTGATTTCCGTGATGCCTATGAGGATTTTAGTAAACTCAATGCAGTAGTGCTTGGGGTGAGTCCAGATAGTGAGGCTTCGCATGGCAAGTTTATTGGGAAACATGGGCTGCCTTTTTCTCTTCTTGTCGATGAAAATCATGAAGTTGCAGAACTATATGATGTCTGGAAGTTGAAGAAGAACTTTGGTAAGGAGTATATGGGCATTGAGCGTTCGACGTTTTTGATTGATCCGACAGGGACGGTTGTTAAGGAATGGCGTAAAGTGAAAGTTGCGGGACATATAGAAGAAGCGTTTGCGACGTTGGAGCAGTTAGTGAAATCTTGAGGTAGCTAGGGGGATGTATGATGGAAGTATTGTTCACGTTTGAGATTAAAGAACATCAGAAAGAACGCTTGTTGACGAAGTTTCCTGAAGTTTCTTTTCGTTATGGCAAAACTCCGGAAGTACAGTTAATTGAGAAAGCTAATGCAATTGTTACGTATGGCGAGGATATAGATGTGACCCTACTCAACCAGGCAAAATCCCTTGAATGGCTGATGGTCGCCTCTGCTGGTGTTGAAAAAATGCCGCTTGCTGAAATTTCGAAGAGGCAGCTAGTGATGTCAAACGTTCGTGGTATTCATAAAACGCCGATGGCTGAATCCGTGTTGGCACATATTCTAGCACTGAAGCGGTCGCTCCCTCTCATTTACCAACGGCAACAGGAGAGGGAATGGAGTCGGAAAGTCGGTTCAACTGAATTGAAAGGATCGACGGCGCTTATTCTGGGTCCTGGCGCAATCGGCTCGGAAATTGGTAGACTGCTTCAGGCATTTGGAGTTGAAACAATTGGTTGCAACCGTTCGGGAAGAGCATGTGAGTCGATGGATGAAATGATTACTTTTGATAGCTTAGTTTCTAGACTACCCGAAGTTGATTATATTATTTCAGTATTGCCAAGTACGCCGGAGACGAAAGGGCTTCTTACTAAAGAACATTTTGAAGCGATGAAAGAGACAGCTGTTTTCCTGAATTTTGGTCGTGGTGACTTAGTTGATGAAGCCCTTCTTATAGAAGTATTGAAAAATGAAGTCATTGGACATGCGGTGCTCGACGTATTTGAAACGGAACCGTTAGCTCAAGAAAATGAATTATGGTCCCTCTCGAATTGTACGGTTTCACCACATGTATCTAGTCTGTCAGGGAAGTATGTTGACAGAGCCCTTGTAGTTATAGAAGAAAATTTGGAAAAGTGGTTAAGTGGCGAGCGAGATCTTCGGAATTTGATTGACCTAGAGGATGGATATTGACTTTGTAAAAGAGGAGAAATAGACCTACCTAATCGCTTTAGTTGACATATGCACCCTAATTTAAGTAAACTAATTATAATAATTATAAAGAGATAATCTTTATGGATTGGGGTGCATGTATGATGTCTGAAGCGAGATTGAAGGATGCCTTAGACGCATTGAAAAAAAATGGTGTAAGAATTACTCCGCAACGACATGCGATATTAGAGTATCTTATCTCTTCTGAATTACATCCGACGGCTGATGAAATATATAAATCACTGGAAAGCGATTTTCCTAACATGAGTGTTGCAACAGTTTATAATAATCTTCGTGTATTTCGAAATGCGGGGCTCGTGAAAGAATTGACTTATGGGGATGCTTCGAGTCGATTTGATTTTGTGACAAATGATCATTACCATATTATTTGCAACGAGTGTGGAACGATTGTTGATTTCCACCATCCTGGACTTGAAGAAGTTGAACGTCTTGCCTCCCATGTTACAGGATTTGAAGTGAACTCGCATCGTCTTGAAGTATATGGGACATGTCCTGAATGTGCTACGCGTGTTGCGAGCGCCAATTAAAAAAACGTCTGATCTACTTCGTTAAGAAGTTAGATCAGACGTTTTTTATTTTGTGTCATCTGCCTGTTTAGCTGTTCGTTTTTGGGGACGGTTATAAGCTACATCAAATTCTTTGCCTTCTAATGAAGCATCAAGTGTCAAAGGCTCACGACAATGCCCGCACATATCAACACGTCCAAGCATTTTCGTATGCTTGCCACAACTTGGGCATTGAATTTGAATAGCTCGTGTTGATAACGTACCGATCCATGCGTAAACTATAGTACTCGCAATGATGGAGAGAAAGCCGAGTGTCATGAAAATGAGCATGACGATCTCGTTTGATCTGAAGAAAATTCCGATGTACATAATGACGACCCCAATGAATATTAAAGCAAGAGCAAACGAACGTATACGGTTTATCTTATTTTTATATGGTTTCATCTAGCGTTCCTCCTTGATAGATCCTTAATTACTATAGCATATATTTCGCTTTTTACGATATTTATCCGACTTTCAAATAAAGGAGATTTACGACTCCTTGTCGAAAGGAAATGACAGGGAGGTGTGGTAGTGGAACAAGTACTTAGGCCGATTTATCAGGAACGGGCAAGCTTTCCAGAGACGTTAGGCGTCATTTTGGTAGAAAAAAGAGGGAAAGGGGATCCGATTACGGATACATTCGATGCGATCCTCTTAATCATTACCGCTGACGAAGAGATCCCTATCTTTACGAAACATTATACGGATGGAAACGGGAAAGCTGCAATGCATATTATTAGTGAAAAACAATTACGCAAGTGGTTACTCCTTGGATCGAAACGAAAAGTGGTTGATTGGTTATTCTACGGTAAGGTCTTCTACGATCGCAATGAATTTGTGGAACAATTACGGACGGAGTTACAGGAGTATCCTTTTTACGGGCAAAAGATGAAGATGGGGTTAGAATTTTCAAAGCTTGTGCGAGGCTATATGGAAGGAAAGACTTTTTTCGAGCAAGGAAACTATATGGATGCCTATCATCATGTAGTCAAATCGCTTCATCATCTTGCCAGACTCGCCATTATTGAAAATGGTTTATTTCCGGAAGTGACGGTGTGGTCACAGGTGAAAAAGATTGATCCTGCGATTTATAAACTATATGAGGAATTAATAATGAGCGAAGAACCTTTAGAGAAACGATTAGAATTGCTATTTCTTGCAAGCGAGTTCTTTATTCATAATCGCACCGCGGATGGAGCACGTCATGTTATGGACGTGATGGCGACACAAGAGCTTTGGGCAATTCAAGAACTCCATGAGCATGAAGAAGTTAGGATGTACTCAATCGACTTAGAGGTATTTATAGAATTTCTTATTGATAAAGGATTTATCCAAGTGGTTCAAAGTGATTCAAAGAATGAACTGATTTTTCATAGGGATTATAGAGTGGAGTAACTGGAAGCGGGGGAGATTGTGTGCGATCGCTTTCCTTTTAGCTGCGGGAAATAATATGCTCAGGTTTTGAATTGAGCTACTTCAATTCAAAACCTGTAGTATCCGCAAAAGGGTTAAAATAATGAAGGCTAAAGTTATTTTCGTAATCTAGTTGACAATGAAGAGTTATAAATGCTAATATGATAAACGTCGCTTGGGGAATTAAGCAAAATAACTAAGTGGTATTGCATAACTTCTTTGAAGAAAAAGGAAACGAAATTAATCGTTGACTCTATCAATGAGAGATGCTAAGATGTAAAACGTTGCACTTCTGACTTAGTAGGAAACAACGGAAAAAGAAATTTAATTAGTTGTTGACACTGAGGATGCATCTTGATATGATATGAAAGTTGCTTGCGAAAATGCAGTGACAAATAATATCAACATGAACCTTGAAAACTGAACAGCAAAACGTCAATGAAATACAGCAAAGGTGCTTAACGCACCCAAGCAAAACACATGACATTATTAATTTAATGCCAGCAAAGAAACTCGAGCTATTCAAGTTTCTCTTATTATTACCGCTGGTGGACGAGACGTAGTGCAGTGCTAGGAGACGAGTGAGAGAAAGAGGGAGCGTACTTTTGGGTACGTGACCGATTGAACGAACGAAGTCGACAACGCAATGCGCTGCGTATCGTCCGCCAGGTATTATGGAGAGTTTG
>NZ_JAWLIR010000072.1:0-4899 GCF_033485195.1 Sporosarcina beigongshangi
TCCATACATCTATACTAGCTCCAGGTCTAATAAAGGCATTAAAATTAACAAACTTATAGTATCAGAAGACAATCTTGATAAGCTTATCGATTTTAATTATTATCACAATAAATTTACTAGTGAAAACGGAATAACTGTTGAAAGTGGGATGAATCCTAGTTTTAGTATAGAATTATTAAACCAATTGGAAAAAATAGCAGGAGAAGAATTGCCGGTTTTCTATTCTGATTCATTCAAAAGCTTAACAAGACATACTGAAAAACTGTTAAAAGTAATTGAATATGTATTAAGACATAATGGCGTATTCATTACAGCAAATTTTTATATTTCCAATGAATATGTTTCTAAACGGAAGGATTTACTAAGGCCTATGCACACCAATGAAGATTTTATATCCAATCTAAAAAATCTACACGGGCTCAACAAACCACATTTCAATTTATTAAAATCATTAAGAAACCAACTTGATTAATGTAGAGATTTAAGGACTTTATGCAGATTTTTTTAGCTAGTCCCATCGATTTTTGTCGTATAAAATGCTAGACTGTAAGTTGCAGCAACATATAGCGGATGGGCGGTTGACACTCCCTTGAGAAAGGGGGTGTTTATATGGTTACTTACGATGCAATGAATATGCTTTTCCAATTCGGCATATTTTTTGCGACAGCGGCAACAGCCGTTATCGCACTGATTGCTCTTTACACCAATAGAAAAAAGTAACCACCCTCCGCTACCGACTAAGTATGCAGGGTGGTTACTCTTTGAGTTAAACATTCTTACAACTGGTCAACCGTACTTCATGCGGTATGTCAGCTGCATTGACTGGGTGTTGACGCACTCAGTCTTTTTTAATATATGTTTAGTTTACCACATTTATTCATGGAATACACACTTATCTCCACTCCCCAAGCCTAACTATGAAGTTGGAAGCCATCCCCCTATTATACGATAATACAACTATCAGAACTAACGTTTCATCACATAAAGAAAAAGAAATTCTATCATAAGACCGGTCATCCTAGCTGAAAAACCATCCCAAGCGAAGGTTTTTTTTGTTAAACGACGTGAAGGCTATTTGGAAATCCTCTCTTCTCCTAGTTTTCCAGTGGAAGCCTATATTGCCTGGGGTATCGGCCATCTGGTTGAATTGAAGGAGCGGAAAGCATATGATCCAAAATCTCTTGTTGACTAGTCGCTCAAGGCAACAGACTGGCGGATAAATTCTTCATTGATAATTGCCTGGTATAAGAAGTCCGCGACATCCGCACGGGAAATTGTACGTCCACCTTTAGGAACCCCAATTAGTTCTTTACGATACGCCCCTGTAAACGGTTTGTCGTTGAGTCCTAAGGGTCTTGCAATCGTCCATTGTAAATCATTATCTTTTAACACAGCCACTGCATTATGATGATCGTCTAGCACATTTCCAAGTAATTTTATCGTAATTTTTCCGATAACGCCTGGTATTTCTTTATCAATTCCCGCCGAAGCCATGTAAGCAATCCGCGACACCTGCTGCTCCTTCATACCATGAGCGATATTTTGTGTCATTTCATGAAGGATTGTCGTCTTTCGTAATCCAGTGTTCGTTCCAAGTGCTGATATCACTGCGTCATGCCCTAAAATGGCTTTTTTAACAGCAGATGCATCTGTTGCATCCCCCTGCACAATCCCAAGGTTCGGATTAGAAATGTTCAAGCTACTTGGATTTCTTACGAATGCTGTGACCGTATGATTGTCAGAAAGCGCTTGCTCAACAATCAACTTCCCCGTTTTTCCAGAAGCTCCAAAAATGATGATTTTCATAAGTTCCCTCCAAATTGAATCCATTTACCATTATTTTACTCACGAACTAATTTTAACATAACTATTAAAGTACAACATCCTTCGAATCGGAATACTACAAATTACTTGCTAGAATTGAGGAATTTTCGTTTTACAAATCCTCGTCAGTTTCATTGAAAGAAGTAGCTCATGAAGATAGAATAAAATATGGTGGCACCACAAAATTTATCTTCTAAGGTGATTGGTGGCCTTTTTAAATATTTACAGAACTTAACTATACATAACTATCCGAATTGTACTATAATTCCCTTATTAGATCAGCCTAGAGTACACTTACATGTCAATGCCCAAAAGAGGATTATAGTGTAATTGCTGCATATGCCATTGAAAAACGATATGAAATGTTAAACTGTTGCTATTGCTATGCAAATTAAATTATCTTTTAAGATTTAAAGAATTTTCTCTATCGATAATACCTATTTATTTTGTGCAGCCTCTATTAAATTTAGGGTGGCCTGAGGTTCCGCATGTACTATATATTTCAGAAGAAATCATTAGTTATGTTTGGGTAAAGGACGGATACTTATGAAAAAAGTTTTTTATTTTATGGATTGGAGTATATTTGGGCTCCGATCCTATATTTATCTTTTGCTATTATTGCATATTTTAAAGGGGAATGACTATTCACCGCTATTGCTTGTGAACGCCGTTTGGCTTTTAGCGGCCTATTTTATACCTATTTTATTCTGGTTTCCGCAACTAAGGATGAACAAGAAATGGTTCATTCTACTTGAACTATTGCTAGGGGGATCTTATTATGTGAAATCGTTCATGCAAGCCGATCTGTTAGGGAGTGTCGATTATCTTATTCCGAGTCTTGCAATCGGATACTTACTGACAAGAAAGACTGCCTGGATTATGCCTGTACTATTATTACTTCCCTTTATCAGCATGTTATTCGGAAAAGTCACATGGGATCTGGCACTCCGTTCAAGCTTAGATAACTTGCTTTTCTCTTTTATCGGGATCTGGGTCAACTTCATTGCCAGTGCCTATCATGAGAAAAATATATTGGCTAAAGAAATTGATGAACAGAATAAATTGTTAACTCAATATGCTGCTGAGATTGAAATGATGACTCTGTTGGAAGAACGAAATCGTATGTCCAAGGAAATGCATGACACCTTAGGACACTCTTTTATTTCCCTTATTATGAGTCTTGATGCTGCAATTGCACTTTTAGATAAAAAACCCAATCTAGCTAAGGAGAAGTTGATTAGTATAAGAGGACTGACAGAACAAAACTTAGATGAGATGAGAGATATCGTGCACAAAATAGGTGAGGAAGAGAATATAAGTCTAGTAAATCAAGCCGAGAGACTCATCAACAACTTTCGAGAATATACCGGAACACTCGTTCATCTCACGCTAATAGGAACAGAACGGACAGTTCGCTTCGATGTGAGACAATCGATAATTCGGGTCATACAAGAAGCTTTTACTAATGCACTAAAACATGGAAAAGCATCGGAAATTGAGTTGAAGCTCCACTTTGATCTATCAACCTTGCATGTTGCCATTCAAAATAATGGAAAACCTTTTGATAAGATAGAGTATGGGTTCGGCTTGACAACAATGAAGAACCGGATTGATATGCTGGGAGGAACCTTTTCAATCTCCTCCATGGAGATTACTGGAGCTATAATCAGATGCGAAATACCACTCAAAGGAGATCATTTGTATGTCAAAGATTAAAGTACTCATAGTTGATGATCAGGAATTGATCCTTGAAAGTCTAAATATAGTACTAGAGATGGAAGACGACATCGAGGTTGTAGGATTGGCTAAAAACGGAGAAGAAGCCATCAACTATTGTGAAAAAAACCAGCCGGATATCATCCTTATGGATATAAATATGCCTATTATGGATGGCGTTGTTGCAACAGAAAAGATTAAACTTCGATTTCCGTTAACGAAAATTATCATTCTGACTTCGTATAAAGAAGTTGAATATGTTTTAGCAGCATTAAGCCATGGGGCTGAGGGCTTCCTACTCAAAGCCATCCATCCCAAAAACCTTAAAGCCGGGATAAGGGTGGTTCACACAGGAGGTACATTGATTTCTCAAGAAATGGCAGATAAGATGATTAAAAGTATGCTGAAATCGACTAGAGATACAGGCACTTCTGAACCCAAATTACTTGAGAAAAACAATGAATACGGACTTAGCGCCCGCGAAGTCGCTGTTCTTCACAAACTGGCGCAAGGTCTGCGTAATCAGGATATCGCTAGCGCATTATTTCTTAGTGAAGGTACAGTTAAAAATTACATCTCGAATATTTACTCAAAATTGAATGTAAAAGGAAGAAGAGAAGCTACCTCAAAGGCTAGGGAAACAGGGATTTTAGATAGTTAAGAACACTGTATAAAGAAGAATTGGATAACCTACTCAAAGCTGGCATCTTAACGGATGTCGGTTTTTTTGATGTAGATTATTTGTCGATGTATGAGAAATCGGGAGTGATCGTCTCTTTTTTAAAAATCTATTTTGCTAAATTTATATGACTATAATATGACTAAATGGCACTCCTGCCGTATGACTTTTTTAAAGTATAGTATGATTTGTAACCTGAAGTATCGAATATGAATAGAAATCGTAAAAGGAAAAGGAGAGATAATTTATAATGAAAAAGACTAATACGCACGATAATGGGGTTTATAGCGGTAGAAGAACATCTAAATCTATTTCGTTCTTTCAGTTCCCTCTCATCTGGATGCTTGTGGGGGCTCTCGGTATCGTCCTTATCAATCTGGCATACCTCTTGATATCCGAAGATTCAAATGCACTAGTATCCATCGTAATTGCAATTGTTGGATGTGGTGTTGCAATCATTTTTTACTGGCTCGCAATGAAATTCTTGGCGCGACGTCAGGTTACTGAACTTCTGCACCAACGTCCGGTATCGGAAATAATGTTCGGCGGTGTCGTCGCTTTTATCTTTATCGTCATTTCAACAGTTATCGTCGTTTTATTTAATGGGTATTCATTCAACTGGGAAGTCGGAAACGCTGGTTCTATCGTTCTGCCTATTTGAGTATTGCCGACAGAATGAG
>NZ_JAWLIR010000073.1:0-4687 GCF_033485195.1 Sporosarcina beigongshangi
GAGAAGACGGGGTATGTATCGATTAAATGATTGAGCTCTATACAAATTAGTTCAAGGCGGTCATAAACCTACCCGTGCCGGTCATAACAGGCTCCAAGGCGGTCATAACTGCATCGATGGCGAGCATAACAAGCCCTATGCCGGTCATAAACAGGGTGCCGGTACACAATTAGAAGCAATTAGGGAATAGGAGTGGATGGAATGAGCAGGGATATTATGACGCGATTTGAAATCAAACATCCCATCATCCAAGCGCCGATGGCAGGGGTGACGACGCCGGAGTTTGTGGTGGCATCTGCAGAAGCAGGCATACTTGGCTCGATTGGAGCAGGCTATCTGTCAGCAGAGGAAACACGGCAATTTATTGGCGCAATAAAGGAGAAAACAGATAAGCCGTTTGCGGTGAATTTGTTTGTGCCGGAGCAGGTTGAAATGCAGCAACTCTATTTACGAGAGGCTTATGAGGCATTGCAGCCGATTGGCAAACAGCTAGGTATGCCGTTTTGGAAGGCACCGTTGTCGGAATTCCAGTTTGACGAGCAAGTGCAAGTCGTAGTGGAGGAAGGCGTGAGAATTTGTTCATTCACATTCGGATTGCCAGATGCCGAAACTATACGATTGCTGAAGGACAACGATGTCTATCTTATCGGGACGGCGACGACGGTAGAAGAGGCGAAACTAGCGGAACAGGCGGGCATGGATGCGGTTGTCGTACAGGGCAGTGAAGCTGGCGGACATCGAGGCTCCTTTACTGGGGAATTCACATTGATTCCACTGGACGAATTGCTAAGAGAAGTCGTCGCAGCCGTTCAAATTCCCATCATTGCAGCGGGCGGCATTGCGAATAAAGAACAGCTAGCAAGCGCACTATCTGCAGGTGCGCAAGTAGTCCAAATCGGAACCGCACTACTTGCAGCAGATGAAAGTGGAGCGCATCCTGTCTATAAAAAAGCTATTTTGAGTGCAAGTGAAGGATGCACGGTTGTAACGAATGCTTTTTCAGGCAAATTAGCACGTGGCATTCGCAATCAGTTTATTTATGAGATGAAAGACGCGGTCATTGCACCGTATCCGTACCAAAACGACTTGACCAAGGAAATCCGAAAAGCGGCGGCACAGCAAGGGAAACAGGAATACATGTCGCTGTGGGCAGGCGAAAGTGTACATTTGACTACGGGCGGAAAGCTGAAAGATATTATTGAAAGCTTATGCCATTCCCTCACCTGATTTGATACACTAGGTAGATGATATTTATAAGGACGGCGATGGGGAAAATGCGGAAATATATTGGCGAAATAGGACTTATTATTACAGCAATCATCTGGGGAAGTGGATTTGTTGCGAGTGCGGTGTCGTTGGAACACTACACGCCCTATCAGATTTTAGCAGGAAGATTTTTAATTGGTTTCGTAATTCTATGTGCTTTATTTTATAAAAAACTTAAATATATTAAGAAAAGCACGATTGTAAACGGGGCAATCTTAGGGCTTGTTTTGTATGTCGCATTTATTCTTCAGACAGTAGGATTACAATATACGACTCCTTCTAAAAATGCATTTTTAACAGCGGTCAATGTTGTCATTGTCCCTTTCATCGGCTTTTTATTGTACAAGCGGAAAATCGATTTATTTGAATTAAGCGGGGCAGTGATTGCTTTGATTGGAGTAGCGGTGCTATCGCTTCAACTATCTGCAGGAGTGAACATTGGTGATTTGCTGACGCTAGGCTGTGCGATTGGATTTGCATTTCATATTTTTTTCACAGCTAAATTTGTTAAAAATGAGGATGCGGTTTTGCTGACAATCGTTCAAATGGCGGTAGCGGCGATGATTAGCTGGATGGTTGTTATCTTTAAAGGGGAAACATCGTTTTCTATGGAATCGGAAGGGCTACTGCCACTTCTTTACTTGGGGATTTTCTCGACAACGATTGCTTACTTATTGCAAACCGTAGCTCAGAAATTTATTACAGAAACAAAAGCTGCTATCATTCTATCGACAGAGGCCTTCTGGGGAATGGCTTTTTCGGTTGTGATTTTGAGTGAAGTGATGACGATGAAAATGGTCATTGGCGCGGTGCTGATTCTTGTTGCGATTATCATATCGGAAACAAAGTTTGGGTTTTTGAAGCGGAAGAGAATAGAACAGGTAAGTTGATTGAAATTAAAGTTCAAACTTAGTGAATATGGTGTTTATGGCTGGGGGTAATAAATTGGTTTATTGGCCCCCATCTCACTTCGATTGCCAAGTTAACTGGACATAACTAACTATCGAATTGAGCCTGAAAACTCAATCTGTTTACTATTTAACTTCTCTACCCATTCACTGTCATTCCAAATGTCGGGGTTATCAATCGTTATATTTTCACCACGCACCATGAAATCATAGCTATCTTTTCCACCTGTATACCAATCAGCAATGACTAACTTGCCGTTTACATTCTGTACAAGAAATTCAGTGGCTTCACCATAACCACCTGTAAATTTTTTAATGTGCACAGGTAAGTGTAAATAGAGATAACTTCCATCTACGTCATCAGTATATTCCACTTCCCAAGCGTCAATCTCAATATTTTTCACCTTACTATTTAAATTTCCTTTCAGATTATATTGGGATTGAATTTTCTTTTGTGTATACTGTTTAAGGTTATCGTTATCGATAAATATTTCCAATTCAATATCCGAGCCGTTCCAGACCGCATTATAATAGTCAGTCAGCGCGTTTACACACATTTCATAAGCTGTTTCAGAATCTTGAATAGAAAGTTCTCTGGCATTACTAGCTACATATTTGGGAGGATCTTGTACTACATTCGGTTCCGCACCAGACGTAATTGCTGTGTTTACAGTACGATCCGCGCTACTATCTTCCGAGACTACAGGTGCATTGATACTAGTATCCTTTACACAGGCACTTAAAGTAAATAAGACTACGAACAGATAAGCAAATTTCACTGAATTCCCTCCCATTCAACTACGAATTGCTATTTTGAAACTACGACTACAGCTAAGCATATTTCAACACAAATTATCGCCTATTTTTCCGTTTTCTTATATAATATACTTGGAAGTACCATATTAACATTTATCTCCCTCAAATTGATAGAATATTACCATTAAAATGTAACATTGTATAACTAAAACCGTCTACTCTATACGGAGGGATTTGTATGAATAGATGGTTATTAGTAGTGGTAGCGCTTGTAGGACTGAGTTTACCGGGATGTTCAAAAGATGAATTATCAGAGGAAGAGCCACCACGAGCCTTTATTGAGATTGGCAATGAAACGTATGACACGCTATTAGGTACTTATTGTTGGGGAAATACCTGTGTTGACAAGGTTGGTCCTATTGAAATGTTAGAAGGTAAGGAGTCTATTCGTGTAAAGCCTGGTGAAATCATCTCTTTAATGATGAATGATGGACTGCAACCGAGCGACTTCTCTATTGTGCAGATAAGCGAAGGCGGAGAACAGATTAGCATAGTGCAAGACAATCAGTTCAACGCACCCGATGAAAAAGGGGTTTATTATTACTACTACGCGGCCAGATGGATGGACGAACAGGAAGAGAATGTTTCGTACGGAGATGCTTATTACGTTTTTGCACTGGAAGTTGGGCAGAGATGATAAAAAATGGGGGATAGAATGAAAAAAATACACCTAATCGTTATGCTAGTTTCACTATTATTACTAACGACTGGTTGCATAGCCAACGTGCGGGGGCAAAAAATAACTATCCAAAAACAAGTAGAGTCAGAAAACAATTATGAAGATTTTAGAGAAGTGACAAATAGAAAACAAGTTAGTAAAGCAAAAGAAATTGTGGAAAATGCTGATTGGCAAGATGCTAAAGTGCAAATGGATCGTTATGCTGATTATCAATTTCAGTTTCCTTTGAAGAATGGCAGTCAAGACAAAATAGCATCCTATTTACTATGGGTAACGCCAAGCGGCGACAACTTGGAGATTGTTGCGGATAGTAATAAGTATGTAAAGTTAACAGAGCAAGACTCGGCAACCTTATATGAGGTTTTAACGGGAGAAGCATTGAGCCAGCGGTGATAATTTCTATTAAATTGCTAAGCCTGAAGGAGGATTTTATGAACATTCACTACGAGTTAACGGAAGAGGACTATATTAACTTCAATTTGTATCATATCAAGCATTCTAAAGTGGGCAAACGGTCTTTGCTGTTACAAAGGATTGTCACGCCATTTCTCTACATCATTGTGGCTTATCTATTTTCAAAGATAGGCAATCTACCTTTTTTGCCACTGCTCATCACTTTTCTCATCATGAGCGCACTATGGGTTATTTTTTATCCGAAATATTTTTATAGACTTATTGCCCGTAATGCGAAAAAAATGATTAAAGAGGGCAAGAATGACGATTTATTGGGCAATCATCAGCTACAAATGTCAGATGAAGGGTTGGTAGATACGACTGCCAACAAAGAAACAAAAGTGATGTGGTCGGGCATAACAAGTGTGAAAGAAGACGATGGTTATTTCTTTTTCTACAATAGTTCAGTAAGTGCCTATATCCTACCTAAAAGAGAGCTAGATCATGTGGATGAAGTGCGACAGTATATTCAATCGAAGGTAACGAGTGAAAATTGATTTGTGGAGGAATAAAAATGCATCGAAAAAAGTATTTCACCCTTTTACGAGGCCACTGAAAAACCTAC
>NZ_JAWLIR010000074.1:0-3989 GCF_033485195.1 Sporosarcina beigongshangi
CCAGGATATTGACATAGATCCATAAGATTAAACTCAACGACGGTTCAGAATGGGAAATAATTAAAACAACTAGTAACAAGGGATTACTGTTAAAGCAAGGAGTAAATTATAAAATAGTAAAGGATTATTATAATATGCAATTGACAGTAGAAAAAGCTGAAAAGAAAAATTAAGTATACTTTGGCACTCACTAACGTAGGTTTTTTTTACGACACAATCGGATGATGAACAGTATTCTCCCTGGGGGAGATCATGTATGGCTTGAAGGAGCCTATTCAAGTTGTAGGTTGAGGGTATTGATGCTGGATTCAGAGAAGATACGTGTTACTCATTACGAATTAATGAACATACTAGGTGCAAATATTATTTAGACGCGCTCGGCATGAAATCCATAGCATTTACAATCGTTGTTTGAAGGTTGCAAGTCTGTATCCGCGCATGGAAGACTGCGGACAGAGAGTGATTTGTATCCGTCTACTTCTGGGGCGTAGGGAGCTGGATAGGATTTATTGATGGCTAAAGGTGGAGTTGGCGAGAATGTATCCGGAATGAGGAGGCTTGTGACAGTCCTCATTTGGTTTTTTCTAGTTACTTAAAGGGAACAGTAAGATCTTCATAATTTAATATGATTAGTAT
Organism: Sporosarcina beigongshangi; assembly: GCF_033485195.1. Lineage (NCBI taxonomy): Bacteria > Bacillati > Bacillota > Bacilli > Caryophanales > Caryophanaceae > Sporosarcina > Sporosarcina beigongshangi. The sequence goes on from NZ_JAWLIR010000074.1 coordinate 637, forward strand.
CCCAATCATCCGCTAAACATTTATGGTGCTCAATCTGGTATACTTAATGTAAAAAATGAACTTGAAAAGGTGGTTATTGTGAATAATAACTTTATTTTAAATCGTTTTTTTTCACAAGCGACTTTTGATAACGCATTGAATATCGGTACAAATTCGATTTATGATGAATGTGTTAAGCAATATGTAGATAAAGCGAATGTAGAAACGAATATAGAAATAATTGAGGAGCTTTATCACTATTTGCAAAAGAACTATCGCAATGAATATTTTTATAAGAATACACTTTTTAATAAAAATATCATAGGTAAGCATAGCTTGCATACAACGACTGCACTTACTGAAGTTCCGATTCATAAGTCAAAGGCAGATTTTATTAAGATTAATGGAAAAGCCATTGTCTATGAAATTAAAACTGAGTTGGATTCCCTTGAGAGATTAGAGCAGCAGCTTGCTGATTATTATAAGGCTTTCACAAATATCTATGTAATCACTAGTGAGTCTAATGAAGAAAAAGTGGGGAAAATGTTAACAGGGACCAATGTTGGTCTCATGGTTCTGACAAAGCGCAACCAATTTAGTGAAAGAAAAAAGGCTATGGAAGACTATTCTTTACTGGATAAAGAAGTTATGTTTAAGGTATTAAGAAAAGATGAATTTGAAGCCATTATTGAAGGTTATTATGGTTTTTTACCTGAAACCAAGCCTGTTTTTTATTATAGTGAGTGTTTCTTGCTATTCAACAAGATTCCGCTACTAAAAGCACATGAATTATTTGTTAAAGAGTTAAAGAAAAGAAATAAATTGAACGTTCAAAATTACTTAGAACATGTCCCCTATGAGCTACGCTTCTTAGCATATTTTTCACAATCAATCCAAAAGAACTACCAAGAACTAAGCCGTTTTTTAAAAAATGACTGGAGGTATTAATATGTACTTTCCTTATCTTAGAGGTAGGCAATTTGAATTAATCGCTTTGAGGGAGTTAGTTGAATATGGATTAATATATGAAAATATAATCCCTGTCATTGAGCCCATAAAACCAACTTCGACACTTCAATCAACTTTAGCCAAATTTGTTGAATTCGAGAAAAAAGTAGCGGTTATAAAGAATCCACAAGTGGGAGACTTTTTAAGTGAGTATCAAGATATCCGTCCAGAATCCGATTTGATAAATTTAATGGAAGATCCAAATAATCATATTATCCAAGCTCATATAATGAATCCAAACTCTGAGATGGAGATTGAAGAGTGGATGAGGAATGGTGTGAATTTAGAAGGATTATTAATAGTAAATACAAACCGAGATTGTTTATCGACTTATAAAACTCTGTTTAGGGAATCTGTACCAAATTATGTTTTAATCCCGGATAGTACAACATTTCGAAGAAGTATATCTGCAAATCGTGTTCTGTTCGAAGATCGCTTTCTCTCTCTAAAGGAAGCCAGAAATGCTGACTATAAAGATAAAGATGAATTTTTCTCAGAAGCTCATCTGTTTTATGAAAGCGAAAACTATAGTGGCTTTTCCGACTTTTCGATAGTGGGGGCTGATTTCAGTGAAGGTGGATTTGCACCCTACGCGGTAGCTATTCATATTGTTTATTTTGGAGAAGATGAGGAATTAAGGGTGAAAAGTTTTGTATCTGATTCGAATGATGATATTAGAGACCCCGCAAAAAAATACTATGAAGCACTTAGTCATTTAATGAAATGGCTCGAAAGTAATCCAATGGAGACTTATGCTTTAGAACAATTCAAGAAGCATCATACAGAAGGAACATACCCTGGACTGGGCACTGTCAAGAAATTATCCATTATGCATCATCTCCAATTAATGAGTAGCTATTTAGATTGGAAAAACAGCCTATGATTTGCTGTGTCAAGTGTTTCAAAGATAGTGAAATCATTGCAATCATTGAGTCTTTGGAGGTCAAAGGTGATTGTGAAGTGTGCAATCAGACAGATGTGTTTATTTACGATACCGACCAAAACAATAGATTGACAGAACTTCTTGAGGGATTGGTAGAAATCTATACACCGGCGTCAGAGATGCCAGAGGAGTTAAAGAAATATCGAGCTGATTTTTCGTTGTTGAAAGATGAGTTACATACAAAATGGAATTTGTTCAATGTGGATAGTTCCAAAGCTTACGAATTAATCATAGGAATTTGTAAGGGGAAGTATGAGCAATCACCAGGCCTGTTTGAAGAAGCAGTAGGTATTAGGAAAATGTATGATACTGAGTTCAAAAAAACTCATTCGATATTAAAAAACGCTACTTGGAAACAATTCACTGAAGGAATCAAGCATCAAAATCGCTTTCACATTGAGTCTTTTAATGCGGAGGTCTTCAGGAAAATTATTGGTTACGCTTCAACTACTTATGAAAAAGGCCATATTTTTTATCGTGCAAGATTATCCAATGAGCGGGATATCCCATTCCCAACAAATGAGATGGGACCGCCCCCCAAAGGAATGTCGACGAATGGTCGTGTAAATCCCTATGGTATTAGTTGCTTATATTTAGCGAGCAATGAAGATATTGCTATTAAAGAAATTAGGGCGGGACTTCATGACAATGTAACAATCGCTAAATTTGAGTTACTTGAAAAGATTGAGGTTATTGATTTCACGATGATCGATAAGTTCAGCCCATTTCTAGGTGCTGATTTAGATTTCAATTATGAAAAATATGCCGTTAACAAAGAACATCTTGTGCATATAGCAAATGAAGTTTTACTCCCTTCCAAACGTGGCGATTCCCAACTAAATTATTTACCGTCACAGTACATATCTGACTTTATTAAAAGTCGCGGAAGGAATGGCGTCAAGTATCAAAGTACAATGGATAAAACCGGCTTTAATATAGCTGTGTTTGACGAGAACTTATTGGATTGTAGGGAAGTTAGCTTTCATAGAGTCACTGAAATCTACTACAAATGGGAATGAATATAGGATTAAGTTAAACGATACTTGTTTGTTTTCATTTTAAATAGAGCTGTAATCTTGCAAGAGTAGTCGTACATAGTTGGGCGGGACCTATTCGAATCGACGGCATTGACGTTGGATGCGTAGAAGATACAGGCCGTCTTTACGAATTGATGCACATGTTGACGGCAGATAATATCGTGGTACATCCAGTATGGAAGTCACGATATTATCTGCCTTCGGGGCCGAATATGAAGGCAGAAGAGCAAGAGAGTATTATTGCTCTTCTATTTAAAAAATTGAATAGATGAAATAGAAACCTCAATGAATCAGGAAATGATAATTTTCTGTTTCATTTGAGGTTTTTTTGTTTGGCTGTAATCAGTCTAAAGGGCTGAAATCTGTTAATGACATAAGAAATCGTC
>NZ_JAWLIR010000075.1:0-3269 GCF_033485195.1 Sporosarcina beigongshangi
TGTTAATGACATAAGAAATCGTCCAGAAATTGACTTGATCTTTTGTCCTTAAATTGCCGCTTTTTATGTCCACACTGGGTATTGCGGACATTAGGACCAGTAAATGAAGAATAAGAGTCACTGCTATGTTAATAAATGCGAATAGGTTAACAGCCATTAGAACAGAATTCATTCTAATGGCTGCTTTATTATTTAAAACCTTTATCCTCTAACTGCTTATCGATAATCTCAATTGCCCAGCGAACGAGATTATCATGGTTTAAATGCTCTTCCTCCTCCCAAATACAAGCGGATAATAATCTGTTTTCGATTTCTGTCATAACCTTTTCAGGCAAATACATATGAAAAAAGTGTTTAGCTATTCGATTTTCAATTTCTGTTGGGATCACTTGATCCCCCCCAATCCATGACGTTCTCTCAAAGAGACTCCACTATCAACTAAAATCCCATCCGCTATTTACGCCTGTCTTAAATCAGTTTTAAAGAAAGAAGAACTTATGCGAGTTCTCCCTCAATCACATTCTTTACCATTCGATCATCGATGATGCGATAACCATTTTGTGATCCGAATAATAGGCAATGTGTCGCAAGCTTATTGATTAGTCTTGATGCTCCACTAGTATATTGATGAATTTCATCAATGGCTGCCTCTGAGAATATATCCCTTTCCACCCCTGCATAACTCAGGTGTCGCTCCATGTACTGGGACACTTCTGCACGTTCCAGATGACCAAGCTTACATTGTATATCAATTCGCTGCCGAATCGCTGAGAACGATTGTAGCTGCAGTCGATCCCATAGTTCACTTTGCCCTACCATGATCAAAGCCATCGGGCTTTGCGCGTCCATTCTAAAGTTAAGAAGGAAACGGACTTCTTCCAACATCTCTCGATCCAACAGATGTGCTTCATCGACCACCACGACAGGTATCAGTCCATGAATACCTTTCATTAATTCGATTTCCCTATGTAGCTGCCGCTTTGCGTCGCCACGATAGAACTTGGATTCTAATCCCAGCTGTTCTAACATTCCCTTATAGAAGTGTCTAGGAGTTAATTTCGAATCGGATAGGTAAAGTAGCTTATAACGGGTTGAATCGAGTTGATCCGCAAATCTTCGGATTGCCGTCGTCTTTCCTAGTCCGCAATCACCAGTCATTACCGCAAATAATTGGCGATCTGCGGCATAATTTAATCGGCCAATGATTTCTTCCAGACCTGTTGATTCATATAGTTCGCAAGTGGGAATATCACGGGAGAAAGGTGTCATTTTCATCTCATAAAATTGCTCAAACATGGGATTCACCTCTTTTTCCGAGATTACGGTAGGAGACGGCTGGCGTTACAGCCATGGACTTCCTCTTGTCTGCTTGACCTTTAGCTGCTTTGAGAAGACGGGATGAAGTAGCAGGCGCTTTCGTCATATGCTCCGGCAGGGATGGACGTTTTCCGGCTCGTTCACCGATGACCAGTTCCTTAGCTTTCCATGAAGGGTAACCTTCTAAATCGACGGTGAGTTCGGTAAGATCCAACGGATCATAGGTAATTTCCACACGACAGCCCACAAAATTAATGCCAACCTCATATTTCTTATCTTGAAAGCTAATACATCCGGATTTATCGACTTTCCTTGTTTCGGCATGAAGAAAAGCAGTTGCCAGCTCTTCAGCAGAAATCATTCGAATTGGTTGTGTGTCACTTCGAAAGGCTGCAAAGGGGCTCATTTGGTCTTTCAGTGCACTGTGCCCTTTATGTAAATAGCACTCTGAGATCCATACCTCCAAGAGACTGTTTAACTTATCAAGCGTCTTGTAATCTTCCAACCTTGCTTCTTCTAAAAAGGAATTAAAAGTTCTATTAAACCTTTCAACTTTTCCAGTAGACTCTGGCGAGTAAGGTCGCGCATAAAGTAGTCTAATCCCTAGTTTCGCACATGTGCGCGTCATCCATTTATTCCGATATTGCTTACCGTTATCAAAATAGACACTTTCAGGCACACCATGTTTCCGGATTGCTTCTCGGAAGGCTTCTTCCACGCAACGTGCGTCAAGCATCGGATAAAAGGATACATGGAGTGGCATCCGTGTTGCATCATCCAGAAGTGCCACCATATAGACTTGTTTTTTCTTCCCGTCGGGACCAATCGGTAGATAGGGACCATATTTGATATCCGAATGCCACAGCTGATTTCGGTGTTTTCTTTGAAATCGGCGTACAGCACCCGAGGTTTCATGATACATTCTCATCTGTCTCGAACTATACCCACGTTTTGCAAGTTTCTCTTGAAGAGTGGAGCGTTTTAAAGTATCCTTCTTCACAATCCCTTCCCATTCTAAGATTTGAATGATAGTAGAGATGCTTCGGCTCGGTACTTCTCTACGAAGTAGGATGGCGTGATCGAGAATAAGATCTTGAGTATCTCCTTTGGTCGTTCGATACTGCTTTTGCTTCAATCCTTCAAAACCTTCTTCGCGGAATTGAGCGATATACCTTCTAAGTGTCCGCTCGGACAACCCGGATTCCTTACTGATTGTGACTCGCAGCTGTTTAGCTTTTTGTGGATCAAGCCCCTCCTGAAGCAGTGGGGCAATCAACTGATATCGATTGGTAGCTTTCTCTTCCATTTTCCGTCTATTCATAAATGAACCACTCCTTTCATTTCTCTTGAAGTGTAATTCATTCAGAATCGGACAGACAGGCAGAACGGGTATGTATCCAAAAATGGTTGTTGGCGACAGGATGGACAATTTTCGCCAGCCATCCAGGTCCTTCACCAAACCATTGTCCAATTCGTTTATGTACAGGCAGTGAATGGGAGGACATTTCATTCACCGGAGGCATTACGGTATATTGGATAAGGAGAGATTGACAGACGGCAAGCCAGTATTCAACCAGTTTATTGAACCAGCTCCTCCATCGATACAAGGTTGATTCATCAACAGGAAGAACCAAAGGTTCTAATGGGTGGATGCCTTCTTCGATTATTCCAGCAGCATATCTTTTATAGGGAATTATAAAGTCAGGAAGTTCATGATGGATTTTTCGGCATGTCAGACACCGCAACCTCCTGATAATATAACGCTCAATCTGCCCGGTATCCTTGCGTACCTTACGTTCACGCGATCCAATTACATCAAAGTCACCACTATTACAGCAGGGACATGGCACTCGTTCTGCACATTGAACAAAAAACCCCTTTTTCGGGGTTCTCGTTTATGATATAATTATGTACGATTATCATATTTAAGAGGGACGTCTTCCGTCGACCAG
>NZ_JAWLIR010000076.1:0-2802 GCF_033485195.1 Sporosarcina beigongshangi
TGAATATTGCGGATGAATTGAGCCGCTTGTGCGGAGTTTTGAGCCACCGATTGCGGAGAATAGAGCCACCCTTTGCGGGACAGAGGGCCACTATATATAAAATAACCTCTTGTATACTAAAGTTGCATGCAAATTAGCATGACACTATTATACAGGAGGTTATTTTTATGGTTAGTTATCGGAGGATTTTGGAACTCCATTTCGAGGGGATTAGTCAAAGAACCATTGGTTCTAGCACTGGTCATTCAAGAAATACGGTCTCTGATGTCGTTCAACGTGCCAAGAAACTTGGTATTGAAGATTTGAACGATTCAATGACCAATCTATGGCTAGAAGAATTTCTTTTTCCAGAAAAACAAGCGGTTGAGAAAGGCTACTTCCCTGTGGATTGGGAAAAGGTGCATAAGGAACTGCAAAAAAAGAATGTTACTTTAACTTTATTGCATTACGAATATTCGGCAGAAGCACGTGAAGGTGGCAAGGTTCCTTATGCCTATCGAACATTTGCCGAAAAGTATGGGAAATATGCGAGGAAGTATAAATTGACAATGCCTATCCGAAGAAAACCCGGGGAAATTATGGAGGTGGATTGGGCTGGTTCTACACTAGGAGTGATAGACCGTTCAACAGGAGAGCTGATGCCGGCATACATTTTCATCGCAGCCTTACCTTACAGCCAATTCAGCTACGTGGAAGCATTCTTAGACATGACGTCGACTAGTTGGCTCATCGCCCATATTCATGCATTAGAGTATTTTGAAGGGGTCCCTGAAACCTTAGTTCCAGATAATCTAAAGACGGGGGTTACGAAAGCCCATCGAACCGATCCAATTCTCAATGAAGCCTATCGTGAACTAGCAGATTACTATCGTATTGTCATTGTGCCAAGCCGTGTTCGAAAGCCAAAAGACAAAGCAAGCGTTGAAGGGACCGTCGGATATATTTCACGACAGATTATCGCTTCACTAAGAAATTACCAGTGTTTTCATATCGAAGATTTGAATCAGCGAATCCTTGAAAAGTTAGAAGAAATCAATACTAACGATTTTCAAAAACGGCCTGGTTCACGTAGAAAGGTATTTGAGGTAGAAGAGAAATCCTACCTTCAGCCACTACCTCAAACACGTTACAAACTGTCAGAATGGAAAATAGCCAAGGTTCAACTGAACTACCACATCCAAGTTGAACGCATGTATTATTCCGTTCCCTATGATTACGTCCGTGAGTCTGTCGACGTTCGACTAACTACGGATTTAATTGAAGTTTACTTCAAAGAAGCCCGAATTGCATCCCACAAACGATTACAGGGAGAATTTAGTCAGTATTCTACAAATACAGATCATATGCCGGATAATCATCGAGCTTATCTTGAACATAATCCAGAAAAAAATCGAGAATGGGCAGAAACTATTGGGCCATTTATGGTGCAGTTCGTTTCTCGTATCTTGGAAATGAATGTGGAGAAAAAGGCATTAAACATCCTTGGAACAGTAAGAAACTTATCTACAAAATACTCAATCGAAGAGCTGGAAAAGGCAATTGAAACGTTACTCGACATCTCAACAAACCCTACGGTTTCTGTTTTAAAAGGCATATTGGAGAGAAGAAAGAAACGGGAAGCCACTCCTAGCAATTATCCTGCAAATGACGAAAACTATGGATTTGTCCGTGGTGCTAACTATTTTGGGAGGGATAAAAAATGATGAACGAGGAAACATTACGCAAATTAACAGAAATGAAAATGGGGGCAATGGCAGAATTATATCAGCAACAGGGGCAAAATAAAGAATACAACAATATGGATTTCGATGACCGCTTCAATCTTTTGGTAGATTACGAGTATGATCGTCGTAAATCTAATAAACTGGACCGACTAATTAAACAGGCAACGTTTAACAATCCAACGGCAGCTATTGAAGATATCGAATATCATCCTGATCGCAATCTAGATAAACCACTCATTCTAGAGTTAGCGTCAGGAAATTATATTCAAAATCACCATAACATCATTTTAATGGGCGCCTCCGGGAACGGGAAAACGTGGATATCGAATGCCTTTGGGGTTCATGCGTGCCGTCAATTTTACAAAGTGAAATATATCAGATTACCTGAGTTACTCGATGAATTAGCTTACGCAAAGTATGAAGCGGATGGTAGTTTTCGAAAACTCATTCAAAAATATAGAACGATTGATTTATTGATACTGGATGAGTGGTTATTAACTGAGCTTTCAGAGGAAAATGTCCTTCACGTACTGGAAATTGTTGAAGCAAGATTAAAAAGAGCATCTACCATTTTCTGTTCTCAATTTTCACCAGAAGGATGGCACTTGAAGTTAGGACAAGCGCAAGTAGCTGACGCCATTCTTGACCGTATCGTTCATGATTCTTACAAAATCCTAGTGGATGGGGAAGTTTCGATGAGAGAACGCCATGGATTGGGGGGAACTAAATGATTCCTGTAGAAGTTGAAAATCGTATAGCCAATTATTTTTTTCACGTGTATTTACCAGAAGAGGCGATGAGAAAGGTAGAAGCTAGACTATTACCTCCTTGTCTATCAATTGAGGATAAGGCAATCGATCCGGATGAACTCGTTCGTTGGGCCATTGATATCATTGACGAACAGTTAGAAAATAAGAGATTTAGATAAACTAAACAGCCGTTGGAAAGGTAAGATTCCAATGGCTGTTCAGTTTGATTATTGGCCAAGTGGCTCTCTTCTCCGCACTTACTGGCTCTCTCGTCCGCAAATGATGGCTCAAAACTCCGCACAGCTGGCTCATTCTGTCGGCAATACTCA
>NZ_JAWLIR010000077.1:0-2730 GCF_033485195.1 Sporosarcina beigongshangi
CGGCGCACGGTGACGTTAGATTTGCCAATTGCCTCCGCCATTGTGTCGTGCTTTAAGTGAGCAGCTCCGTATTTCACGGAATAGCGACGAATCATATCCAGTACAGCACGGTCCGTATCGTTCATGTCGTTCCAGTTTGCGATGACATGACGGCGTGCTGCCTCGTCCATATCCTGAGCGTTTATGAAATGTGCGTAGTCTTTTAAGTAAGTTGTCATAGTGGTCATTCCCCTTTATTCTTTATATAGAGGGAAATGAGGAAATCGGATACACATTTAAAAATATATTTTGAAAAAGAAAAAATCCTCCTGTGGAAGCAAGGATTTCATACTTGACCTGCATTGTATGGTTGGCTAGTGTAGTGAAGGAATGGGGGAAGGGCTATTTGAAAGCTGACTATCAGGTGGGGAAACTAATTCTGAACTAGGTACATTTTGAAAAACCTTCACATTAGCAACCCGAATCCAGACCTTATACAAAGTCCGGATTCGAGGATTTGTGAGCTATCTACTTCTAGGATCCAACACTCACTGCAGCATGATTGAAAAGCCTTCGTTCCCATGGCCATTCATAATGATCAGCAACTCCAGCGCAGTCATGCTCCGCAATCGATTTGCAAATGAAACCGCCGCTTCATGATCAGGGAACGCGAACGCCTCCAATTCATCATGAACCTTAAACTCTCCGTCGACCTTACCCAATAGATACACCCGTACAACATAACCAGTCGCATCCGCTGACAAATCATGAATCATGACCAATATCCCTATATCACCAGCATCAGGTTGGACCAACAATTCATGCAATACCATTTCCTCTTGTAATGCCTTCGGTAGTGCAAGTTTAATATCACTCTTCAACATTTTTATTCACCCCCCTACTTTATTTATCGACAGAAAGGGAGAGGATATTACTTACATCTTTTGAAATGGGAGACATATTTACATTGACTAAACTACTGGCATGTGTAGATGCTTATAAGAGGATTGTGTTACTGATTTAAGGTTAGTGTTAAATAGAAAGCGGATCTAATTGGATACTACCAATAAAAAGCGCTTTTCAAAGCTAGTTCAGTGCATGAAAAGAAAGGACCTGAAAAAGGGTTGTGCAGTGAAAAGTGGTGAAAACCAACATCCCATGACAACCCTACTTTTACATCATCCTATTTGGCATTCTTGTCAGGCTGATGAATGCCAAAAGTATTGCCCTCTGTGTCAATATAATACCCTTGCCACGCCATGCCAGGCAGAGCATATTTAGGCAAAGCCACAGTACCGCCATTCGCCATAATTTTCTCTTCCGTTACATCGTAATCCTCCACACCCATTGTACAAGCAAATCCATTCAAAGCTTGTCCGGCTTCAGGCGGAGCACTTTGCCGCTGCATCAAAGCCCCATCGATCCCAAGCTCATTCTCATCACCCGTCACAGCTCCGAAGTAAGGAATCCCCGCAAAATCACTCCAATCCTGGAATGACCATCCAAATACCTCTCCATAAAATTCCTTTGCCCGTTCCATATCATCGACATGAATTTCGAAATGAACTAATCTTCCCATAGTTCTCCTCCTAGTGATAGATGTAGGTGTTTTCAGTATTCTGACTATTCGAGCCTTAGAAATCTAATATACCATCTTTTTAACGGTTATGTAAACGTTGCCATCACCTATTTTTTCATTGTAGCATTTAAAAAATAGCAACTTCGAAAACGAGAATTCCTGAATGAATGGGAATGTTAAAATTCAATGTGATTTTCATCTATTGCTGATAATGTACTTATAAATTTTAAGGTATCCAGATTGTATTGGAGACTGTGTACAGCATACCAGTAAAACTAAATGATCATTCTGATTTAGTAAAACTATTTACCTATCCAAGCCGTATAATAGTTATCCCATACTGAAAGGAGGAATGAATATGGCTGGAAATGCTGGTGGTCATCGAGATGGCGCTGTAAAAGGTCGTAGCCAATTCGAAGGTCCGAATGGTAACTACACTAAGCGCGACACTTCGACAGGCAGATTTATGGATCAAAAAACGACCGGGGAAAGTTTAAAGGTGTTCGTAAAGAAAAGTAACTAATAGAGTATCCATCTTAACGGGATGGATACTCTATTAGTTTTCATAATTGTATGGGTGACTGTGTACCTTGAAATCAATGCAACCAGTATGTTAACGCGTACTGGTTTGGTGGAGGGAGCCAGTACCCTATCCTTACTAGGTTGTCCCAAACCTTTCGAATTTGCGTGAGGAAGTCGGAAAAGTTAACTGAAATTGGATATGATATCGAAAATGAGGACGTAGTATAAGTTAACGTTATTTTTATATCTAAATATTTGCCCCACCTTGCCGATATAAGTAGGCAAGGAGGGGGTATAATTGCAATATTTAATAAACGCTGGCTTACTTTCATCCAGTGTAGCATTGATTGCAAGCAGTATTATTTATATTATCAATAACATTAACACTAAAGAGATAGAAAGAAAGTTAATGTCTAATTTTCAAAAAGTAAGATATAGTTTGTCTTTAGCTTTTATAAGTTCATTTGTGTTTTCGGTCCTCATTACGATGTGGACTTTGTTTGAAAGCAATAAACTAGAATACAACTTATTTATTGGTTCGTTTATTGTGTCGCTTCTCATCTTAATGGTAGTGTTATTAATTTTAGAAATATTTTATATTTTTATACTTAGGAAGCGCAAGTATAATGGAGCTAGTATAGATGTATGGA
>NZ_JAWLIR010000078.1:0-918 GCF_033485195.1 Sporosarcina beigongshangi
AGCTTTTATCCGTTGAGCGATGGCCCTTCCATGCGGAACCACCGGATCACTAAGCCCGTCTTTCGACCCTGCTCGACTTGTAGGTCTCGCAGTCAAGCTCCCTTATGCCTTTGCACTCTGCGAATGATGTCCAACCATTCTGAGGGAACCTTTGGGCGCCTCCGTTACTCTTTAGGAGGCGACCGCCCCAGTCAAACTGTCCGCCTGACACTGTCTCCTGCCCCGATAAGGGGCATGGGTTAGAAGTCCAATACAGCCAGGGTAGTATCCCACCAACGCCTCCTCCGAAGCTGGCGCTCCGGAATCTTAGGCTCCTACCTATCCTGTACAGGCTGCACCGGAATTCAATATCAGGTTACAGTAAAGCTCCACGGGGTCTTTCCGTCCTGTCGCGGGTAACCTGCATCTTCACAGGTATTATAATTTCACCGAGTCTCTCGTTGAGACAGTGCCCAGATCGTTACGCCTTTCGTGCGGGTCGGAACTTACCCGACAAGGAATTTCGCTACCTTAGGACCGTTATAGTTACGGCCGCCGTTTACTGGGGCTTCAATTCAAAGCTTCGCTTGCGCTGACCTCTCCTCTTAACCTTCCAGCACCGGGCAGGCGTCAGCCCCTATACTTCACCTTACGGTTTTGCAGAGACCTGTGTTTTTGCTAAACAGTCGCCTGGGCCTATTCACTGCGGCTCTCTCGGGCTTTAACACCCTAACAGAGCACCCCTTCTCCCGAAGTTACGGGGTCATTTTGCCGAGTTCCTTAACGAGAGTTCTCTCGATCACCTTAGGATTCTCTCCTCGCCTACCTGTGTCGGTTTGCGGTACGGGCACCTCCCGCCTCGCTAGAGGCTTTTCTTGGCAGCGTGAAATCAGGGACTCCGGAGATTAATCTCCTCGCCATCACAGCTCAATGTTAGAG
>NZ_JAWLIR010000079.1:0-577 GCF_033485195.1 Sporosarcina beigongshangi
AAACGGGATTTGCCTCGTTTCACACCTCACTGCTTAGCCGCACATAACCAACTGTGCGCTCACCCTATCCGACGGCGTCCCCCCATTCCTCACACGGCGGGGAGGTGGTCCAGGAATATCAACCTGTTATCCATCGTCTACGCCTTTCGGCCTCGACTTAGGTCCCGACTAACCCTGAGCGGACGAGCCTTCCTCAGGAAACCTTGGGCATTCGGTGGAAGGGATTCTCACCCTTCTTTCGCTACTCATACCGGCATTCTCACTTCCAAGCGCTCCACCAGTCCTTACGATCTAGCTTCAACGCCCTTGGAACGCTCTCCTACCACTGATACCAAAGGTATCAATCCACAGTTTCGGTGATTCGTTTAGCCCCGGTACATTTTCGGCGCAGCGCCACTCGACCAGTGAGCTATTACGCACTCTTTAAATGATGGCTGCTTCTGAGCCAACATCCTGGTTGTCTGGGCAACGCCACATCCTTTTCCACTTAACGAATACTTGGGGACCTTAACTGGTGGTCTGGGCTGTTTCCCTCTCGACTACGGATCTTATCACCCGCAGTCTGACTCCCAAACAT
>NZ_JAWLIR010000080.1:0-1191 GCF_033485195.1 Sporosarcina beigongshangi
GTTTAGCCCCGGTACATTTTCGGCGCAGCGCCACTCGACCAGTGAGCTATTACGCACTCTTTAAATGATGGCTGCTTCTGAGCCAACATCCTGGTTGTCTGGGCAACGCCACATCCTTTTCCACTTAACGAATACTTGGGGACCTTAACTGGTGGTCTGGGCTGTTTCCCTCTCGACTACGGATCTTATCACCCGCAGTCTGACTCCCAAACATAAATCATCGGCATTCGGAGTTTGTCTGAATTCGGTAACCCGGGATGGGCCCCTAGTCCAAACAGTGCTCTACCTCCGAGATTCTTAAGTTTGAGGCTAGCCCTAAAGCTATTTCGGAGAGAACCAGCTATCTCCAGGTTCGATTGGAATTTCACCGCTACCCACACCTCATCCCCGCACTTTTCAACGTACGTGGGTTCGGGCCTCCAGTAAGTGTTACCTTACCTTCACCCTGGACATGGGTAGATCACCTGGTTTCGGGTCTACGACCCCATACTCATTCGCCCTATTCAGACTCGCTTTCGCTGCGGCTCCGCATTCACTGCTTAACCTTGCATGGAATCGTAACTCGCCGGTTCATTCTACAAAAGGCACGCCATCACCCATTAACGGGCTCTGACAACTTGTAGGCACATGGTTTCAGGATCTATTTCACTCCCCTTCCGGGGTGCTTTTCACCTTTCCCTCACGGTACTGGTTCACTATCGGTCACTAGGGAGTATTTAGCCTTGGGAGATGGTCCTCCCGGATTCCGACGGAATTTCACGTGTTCCGCCGTACTCAGGATACACTCTGGAGAGAATGGACTTTCGACTACGGGGCTTTTACCCGCTACGGCGGACCTTTCCAGGTCGCTTCGCCTAATCCATTCCTTTGTAACTCCGTATAGAGTGTCCTACAACCCCAGGAAGCAAGCTTCCTGGTTTGGGCTTTTCCCGTTTCGCTCGCCGCTACTCAGGGAATCGATGTTTCTTTCTCTTCCTCCGGATACTTAGATGTTTCAGTTCTCCGGGTCTGCCTCGTTTACGCTATGTATTCACGTAAACGTACTGCCCCATTATGGGCAGTGGGTTTCCCCATTCGGAAATCTCCGGATCAAAGCTTACTTACAGCTCCCCGGAGCATATCGGTGTTAGTGCCGTCCTTCTTAGGCTCCTAGTGCCAAGGCATCCGCCATGCGCCCTTTCTAACTTAACC
>NZ_JAWLIR010000081.1:0-256 GCF_033485195.1 Sporosarcina beigongshangi
CAAGCACTCCATATTGCTGTTCAAGCGACAAAGCGCAAAAATGTCCGAAATATCGCGGGTTATTTTGATGGCATATACCGAAATTTGATTGATAAGGCATTGTTTGCTGATATTTTTATGGAATATGATGTGTCGGTAGAAGAGCTTTTATTTTAACAAACGTTGCAATGCGAACATATATTCTTTATACTGAAGAAAAGGAGAGGAACAGGTGTGCTTAATCAGTTAACGCGGTCAATGGATTGTGGTTTGCTCT
>NZ_JAWLIR010000082.1:0-2086 GCF_033485195.1 Sporosarcina beigongshangi
GTAGAAGAGCTTTTATTTTAACAAACGTTGCAATGCGAACATATATTCTTTATACTGAAGAAAAGGAGAGGAACAGGTGTGCTTAATCAGTTAACGCGGTCAATGGATTGTGGTTTGCTCTTGGATATGATGTATATCGATAAAAGCGGTGCAGTCAGCAAAAGGCGGATAGTGGTCATCCAAGTTGGTGAGGTTTCTATTCGAGCATATTGTCATTTACGGCAGTCTAGACGTACTTTTTTAATTAAAAACATATTGGCTCTTGTTCCTATCGTCAACAAGGAAAGGGATGCTATTTAGTGTTCGATTACAGCAAATTCCCAAACAGACAAATCGCTTGCATAGACATGATGAGCTTTTACGCAAGTTGTATAGCTACTTTGTATAATTTGGATGTACGAACTGTTCCGATAGCGGTTATTGGAAACCTGCAACAAAAAGGATCAGTCGTATTAGCAGCATCGCCAGCGATGAAAAAGCGATTCAAAATAAAAACTGGAAATCGGCTGTATGAAATCCCGAAACATCCAGAGGTGAGACTATACGAGCCGAAAATGGCATACTTTCTTGAGATTTCGATGTCTATCACTAGAATTTTGCATAAATACGTCCCGACAGAATCCATTCACGTCTACAGTGTTGACGAATCTTTTATTGACCTAACAGGTACCGAAAGATTGTGGGGAAATCCTGAACAGACCATTCGAGAAATCCAAGGTGAAATCTATGAGACGCTTGGTTTACCATCAACGGCAGGGATGGGTCCCAACATGCTACTAGCAAAATTGGCCCTTGATTTAGAAGCTAAGAAAAAAGGGTTTGCCAAGTGGACATTTGAAGATGTACAAACGAAGTTATGGCCAGTCTCTCCACTCTCTGAAATGTGGGGCATTGGAAGCCGAACAGAAAAATCGTTGAACGCATTGGGGATATTTACAGTTGGGGAACTTGCCCACGCTTCGCTAGAAATGCTTGAAAAGAAATTCGGCATTATGGGCAACCAGCTGTATCATCACGCTTGGGGCATTGACTTATCAAAAATAAACGAACCAATGCCAGAAGGTCAGATTAGCTATGGCAAGAGCCAAATTTTGATGCGTGACTATAATACAATTGCTGAAGTTAGGGCAGTCGTATTAGAAATGTGTGAGGATGTCGCTAAAAGAGCGAGAGATGCATCCAAAGCAGGGCGAACAATAAGTTTAGGTATTGGGTATAGTAAAAATGCATTGGGTGGCGGCTTTCAACGTTCTCGCACTATTAGTGAAGCGACTAACGAAACGATGAAAATTTATGAAGTTTGTAAAGAACTATTAAGTGAAAACTATGACGCCCGCCCAGTACGACAGGTGTCGATCTCGATTACAAAACTAGAAAACGAGCAATCCATACAGCTAAGTTTGTTTGACCAGGATAATTGGCGTGGTAGAGAAATTGGAAAGGTGATGGATTGCATTCGGAATCGATATGGTTCTACTGCGATACTTCGAGCAATCTCATTAACGGATGCAGGCACCTCCATTAAACGATCAACGTTAGTTGGAGGACACAAAGGGTAGGAGGGGCTCTGTGATACGTGATAGAGGTAATATTAAGTAGGCAAAGGCATGATGCTAACAGAACATGCGCAAGCTATGAGGAAATGGCTAGAAAGTGAAGGCCTTCTTGAACGTCCGTTCTTGGATGATTGGGAGCTTCAATCGATACAAGAGGAGATAGAGATTGCATATAAGCGTCAGTGTCAAACTAGTGTCGCGATATGGCGTAAAGGTAAAGAACTTTTTTACAACGGGAAAATATCAGAACTTGATCATCGACTTAATTGTATTTCGATTGCTGGTCTGTTTGGGGATGATTGTATACCGGTTATAGATGTCCTGAAGTAGAATGCGTGCAATAATAATTGGATTGTCCAACAGCCGTTTACCTGGTAAATAGCTGTTGTTTTTTTCTGTTTTATTCTTTTATAAGGTATGATAGGAGGTATGAGTATCAGATTGTGTCATCTAGATAATTAATCACCAATTAGGTGGGATTTAAAAACATTTTTAAAAATGAACTATATGATTAGCCCCCAAAAAGCCTG
>NZ_JAWLIR010000083.1:0-1918 GCF_033485195.1 Sporosarcina beigongshangi
TGATTAGCCCCCAAAAAGCCTGCTTTTTAAAATTGAACAAGGATTTTTCGGAAGTGCTTTTACAATTAATGGAGTTCGCGAGAAGATACAGCTTCAAACAAGCCTGTTAGGCTATCCTAGCCCTGTATTTTGTGACTGCTTTGAAGTTGAAGGCCATTACTTTGCAGTGAATCCAGATTTTTGAGCGCACTAATCCACGGATGGGAATATCGTCAATTTTGAATCCCCTCCGGAGTGCTGACACAATTCCTTCAACTCCGGCTCTGAAGTTAGAAAGAAGAAAATGTCTTTCGCTATTCATTTCACTTCGTACGATATCCGTTTGTAATTTGTTTTCCGAGAATCGTACAGTGTTGAATTTCTTTTGTTGCTGAATCGGGCATTGATCCAATAATGGACATGAGGCACACTGTTCTTTTGAAAATTTGGCTGTGTATACTTTTTTCTCCGCGTCATACTTAGTCAGTACTGGTTTATAGCCGGCAGGACATTCTGTAATCTGTTGATTTTCGTCGATTTGAAATTGATTTGTAGGCAACTTGTCCTTGGAAGGCTTTCGTCCCGTCATTGTTGAAACGCTCATTTCAATGTCTTTGTTCTTCGCCTTTTCTAATGACTCTTGACGGTAATAAGCACCATCTGCCGATAAAACCTCGATTTCGTTTGCAAGGGGGTCTTGTTCTATAAAGTTTTCTCCAAACTCAGCGTCACTGTAAAGATTGTTTTGTACATCGTGACTTAAAATAAGCCCAATATTTTTCTCTTGATCACGGACTTCCACCAGATTGACGACATAGCCAACATCGCCTTTTCCATTCTTGTAGCGGTAAGTGGCATCCGGATCGGATGGGTTTTGCAAGTTACTTGGTGACAACTCTTTTCCTTCCAACGGAATGAGAACACCTTCTTCCGTTTCGATACACTGTTCATTCAAAAGACGTGTGAGTACTTGGAATACCTTCATCTCCCGGAACCCACTTTTGTTAAATAAGTGTTGATATAATTCAGCTGCGTTTTCGAATTGTATGGCTAACTTGTCTCCGACTTCACTACTCTTGGCGTGATAGATTGTCTTGTTTTTATGTTCACTCTTCAAGTACGCTTGGAGATGTTCAGGAACCAAAGTCGGGTCTACTTTATGCGTAGCTTGAATCATCTGTTGAACAACACGATAAACAAGTTCTAAACGGGATAACTTCTTGCAGGAACTGCTCAAGAGAAATGAATCCATACGTGCCATACTCTTGTCTAATTCGATAAGATCGGCTAATTGTGCAGACAATGCATCTACTTCGGCTTTTAGTAGGTCGGTACCCGTTGTCACTTCATATTCAACTAAACGTTGGCGAAAGTTCGTTAGTGTATTTATGCAGATTTTTTCCTTTTCGAAATTCTCAATGCCTAAGGCATACTGGTATCGATAATCAAAATAAAGGGAAGAAAGTAATTGTTCATCAGTTAAATTATGCAATTCTTTGAGGATGAGTAGGCTAACTAGGATGTTTACGGGTTTATTGGGACGACTGAAAGTCTCACTGTAAAGCACGGAAAAACGATTTTCATTGACCTTCAAAAAGATATCTGTATAGAAGCCTTCCGCAAAACTGTTTTGAAGTGCCTCCAAAATATACTTTGGAAAGTCAAGGAATCGGTCATCTATTGAAACTTGTTGCTCTTTTCTTCCGGGCTTGAACATAGGGAAAACCTCCAATTAGTAGCTGTTACTACTATTTTATCATTTTTTCGTTCTATAAAGGTTGAAGTATAGAATTTTAATGTAAAATTAGCGAAGGCGCCTTTCAAGTGGTAGCCGAAGTGATAAGACTGACAGTGGTTTTCTGACAGGCTTATCACGGGAGGCATCCACGAAGCGCCGGAGCGGTGTTCGAAGGAATTTCAGCTTTTTGGGTGTGAATCA
>NZ_JAWLIR010000084.1:0-1876 GCF_033485195.1 Sporosarcina beigongshangi
ATCGAGTAGGAGGCTAATCATTAATTGACTAGCCGACCTCTCACACCACCGTACGTACCGTTCGGTATACGGCGGTTCAACCTTTTAAGTATCGAGACTCATAAAGTTGGGACATATCCTTTAGTCCCCACTTTGTGAGTTTTTCTTTTGTTATGGCGCGATGGATAATTGCACTACGTGATAGTCGCCAGTATCCCTTACGGGAATTTGCCAATTTCATCGCATCATCATGGTCAATGCCAAAGTTGCGAAGTTTTTGGTAGCGAGTACGTGGTTTCTTCCATCTTTTCCATATCAATTGTCTTAAGCGATGATTTAACCATTGCTGAGTTTCTCCGATGAATTTCTTCATGTTAGCGACTCCGTAATAGTTAATCCATCCAGTTATTGTTTGATTAATCTTTGTGATGATATCTATGAAAGGACCAGGACGTTTTCTACTGGTTCGCTTTCTTAGCTTGTCTTTGAAGCGCTGTTTTGCCGACTTACTTGGTCGGCAACCTACTTTCCCATGAGATTTTGAATGTTAAAGCCTAAAAATGTAGCTTTTGTGGAGCCGCATATCTGGCTTTTCTCCTGGCTAATCGTCAGTTGAAGGTCCTGCTCCAAGAAGGTGGTGACACTTTCCATTACCCTTTCACCCGCACGTTTGCTTTTGACATAAATGACGAAGTCATCGGCATATCGAACGAATCGGTGTCCTCTCTTTTCCAGCTCTCTGTCTAACATATTGAGGTAGACATTGGCTAGAATAGGAGACAGGGGTCCACCTTGCGGTGCACCTTTCTTTGTCTCGATGTAGATGTCTTTATCGAGGATGCCCGAGCGTAGGAACTTCCAGATTAGGAGGAGTACCATTTTATCTGAGATGAAATAGTCCAGATAACCGCGTATTCTCTGGTGATGGATGGTGTCAAAGTAACTTTTCAAATCACAGTCCACTACCACTTTAAAACCTTCTTGGTAATATTCCTCAGCCTTTTTAATAGCTTGGTGGGCACTTCTTCCTTTTCGAAAACCGTAGCTATTATCTGAAAAATGAGGGTCAATGATTGGTTCAATGACTTGAAGAATCGCTTGTTGAACGACTCTATCTAAGACACATGGAATACCTAAGTATCTTTTCGACCCATCTGCTTTCGGTATCGCAACTCTTTTAACGGGTTGGGGTTGATAGGACCCATCCTTCAGCTTTTGCTTTAGAGGCTGATAATATTTCTCCATATGGCTTTTTAATTGATAGACTGTAATACCATCTACACCTGGGGCTCCTTTATTCTTTCTGACTTTCTTGTAGGCTCTCCAAAGATTATCATCTGCAATAACCTGTTCGATTAAGCTGATACCATCTTGTTCTTTCATATCCATGCGACATCCCTGCACGCTCCTATGTACCCTTTCGTTTCCAACTTATCTCTCCATAGGCAGCCATCTCTTGGTAATTACCGTGATGTTTGCTGTGCTTTGGCGGTGATGTCTACACCTCCCTGTTTTCCAAGATTTAAGATTGTTCCACCCTTCATTTCCGTAAGGAAACTACTATGGTTTCTGCTGACTTCTCACGATAAATCTTGTTTCAACCGAGTTTTCACTCGTCCGTGAGACCTCCCCGGGTAAGGGTAATCACTTTCTTCTCATGTAACTGCTATATCTACTGTATGGGATTCGGGCAGTATTGGACTTTGTCTTGTATGGCAGACTTATCCGTCCCAAGTCAGCCTTGTATATAGTTTCTGTTCGTCAGTTCGAGAATTTGCATACGGCTTCCTTCAGATTCCACCTCGCGGTGGACACCCTTGCCTTCTGCTAACAGTTCCTACTGCCAAGCCTGTAGTGGACTTTCACCACCTAGCGATTACCCATGCCGGGCACACCA
>NZ_JAWLIR010000085.1:0-1478 GCF_033485195.1 Sporosarcina beigongshangi
TGATGTGCACCCCAAAAGTTAGAGTCAAATCTAACTTTTGGGGTGTTTTTATTATGGCTAAATATAGCGATGCATTTAAGCTGATGGTTGTACGTGAATATCTGCACGGTCCACTGGGTTTCAAGCTACTAGCGCGCAAACACGATATAAAATCTCACAGACAGCTTAATAATTGGGTGAACGTATACAAGAAATACGGTGCGGAGGGATTACGTAGAAAGAAGAATGCTGAAGTTTACTCTGTTAAATTCAAGCTGGATGTATTAAGCTTTATGAAAAGAACAGGTGCTTCATTAGCTGAAACAGCACTTCACTTCGGATTGACCAACCCGTCGATGATTGCTTCATGGAAGAGAAAACTCCTGAAACACGGTGTTGAGGCTCTGAACAGACCGAGGGGACGGCCAGCTATGTCGGATAAAGTGAAGAATGAAAAAAATAAGAAGCATCAAGAAAATAATGAAATGACACGGGAACAGAAACTAGAACAGGAAAACGAACTCCTCCGTTTGGAGGTGGAGTACCTAAAAAAGTTACGAGCTTTTCAGATGGATCCGGAAGGTTATCTCGAAAAGCACAAGCAGCTCTATCATTCGAGCTCAAAGAAAAATTCCGACTAAAGGACATCCTTCAAGTCATAGGTATTCCCGAATCTTCCTACCACTATCAAGTGAAAAGAATGCAAATCGCGAATCCTGATCAATCGCTAGAAGAAAAAATACAATCTATTTTTGAAGAACACGATGGGAACTATGGTTACCGCCGAATTCAACTGGAGTTGAAGAACCGGGGTATCCAAGTGAACCATAAAAAGGTTCAGCGTATCATGGGGAAACTGGAACTGAAGGGAACTAAGTTCATGCGAAAATCACGTCGCTATAGTTCTTACAAAGGAAATATCGGTACAATAGCTAAAAACCGTCTTCGTCGTCGTTTCAACACAACAATCGCTCATCAAAAGCTGACAACAGACATTACAGAATTCAAGTGTTCAGACGGTCTCAAACTCTATCTCAGCCCCATGATGGACATGTATAATGGGGAGATCCTTTCACACGGTATCAGCATGCGTCCGACACTGGACTTTGTGATGAAACCCCTGGAAGACGCTCTTCAAGTCATAAAGGATTCAAGATATCGAACGACTATCCATTCTGACCAGGGCTGGCATTATCAGCACATAAGATGGGTCAATACCCTTAAGGAACACAACGTGTTCCAAAGCATGTCACGCAAGGGAAACTGCTTAGACAATTCACCCATGGAAAACTTCTTTGGGCTTTTGAAGCAAGAGATGTACTATGGTGAACCGCTTCGCACGTATGAGGAACTTAAAAGAGATATTGAGTCATACATCTATTATTACAATAACAAACGTATCAAACTGAAATTGGCTGGCATGAGCCCGGTTCAATACCGTCTTCACACCAGCCAATTAGCTGCTTAATATAAACTCTAACTTTTAGGGGTCACAACAC
>NZ_JAWLIR010000086.1:0-1358 GCF_033485195.1 Sporosarcina beigongshangi
TCACTACCAGCAGTCACCGCATAAAATTCACTTGCAATCGGATAGTCACCTCGACGGATTGTGTCAACTGTCGGTTCAACGCCTTCCACTTGAAGCAAACGGATTTTATCGTTCCTGACCATTTCAGTAGAGTAATACCTGAATGTAAAACCAATTGCATTGTTGTAGTTCGTATAAGCCGACACACGGTCAATAATTCCTCCCATAAGGTCAATCACGTTTTCGACCGGAGGATCCGTGATTGGTACATCGCCCATCATATTTTGAAGCGCCGTTTGGCTTCCGCTACCTTCAGGTCGTTGAAAAGCGCGAATAACCTTATTCTTTCCGCCGACTTCTTTCCAATTAATAATTTCACCCGAATAAATACCTTTGATTTCATCCTTTGTCAGCCCTTTCACTCTATTTTTAGAGTTAACAAAAAAGACAAACGCTTCCTTACCTATTGGGGTCAATTTCAATTCTTTCCCGGCCAGTTTAGCAGATTCGATTTGATCTGCTGAGGGTCCTGCTACAAAAATTAAATCCACCCTTCCCTCAATAAGATTTTCATATGCTACATGTGTCATATTGGACATTACTTCGCTGTCATAAATCGGGTACGATTTCTTTGGATATACCGCCTGTGCGAATGCCGCATACATCGGATACAATGCGGTCGCACCATCAATGATTGGTAAATTCGATTCAATCTTCAAGGTTGTCGGCTTATCCAGCTTCACTACTCTAGTTCCTTCTTCAAACGGCATGTATTGCTGTAAATCTACTTCAGCATCTTCAACACTGTCCAATGACTGCTTATACAACCACGAAATTGAAAAGGATAACCCGACCGCCACAATAACACCAGTCACTCCGTAAAATGCTTTCTTTCCAAATGGTCGCTTAGTCAAACCAAATGTTTTGAATGTAAAAAGAACAAGCAGAAAAACATAGAGCGCAATAATCAGTGGAATAATATACAACATAGTCGGTGGAATGAATAAAAAAGATAAAAACAATATAGGTAATGCTACAATAATTGCCACTACAACATATATAATAATATTTCCCATTATCATCAGTATTTTCAAATTAACCCCTCCAATAGTGGAATTTCCCTGCGTTCATTCCATAACCAAGTATAGTGAAATTCAGGTGAATTCATTACGATTTCCGATAATCAAAGACATATGTGGATAACTGGATGGTAACAATACCCCACATTATTGCGAGTAAAACTTTGGGCACCTTCAAATCGTATACCACTGTTTCCTCATTGCATTCATGACGAAATATGTCATACAAATGTTACCCATAAAAAAAGACCTTTTCAGATCTTTCTTCAATCACTCTATCGATACATACCCCGTCTTCTC
>NZ_JAWLIR010000087.1:0-1242 GCF_033485195.1 Sporosarcina beigongshangi
TGACACCATATTTTATGGGTGTTAGGTAGCCTAATTTTTCTTGGATACGTTCTTCATTATAATAATTTAAATAAGTAATAACCCGCTCAAATACATCTTGGTTGCGTAACGAATTAAATTTAACATATTGAAATTCCTCAGACTTCAAGTTCGAATGAAAAGATTCAATCACCGCATTATCCCAACAGTTTCCCCTACGCGACATGCTGCTGACAAGGTCGTTATCCTTAATGCAGGCCTGATACGCATAAGACGTGTAAACACTTCCTTGGTCTGAATGCACAATCACACCTTCGGGGTGATTACGAATAGCCAGTGCCTCCTTTAACGTGTCAATTACGAGTGGTGTCTGTTGATGATCGTATAATTTGTAAGCGACAATTTCATTATTGAATAAATCCATAATGGTCGAAAGATATTTTGTTGTACTGCCATATTGGATATATGTGATGTCTGTTACCCATTTTTTGTTGGGTTCGCTAGCGGTGAAATCACGCTTAAGAAGATTAGGGGCAATTATGATACTTTCTCCTTGAGATTTCCACTTCCGTTTTGGCTTAATACGACACTGCAAGTTATGCTTTTGCATTAGAGTCTGAACGGTGTTGCGATGCAATTCAATGTGATATTTCTGTTTTAACATTGCCTTTATTTTTCTATGTCCATTCCGATATTTAGTGCTCTTACATAGTTCCATAATCGCTTCCTCTTCTACTGAAAGCGACTTATCGATGCCTTGAAGACACCACCTATAATAGTTCGCCCGTGGTACTCCTAGCGCGGACAAGATAGCCTTAATCGTATACTTCTTTTTAGATTTCTCTACAATCTGTAGAACTATTTCTTTTTTAACTCCCTTTCGATTTCCATGTACTTTTTTAGAATTTCATTCTCCATCTTTAAATGAGAAAATTGACGTTCTCGTTTGTCCTCTTCGCTGGAGAAATCAGGACCGTGACCAAAAGTGTATTGTTTACCAATCGGCTGATCAAATCGATAGATTTCATTCGAACGGTACCATTTCATCCAAGTCTTAATCTGTGAATCATTTTTAATTCCGTGCTTCTCCATAATCTGCTTGTTCGTCAATTCACCACTTAATTTATCCTTAACAACTGCCCATTTAACTTCGCTTGAATATACGTTTTTGCCCACGCAAAAACACCTCCGATGTAAGTACTTGTTTACAAGTGTACCACTCCGAAGGTGTTTTATATTGTCTCATTAATTTAGGTTAGTCCA
>NZ_JAWLIR010000088.1:0-1111 GCF_033485195.1 Sporosarcina beigongshangi
AACCTATATATATCATTCCTTTTGAAAGAGATGTGTTCTAAAATGGAAAAACCCGCAATTCATCCTTATATTCCAATCATCATTGGCGTAATATCCGTAGCCCTTTCTGCAATCTTCGTCAAACTCGCAACAGCTGACGCCGGTGTGATTGCTTTTTATCGAATGCTATTCTCTGTCTTGCTGATGTTACCGATCTTCCTCATTAAGTATAGAAAGGAAATTTTGACACTCGGTAAAAAAGATTGGATCTTTTCTACAATCGCAGGTGTGTTTTTAGCCTTCCATTTCATTTTATGGTTTGAATCTTTAAATTACACCTCGGTAGCCAGTTCAACTGTACTCGTTACTTTGCAGCCGATATTCGCTTTTATCGGAACTTATTTCTTCTTTAAAGAGAAGTTATCATTTAAAACGATACTTTCCGCAATCATTGCCATCGCTGGGAGCGTGATTATTAGCTGGGGAGACTTTGCGTTGAGTGGCACTGCATTTTATGGAGATATGCTGGCGCTCGCGGGGTGTGCATTGATTACTGCCTATCTTTTATTTGGCCAAGATGTTCGAAAACGTCTTTCACTTATTACTTATACGTTTGTCGTTTACTCGATAAGCACTCTTACATTATTTTTTTATGTTCTCATTAAAGGAGAATCGTTCGGTCCTTATTCAAACACGGATTGGTTTTGGTTTTTTATGCTTGCACTCATTCCGAACCTACTAGGTCATACAATGTTCAACTGGGCCATCAAGTGGGTCAGTACGAATGTAATATCTATCGCAATCTTATTCGAACCAGTAGGAGCGGCAATTTTAGCATTTTATATCTTTAATGAAACCTTGACAACATCTCAAATTATCGGCGGAGTAGTTGTTATAGCAGGGATATTGCTATTTGTCATTGATGGGAATAAACTGCGCGAAAAACTTTTTTCGAAAAAAGCTTGATTTTTTGTATCACTGTATTGTATATTAGTACATGTCCTCTGGGAGCGAGATACAACAAAAAAGAAGTTAAAACAATTGTTGACTCGTTCTGGAAGAGATGTTATAGTAGGGAACGTCGCTCCTCAAGCGTAATGAAAACAGCGAAAGAAATTGAAATTAGTTGTTG
>NZ_JAWLIR010000089.1:0-1074 GCF_033485195.1 Sporosarcina beigongshangi
ACGACCGGATTGACGCCTGGGTAATTGCGGATCATTTACGCTTTGGACGTCTGCCACATGAAATGCAAGAAACCCTACAGTATGATGCTTTGCGCCGTTTAACACGCACGCGCTTTCACTTGATGCATGAAATTGCACGTAATAAAACGTACATGATGAACCAAGTATTTTTGAAATTTAGTGGCTTACGCCAAGATAACCCCTTCTCCAACACATTTGGTGCGACAAGCGTCGCTGTGATTGAAGAATTAGATCCTGAAACGATTGCAGAAATGCCCGTCGAGGAACTCATCGAGTTCTTACAAGAGAAAGGCAAAAACCGTTTTGCAGAGCCTGAAGAAATTGCGAAGTATCTTCAAAAACTCGCACGTAGTTCTTATCGTTTGGACAAAATGATGGCCGACCCAATCAATCTGTCACTGTCCGTGATTTTAAGTACAATTCGCCATATGGAAAGCCAAATCAAACGTCTCGATCAAGAAATTGACCGGATGATGAAAGGTATTACACAAACCTTAACGTCCGTAAAAGGCATTGGTCCTGTCTATGCAGCCGGTTTACTCGCTGAAATTGGCGATATCAAGCGTTTTGACGACCACCATGCATTAGCGAAATACGCAGGGCTCGTTTGGACCCAGTATCAATCTGGAGAATTTGAAGCCGAAAATACGAGCCGAATGCGGACAGGCAATAAATACTTACGTTATTATCTTGTACAAGCTGCAGACGCCATACGCAAGTATGACGCCGAATATAAAGCCTTTTATCAAAAGAAATACAATGAAGTCACCAAACATCAACATAAACGTGCTCTCGTCTTAACCGCTAGAAAACTTGTACGCCTCGTGCATTCGCTACTACGCACGAATCAGCTATACATACCGCAAGAAAGGAGAGAGTAACGACGCGCAATCTCTTACTTTCGAACATCCTATAACACTTCCAATTTCACCCTTTTTTCATTGGAATTGCGAGGTTTATTTGAATATGCCTAATAACGGAAGTTTGCGCTTAGAAGCCGCAATGAATTTCCAGTTTTCATGTTTTAGGTGCTTGACATATTACCACTGGGCT
>NZ_JAWLIR010000091.1:0-978 GCF_033485195.1 Sporosarcina beigongshangi
CTCATTCTGTCGGCAATACTCAAGGGATTGTCCAGACTTCACCAATTTACTAGCCACTTTGACAATTAGTGTACGAATGGTTTGAATTTGCATCTGCTTTTTTCTTCCGGAAAATGCTCATTGTAATGTTCAATCAAAGGTTGGCTGAATTCGACTACCCCATTGGAGGTGTAAACGTTGCCAGGACGAAGCTGAGTTTTTAGGAAATCACCTGTGATACTGTCGAAAGTAACTAAGGGATGGAAACCTACGGTTCCATAGTGAGCATTATACGTAATTGATTGTTGGTTACCGTAAGCATCAGCGTGCGTAGAATCCAAATCGAAGATGATGGCTTTGGACTTCCTATGATGATGCACTTTATCAAGGATTTCTTGATTGCCCTCTTGTAGTTGTGCAATTGAATTTGCATCAAACCGTTCCAAAAACCAGAAAGACTTGGTTGAAAGTCTAATACAGGTGTGCTAAGGATTTGAGTGAAAACAGGGTCCCGCGTCATCTTCAGCGTAGCCCGCAATCATTTGATAAATCTTTTGATTCAACAAGTTTTCATTTGAATGAATCCAGTGAGATTTTGTGTCGTATAAATGAAGATGTTTATAGAATGTTTGTGAGAAGTCAAGCTTTTCATCAAACTCTTGGAAAAGAAACATACCTGTATCGGAAGAAAGAGCTTCACTGTCATTAGATAATTTAATACGTCGATTGTAATTCAGGCTGATTTGCGGTAATGTAGGTATCATAGGAATCCTTTCTACTGGTTATTTTGTGGTGATTTTACCTTAGCGGAAATGGATTCTTTTTCTATTTATTTCATGCGGAAATACATATAAAGAAAGCTTATTAGATAGGGAATGACAGCCGCTTGTAAATATTAGGTAAATAATTCAGGGTATATTAATTTGAATGTTAATGCAAGTGCTATTTGTTTTAAATGTTGATTTGTAGACGTTTTAAAGACCGCTAATTCACATGTGA
>NZ_JAWLIR010000092.1:0-977 GCF_033485195.1 Sporosarcina beigongshangi
GTATTGTGAAGAAGTAATTTCAGTGATTGAAAAAGAGTCCCATCTTGTATCCATTCCAGCCGTCAAAGAGAAGTTAAATATGTTGAAAGAAGTTGTGGAAGATTACACCGAACAGCTCCAGTTTTCAGCGGATTCAGATGCACGGGTTGGTCATAAAACTGCTGACTCTTCTTTCTTTGGCTATAAAACGCATATTGCGATGAATGATGAACGGATTATTACAGCGGCGATTGTGACAACTGGTGAACAAAGTGATGGGAAATATCTGCAAGATTTAATTATAAAAAGCCAAGAAACAGGTATGGAAATTGAAACGGTGCTCGGAGATACAGCTTACTCCGAAAAAGATAATATTCGCTATGCAAAGGACAATCAACTTGAACTCATCTCCAAATTAAATCCCAACATTACACAAGGCCATCGCACAAAAGAAGATGAATTTGAGTTTAATAAAGATGCAGGTATGTATGTTTGTAAAGCAGGCCATATGGCCATTCGAACAGCGCGTACAGGAAAGAAAAATGTAGGAAAGAATCAAATTCAAACCTATTATTTTGATATTGATACATGTAAAACTTGCCCGCTACGTGAAGGTTGTTATAAGGAAGGATCGAAAAGTAAAACCTATTCCGTGACGATTAAATCGACTGAACACAAGGATCAAGAAGCTTTTCAAAATAGTGAGGAGTTTAAAAAGAAGGCGAAATCACGTTATAAAATTGAAGCGAAGAATAGTGAGTTGAAACATAGACACGGGTATGATGTAGCCACATCTGCGGGTCTATTTGGTATGCAGATACAAGGGGCGATGGCTATATTTGCGGTCAATCTCAAACGAATTAGGACGCTAATGAAGGAATCAGAGTAAGGAATACAAAAGGAAAAGACGTTATTTCGTTCATCTTCGAATGAAATAACGTCTTTTTCAATTTAGGTTCACTTATGGGACTTAAAACCGTAGGTTTTTCAGTGGCCTC
>NZ_JAWLIR010000093.1:0-939 GCF_033485195.1 Sporosarcina beigongshangi
ATAAGAATTGGTGCCGAGAACCGGAATCGAACCGGTACGGTAGTCACCTACCGCAGGATTTTAAGTCCTGTGCGTCTGCCAGTTCCGCCACCCCGGCTAAATAAATGAAGCGGAAGACGGGATTCGAACCCGCGACCCCGACCTTGGCAAGGTCGTATTCTACCACTGAACTACTTCCGCATTATAAGTGCGGGTAAAGGGAGTCGAACCCCCACGCCCGAAGGCACTAGATCCTAAGTCTAGCGCGTCTGCCAGTTCCGCCATACCCGCAATATATAACATGACTTGCAGTCATGAAAAGTGAAAATGGTGAGCCATGCAGGATTCGAACCTGCGACCCTCTGATTAAAAGTCAGATGCTCTACCAACTGAGCTAATGGCTCGGAAAAGTGGTGCCGGCGAAAGGACTTGAACCCTCAACCTACTGATTACAAGTCAGTTGCTCTACCAGTTGAGCTACACCGGCTAAAGTGTATTTATTAAAGAAATGGTGGAGGATGACGGGCTCGAACCGCCGACCCCCTGCTTGTAAGGCAGGTGCTCTCCCAGCTGAGCTAATCCTCCTGGGTAAAATTGCGATAAGCTGCGCATCTCTTTGTCAGCTTCATTCGCTCAGTCAGTCACGTACTATTGTACGCTCCTTCCCTCTCTCAATCGCTTCCGCGACCTGCTTGCTTCTCCCAATTTTACGGAGAGTATAATGATACATTTTTAAGTTTGTATGTAATGAATTATACAGGCCCGGCGACGTCCTACTCTTGCAGGGAGAAACCCCCAACTACCATCGGCGCTGAAGAGCTTAACTTCCGTGTTCGGGATGGGAACGGGTGTGACCTCTTCGCCTTCGTCACCAGACCTGCATTATCTTTTTCCAAAGACAATACTCATTATATCAAATCAGTTAAGATTTGCAAGAACTTTTTTATGAACGATACTTAT
>NZ_JAWLIR010000094.1:0-930 GCF_033485195.1 Sporosarcina beigongshangi
TTTCGGTAACGTATCATAGCCCTTTTTAAAGCGAGATACTTTGCGTGCATTCAGCATATAAACCATACTTTGAACCGAAGGTTCATACCCCTTTAATTCGCTTTTTAAATAATGTGCAATATGCCAACTATATTGATCTGTGGCTTCAAGTCCGATTTTAATGTGTTCGCACTGATTTTTTTCCGCTGTTTTTAAAAGCTTGTGAATTAAGGTATTCGCACCTTCTGTATCGTTAGAAACAGAAAAATCAGCTAGAGTATGCCCCTCGCCATGCATGAAATGGACATGATGGGAGCGTAAACTCACGTCTATACCGACTAGCATTTGTGACATGCCAATCACCTCCTTAGGTGGTAGTTAATCAAGATTGTCTCAGACCTGGGTGCCCATCAGAATCATCGATGTCTGCCTCGTTATTAGCAATCAAAGGGAAGAAGACCAAAATGAGCGCTACACTCTCTTCTTCACCAGCGTCGCAGCCAGTGGTTAGACCTTCAATAATGAACGATGGGTAGCAGGCTAATTAAGCAGTACACATAAGTGCCCGCAAGGGGGAAAAGCTATTTCCTGTGTCAATCTTGTCCGTTCCATTGTCTCATGGGCACGGTCTGAGAGAAAAGTAGGTATAAATAAAAAAGGACGAAGTACTGAAATGGGGCATCCCCCATCCTTCGTCTACACAATATGAAATTGGGCAATTCAAAGAAGCAGGTAAGCACCTGTTAGCTAGTTTTTTATTTCTGAAAACAAATAAATGATGATTTATCCTTTTGGCCTCCTCGGTAAAACAGGGGTCAAACAGGTAAAACATAAACAGGGTGAGGAAGCCAAAAGGCAACCGTTTCCTATAGGAAATCCAACAGACTCTCCAGCAGTCCGGATCAACTGGAAATTCTATCGGAAAGAGCTCTTACTACTAATATACGAGGG
>NZ_JAWLIR010000095.1:0-716 GCF_033485195.1 Sporosarcina beigongshangi
CACTGCTCCACCCCGCGACAATATTATTCATAACTATAAAAATGTATTACGCAATTCATTTCTCGTCTAGGACTTCGTTGTAATTTCCTTTTAGGAAATTACACAAACCGCATTCTTCGTTATGCGACTTGCTCCACCCCGCGACAATAATATTCTTTTTCAGTACAGTTTAACATTTCAAGAAAAAATGGAGGAGGTAGAGGGATTCGAACCCCCGCGCGGTTTAACCCGCCTGACGGTTTTCAAGACCGTTCCCTTCAGCCGAACTTGGGTATACCTCCATGTAAAAATATAGTACTGGTGGACCTTGCAGGACTCGAACCTGCGACCGGACGGTTATGAGCCGTCTGCTCTAACCAACTGAGCTAAAGGTCCTTTAAGATGGCGGCAGAGGGGATCGAACCCCCGACCTTACGGGTATGAACCGTACGCTCTAGCCAGCTGAGCTACGCCGCCAGGATCTTTATATAAGTTGTTTTGGTGGAGCCTAGCGGGATCGAACCGCTGACCTCCTGCGTGCAAGGCAGGCGCTCTCCCAGCTGAGCTAAGGCCCCAAAATCTTAGTGGTCGGGAAGACAGGATTCGAACCTGCGACCCCTTGGTCCCAAACCAAGTGCTCTACCAAGCTGAGCTACTTCCCGTAAAATATAAGATAAAATGGCGCGCCCGGCAGAAGTCGAATCCACAACCTCCTGATCCGTAGTCAGGTGCTCTAT